>NZ_JBWKPU010000015.1:61612-97501 GCF_059418405.1 Pseudomonas sp. GW821-FHT09A09
CCCCCCCCCCCATCCCCCCCCCCCCCCCCCCCCCCCCCCCCCCCCCCCCCCCCCCCCCCCCCCCCCCCCCCCCCCCCCCCCGTGCTCCTACAAAGGTGGTGCGTTTTATTTTCGGAACGATCTTCAGAAGGAATTGATCTAGTCTCTGTCTTCCAGGGAGAGATCGCCATGTTCCGTTACTTCGAGCAACTCAGTTCGCGTATCGCTGCACCGTTCGTGGCCGGGTCCTCGCGCAACAGCAAGGTGTGGCAATGCCGGTGCGGCCAGTCGCTGTTCTTTCGCAACAGCCAATGCCTGGCCTGCCAGGCGTTGCTGGGCTATCAGCCGCAACAAAGCCGGCTGGCGTCCTTGCAGCCCGGCCCCGTTGCTGGCACTTGGCTGCAAGACGATAACCTCGACGCCGGTGCCTTCCGCCGCTGCGCCAACCTCGACACACCCGCCGCGTGCAACTGGCTGATTCCTGCCCACAGCACCGCGCCGTTGTGCGTGGCCTGCAGCCTCAATCGCACCATTCCCGACCTGTCGGTCCCGGAAAACCCCGAACGCTGGCGCAAGGTCGAAACCGCCAAGCGCCGGCTGGTGGCGCAACTGATCAGCCTGGGCTTGCAGGTGGTGCCCAAGAGCATCGATGAAGACAACGGTTTGGCGTTCGACTTCGTCGGCATCGACCTGGAAGGCAATGCGCCCATGACCGGCCATGCCAACGGCCTGATCACCCTCGACATCAAGGAAGCCGACGACGCCCATCGGGAAAAAGTCCGCGTGCAAATGCGCGAGCCTTACCGCACCTTGCTAGGGCATTTTCGCCATGAAGTTGGCCATTACTATTGGGATCGTCTGATCGCCAACACCCACTGGATCGAATCGTTTCGCACCCTGTTCGGCGACGAACGCGCCAGTTACGCCGATGCACTGGAGCATCACTATCAAAACGGCCCACGCCCCGACTGGCAACAGACCTGCGTCAGCGCCTACGCCACCATGCACCCCTGGGAAGACTGGGCCGAAACCTGGGCCCACTACCTGCACATGATGGACGCCGTCGACACCGCCCTGGGGTTTGGCATGAGCGCCCGCGAGATGGACCTGGACTACCAGCCGTTCCCCCTCACCACCCTCTACGACCCCGAACACCCGGGTGGCGTGGCGTTCCTGTCGTTCGTCAACGCCTGGATCGAACTGGCCGGCATGCTCAACGAACTGTCCCGCAGCATGGGCCAGCCGGATTTCTACCCCTTCGTGCTGCCGCCGCCGGTGATCGCCAAGTTGCACTTCATCCACCTGGTCATCCAGGAAGAAGGCGGCCGGGCAGACGAAGCTGTTCAGGCGTATTAAATCGTTCTGTGTGGGAGCCGGGCTTGCCCGCGATGCAGGCGACTCGGTGTTTCATGGGTTTCGCGTTGATGCCATCGCGGGCAAGCCCGGCTCCCACAGGGGGCAGGCAAGTGCTTGAACCATCGAATATTTTTAATCCGCCGCGAACGGTTGTAACTTCCGATGAGATCGGTACAATGGCGCGGCTTGCCGAGAGGCAGGCGTCGTTATGGTGACCCCATCGGTCCCCCCGCAACGATTACCCGTGAACCTGGTCAGAGCCGGAAGGCAGCAGCCACAGCGGGAACATTGTGTGCCGGGGTGTGGCTGGTGGGGTTGCCTCCATAACGCTCTTCCTGCAACACCCTTCCAAATCCTATTTTTTATTGATGCTTTGCTGGCAATCACTGTCTGCGAATGGTTTTTTGCTGCCCGCGAAACGGCATTACTGCCGATACAACGGAAAAGCCTTGAACGTCGGCACCAGTTCCGCGCCCATCTCTTGCGTGCTCTCCACCGGGTTAGCCGGCGTGGGAATATTCCTGGCGAAGTGAAAGATGATGATCTGGCCCGTGACGTTGTCGCGGTAGTACTTGAAGAAGCTGATCTCGGAAAAGTCCCCGTCCTTACGGAGGGACTTGGGGTAAAACAGCATCAGGTACAAGATCCCGGTGCGGTTGTCTGTGGTCAGGATCGCCGGCATGTTCGGGTTTTCCAGCTGGTGAAGCTGGACGGTACGTTTGCCCAGGTCGAGAGGTTCCAGGCGGCTCAGGTCGCGGGAGACGACGGTGAAGTCGAGCATTTCAGTCCAGGCATCGACGCTTTCGTTCTCCGGGAAGTATTCCCACAGGCCATCCTTCTGGAATTTCAGCACGAACGTCTTGCCGGCAAACACCAGCGATTTGGTTTGGGTGATAGCGGGACGGGAGAAGTCTGGGGTGGGAGAAGAAGCGCAGCCGGACAGCAGGGCCAGGACCGCCAGGATCAACAGGGGAGCTTTCATTTCAATCCTTGAATGTTTTCAGATGCGTGCGTCTTGCGAGCGTGACAGTAGCGCAACGAGTGGGCGAAAGCCTCGCTTAATTAAAATCGATACTTTTTAAAGCGTTGCCTGTGAGGGTTCTTTCACAGGTTTTAATACTCACTCTGGACAACCCCAAACCACCTTGTTAGTTTCCGCCAGCCACTTGTTTCAGAGTATGACAAGGGCTGAAAGTTGATATTGAAGTGCTATCACTTCTTTAACTAACAAGGATGTCTGTGATGAAAAGCCTGGAAGGGTTGCCCCGTCTTCTCAGTGCGTCGGTTGGCGCGCCTGGAAAAGCCCGTAACTTGCCCGCCGATGTGCAGTGCGTCCAGTATTTGTTCAATTTGATCATTCCCAAGCTGGGGTTTCCGCTGGCCGAAAACGGCAAGTGCGACGGCCAGTTGGTGCAGTGCATCAGCCAATACCAGTTCCGTCATCTCAAGTACGCCCACCCCGACGGCGTGATCGACCCCACCGGCCGTACCTTCAACAGCTTGATCGAAGAAGCGGTGAAAGTACCGGTTAAAGCCTTTCCGAGCATGCGTATTCCCAGCTTCTTGAATGTGTTCGCGACGAACCAGGGTGATGCAGTGCAGGCCACGGTCAATGTGTACCTGGACCGCATGCGCGCGATGATCGAGGCCGAGCGGCGCAATCGGCAGCTGATGCTGCAGCCCACGTGCGACGGCGGCATGACCCTGAGCGAAGCCGACTTTCAGAACGCCGCCACGCAGTTGGGCAATGGCATCTCGGTGAATATCGTCAAGGCGTTTGCCACCGTCGAGTCCGGCGGGCGTTCGGGGTTTGGTCCGGCCAAGTTGCCGGTGATCGCGTTTGAAGGGCACTTGTTCCGCAAGTACACCAAGCACATCTACGACCAGGCGCACCCGTTGCTGTCCTACCCCTACAAGAAAAAGGCCGGGCCGCAGTGGCAGGTCAACAACAAGGATCAGGTCAAGGCGTGGGAAACCATGGCCACTGCTTTTGCCCTGGACCAGGAAGCGGCGTTGATGTCGGCGTCCTGGGGCATGTTCCAGATCATGGGCTTCAACTATGGTTCTTGCGGTTACAAGACCGTGTTTGAGTTTGCCGCCGCACTAAAAGTGAATGCCGGCAATCAACTAAAAGCCTTCCTCGGTTTTTGCAGCAAGAGCCCGGCGTTGATGAAGGCGATGAAGTCCAAGGACTTCACGGGTATGGCCTACAACTATAACGGCGAGGACTACGGCAACTACGACGTCCTGATGAAACAAGCCTACGAAAAACTTGAAGGGAAGAAATAAGATGATCCGTTTTCTGGCGATGGGTGTGTTGTCGTTGTGTGCCGCAATGCCTGCGTTGGCGGGCAGCGCCCCGTTGCATTCGGGCAAGTATGAAGGGCTGATGCTGGCGGTGACGCCAGACCATCAGGTTGAAGGTTACTACGCCGAAACCCTGGGCGAGGGCGTTACCCGCGGTTGCGCGTTCTACCTGCAAGGCAAGCCTGCGGCACTGACCACTTGGCTCGATCAAGCCTATCCCGGCAAGGTCGCCGCCTCATCCGACGGCGTGACCCTGACCGTGGAGCAGGGCCGCCAGCACCCCGGTTGCATCAATGTGCTGATGCCCGAGATCGCCACTGGCCTGGAGCTGACCCAGACCGCCAACAAAAAATGGATCGGCCTGGTGACGGTGTCTGCCGACAAGGCTTACCTGCTGAAGAACCCCGGCGTCAAAGCCGCCAAGCGCCCGTATATCGTCAAGAATGATGTCGTCGGTGTGCTGGCGTTCAAGGATGGCTGGGCCCAGGTCGAGTTCATCAACGCGGACGACCGTTCGTTCACCGGCTGGATCAGCTCGGATCAATACCGTCGCCTGGCGGCGCCCGTCGCGAAGAACTGAGCCCATAAAAAAACGCCGCAATGCGCCATGCACATTACGGCGTTTTTTTGTGCCCGTAATCAGGCCTTGTTGCGATTGAACAGCTTGCGAACGAAGGCAAGCAATGCCACGACGCCGATCACCAGAAACTTCTTCGCCGCCAGCAGGAAGATGCCGATCTTGGCGAACAGCCCGGCCTTGGCCGCGATACCGCCCGCGACCAGGGCCGCCAAGCCATAAGCGGCCAGCTTGTCGGTTTTCGGGTTGAAGTCGGTGTACAGGTTGCCGTCGGTGAAGTTGGTGAAGGCCAGCACTTGAGGCAGTTCCTGCTTGATGGTCGGCAGGTCGGCCATGGCGGCGACGGCGTTGAGTTCCAGGACGCCTTCACGGCCCAGGACGCGGATGCTGTAGTTGAGGGTGTTCTGTTGCGCGTCGTCGGCTTTCAGCTCGCGAGCCCAATACATCTTGTGGGTGGTGTCGTCGTAGCGCGGCGGCTCGGCCCAGCCCAGCAGGTGCAGGCCGGCGTAGCCTTGTTTACGGCGTTCCTTGTTGTCGGCTTCGTCTTCTTCCTGCATCGACTTGAGCAGGTCGGCGTAGTCGATTTTTGCCGCATCTTCGTCAGAAATGTGCCCGTCATTCTTGTAGCTGACGATCACGCCCCAGCCGCGTTCCGAGAGCGGGCTGACGGCCTTGGGCACGATCATGCCGAGTGTCTTGAAGCCCGGCGGGTTGCCCCAGCCATCGGTCAGCAAGCGTTCGGTGTCGGACGGGTCGAGGTAGTAGAAGTTGTCGTTGAGCTTGAGGGTGGCAATGCCGCTTGGCAGGGTGATGGTGCCGGTCTTCTGCTTGAGCGACGCAAGAAAGTGCTCGGCCGTTTCGGCAGGGGCACTGGCTTCGACAGGGGCGGGCGGGGTGGCAGCAAAAGCGGGTGCGACAGGCAGGCTCAAGGCGGCCGCCACCATTAGCAGGCGGAAGTAATTCATGGTAGTCCCTTACAATTTGAATTAATTGCGCGGGAGGATACCTGAAACATCATGTTACGGGTTAGCCGAAAGTCTCCCGCAACAGCCCGGCAAATGCGTCCCGTGCCAAGTGCCGTTGGGTGTCCTTGTGCCAGAACAGCAGGTTGTCCACGGCTTGCAGTTCGTCGAACCGATAAGAAGCCAATTGGTTGGCCTGCTCGTAGCGCGCCAGGATGCCTTCCGGCGCCAGCGCCACGCCGATCCCTGCACTCACGCAACCAATGATGGTGCCCCAACTGGCATAGCTGGCGATGCTCGGCTTGAAGTCGTGGGGCTTGACCCAGTTTTCCAACGCGGCGCGATAGGGGCAGCCGGCTGGCCAGACGAGCAGGGTGCGCTCGGCCAGGTCGGCGGCGCTGTGAATCGGTGCGCTGGACGCGCTGGCGATCAGCACCAGGCGCTCGCTGTAGACCACGCTGTGTTCGAGCTTTGCGCGTTTGCCCCCGGAGGCTACCAGCGCCACGTCGATGCGGTGGTGTTGCAGGTCGTCCAGCAGTTGCGCCCATGCGCCGGTCACCAGTTCGAGGGTCACGTCGGGGTAGCGCCGGTGGTACTCCGCCAACAGCGGTGGCAAACGGCCGCTGGCGCTGGACTCGACGGCGCCGATGCGCAGGGTGCCCCGAGGAATGGCATTGGCATCGACGGCACGCTTGGACTCGTCCACCAGCGCCAGGATGCGCTCGCAATAGTCCAGGAAGATCTCGCCGGCCGCACTGATCGCCAAGCCGCGTCCGGCGCGGATAAACAGTGGCGTGCCCAACTCGCTTTCCAGCTGCTTGATACGCGTGGTGATGTTGGACGGCACGCAGTGCAGTTGCAGGGCGGCCTGGGCCACGCTGCCGGTTTGCGCCACGGCTCGCACCATTTTCAGTTGGGCCAGTTCCATTGCTCAGTTCCAGTGATTTCAGAAGTCAGAAACGGTTAATTGTCCTGCGCCTTGCCCGGGCCAAGACTGACGGCATTCCTTCCTGTTGCCGGACGCCGTCGATGAATACCCCGTCACCCGTAAAGCTTACGCTAGTCATCGCCAGCGTCATCCTCTGTTGGGCGTATTCACCTATTGGTGTGCACATGGGCTTGCACAGCTACAGCCCGGGCCAATTGGCGTTGCTGCGGTTTCTGATCGCATCGGTATTCATGGGCGGCGTGGCGCTGCTGATGGGCATCGGTCGGCCGCGCCTGCGGGACGTGCCGTGGCTGCTGGTACTGAGTTTTTTCGGGGTGTTCCTGCATCACACCAGCCTTAACTACGGGCAGCAATTCGTGACGGCGGCGGCGTCCAGCGTGCTGGCGCAATCGGCGCCGCTGTTCAGCGTGTTGATTGCGTTTTTCTGCTTGAAGGAACGGGTGAGTCTCTGGCGCTGGGGCTGCGTGCTGCTCGGCCTGCTGGGCGTGCTGGTGGTGATCTGGGGCGATCAGGGCGTGGGCGACATCGACCCGCGTGGCCTGCTGATACTGCTGGCGGCGCTTTCGTGGAGTGTGTACTTCGCCATCCAGAAGCATTACGCCCACCGCTACAGCCCGCTGACCATGGCGTGCTACATGGTGTGGGCGGGCACGCTGATGCTCTGCGTGAACCTGCCGGGGCTGTCGGCCGCCGTGGTGCAGGCACCGTTGCCGGAGAACCTGGCGGTGCTGGTGCTCGGGATTTTCCCCAGCGCCCTGGCATACCTGGCCTGGGGGTATGTGCTCAAGCATGTTGAGGTCAGCCGCGCTTCGGTGGCGATGTACCTGATCCCGCCCGTGGCCATGACAATGGCCGCGACGCTGCTGGGTGAGCACATTGCCATGCAGGTGGTGCTTGGCGGTGTGATCGTGCTGGCGAGCGTGGCGGCCATCAGCCTGGAAGGGCGCTGGCGATCAATCGCTCAGGCAGAACGCACGCAACCGGTGGCCGTCGAGGTCCTGGGCGACAAAGGTGTAGCCGAAGTCCAGGGTGGTCGGTGATTGAATGATGGTTGCGCCGCGCTCAACCCACTGGTCGTGCAGGGCATCGATGGCGGCCTTGTCGGGCAGGGAGAAGCCGACTTCACCGCCGCCGCCCGTGTGCTGGGCCGCCGGTTCAACCGTGTGCCGCGACCACAGCCCGAGTTTTACGCCATTGTCGAGAATGAACAGGGCGAACGTCGGGTTCAACTCCACCGGTGGCTTGTCCAGCAAGCGGCTGTAGAAGTTGGCGCTGGTGGCCGGGCTGTCGACGTACAGCAGGAAGTAATGGGCGATGGTGTTCATTCAAGTTCCTTGAGAGTGGGCGGTTAGCGGGGCCCAGTCTAAAAGCCCGGACTGTCAGTTTTTGTCAGGAGTCGGCAGGGGCGGCGGATTTTCTCCGGTATAGAGTTGGATGATGTCGTCAATCTCGCCCGACATCTTCATGCGCAACAGTGTGCGCAGGATTCGCTGCACCGGCACGCCGGGGTCGTTGCGTACGATGCAGCCCAGGCTTTGCTCCTCAATGATCGCGACCTTGTGCAAGCGATGGCCTGGCGCCAGGCCCAGGTTGAAACGGTCCAGGATCCACTCATTGATCACCGCGTAGGTAAAACGCCCGGCCACCAGCTTGTGCAGGACCAGGTCTTCGCTGCGCGAATCGTCGCGGGTCAGTTGGCCGCTGGCGAACAGCGGGGCGAGGGCGGCGTAGCGGTAGTTGAGCACCGTGCCGATTGACTGCGGCGCGAGCTTGTCGACCTGTACCAATGGCGGCGTGGCGTGGCGGCTCACCAGCACGTTGCGCTGCACCATCAGCGGCACGCTCCAGGTGAAGTCGCCCGACAGGTTGTCGACCCAGGCCTGGGCGACATAACAGCGCACATCGATGTCGCCGTGTTCCATGGCGCCTGCGATGCGCGCCCGGGCCAGCACGTGGAACTCGGCCGGGCGCCCGACCTGGGTGGCCAGGCTGAGCATCAGGTCATACAGGATGCCCTGGGTGGGCTGGTCGTCCTCCACTTGTGCCATGGGCATCGCCCAGCTGTCGGAAACCGAGAAGCGCAACGGCGCGGGGGCCGCGAGGCTGGCGAGGGACATCATCCATAAAGCGCCCAGGACTACGCGCATAGACTCTCCGGGTTCAGGCCTTTGTGGGGCCAGTCAGGAGAGCTTAGTCAGATTAGGCGAGCGTGCCGGATGCAATTTCCCCCCTGCTCCGCTAGCATTACCGGCTTCTGCTCCCCAGTTGCGACGGTTTTCGATGAGTTATCAGGTTCTTGCACGTAAATGGCGTCCGCGCTCGTTCCGCGAAATGGTCGGCCAGACCCATGTGCTCAAGGCTCTGATCAATGCCTTGGACAGCCAGCGGCTGCACCACGCCTACCTGTTCACCGGCACGCGCGGCGTGGGCAAGACCACCATTGCGCGCATCATTGCTAAATGCCTGAACTGTGAAACCGGTATCACTTCCACGCCGTGCGGCACCTGCTCGGTGTGCCGGGAAATCGACGAAGGGCGCTTTGTCGACCTGATCGAGATCGACGCCGCGAGCCGCACCAAGGTTGAAGACACCCGCGAGCTGCTCGACAACGTGCAGTACGCTCCGAGCCGTGGCCGCTTCAAGGTCTACCTGATCGACGAAGTGCACATGCTGTCCAGCCATTCCTTCAACGCCCTGTTGAAAACCCTGGAAGAGCCGCCGCCCTACGTCAAATTCATCCTGGCCACCACCGACCCGCAGAAACTTCCTGCAACGATCTTGTCGCGGTGCCTGCAGTTCTCCCTGAAGAACATGACCCCCGAGCGGGTGGTCGAGCACCTGACCCACGTGCTGGGTGTCGAGAACGTACCGTTCGAAGACGACGCACTGTGGCTGCTCGGTCGCGCCGCCGATGGTTCGATGCGGGATGCCATGAGCCTCACCGACCAGGCCATTGCCTTTGGTGAAGGCAAGGTCATGGCCGCCGATGTGCGCGCCATGCTCGGCACCCTGGACCACGGCCAGGTGTTCGACGTGCTGCATGCGCTGATCGAGGGTGACGCCAAGGCGTTGCTCGAAGCGGTGCGTCACCTGTCGGAGCAAGGCCCGGACTGGAACGGCGTACTGTCTGAAATTCTCAATGTGCTGCACCGTGTCGCCATCGCCCAGGCCCTGCCTGAGGGTGTCGACAACGGCCACGGCGACCGCGATCGCGTGTTGGCCCTGGCCCAGGCGTTGCCGGCCGAAGATGTGCAGTTCTACTACCAGATGGGCCTGATCGGTCGCCGTGACCTGCCCCTGGCACCGGACCCGCGCGGTGGCTTTGAAATGGTCCTGCTGCGGATGCTGGCCTTCCGGCCCGCCGACTCGGCAGACGCGCCGAGACAGCCGCTAAAGCCAGTGGGGATCAGCCAGGCCACAGTTGATTCCGCCAAACCAGTGGCTGGCGCGGCAGTCGTCGCGCCAGTGGTTGCTGCGCCTGCGCCAGTTGCGCCGGTGGTTGAACCGCAGCCCGAACCTGAGCCGGTCATCGAGCCCGAGCCCGTTGTCGACCTGCCGTGGAACGATCCGGTGGAAGTCGAAGCCGAAGTCGAGCTACAGCCTGCCGTGGAGCCCGTGCTGGAAACCATCGGTGAGCAGCCCGAACTGACACCAATGCCCACGCCGACACCGGACAGCGTGGTGCCGGACGCGCCGGAGTGGGTGTCTGCGCCGGTTCCCGAACCGACGGTCGCCCAGGTTGATGCGGCCACGCCCGGTATCGACCTCGACGATGAACCGCCGCTGGACGAAGATTACATCGAGCCGGACATGGATTCGGCCTACAGCTACCTGGACGACCTGGCCAGCGAACACACCGCCGAGCCTGCGCCGGAACCCGAAGTGGAGCCTGCGGCGGCCCCGGCCACCGGCCTGGCCCTGCAGTGGCTGGAGCTGTTCCCGAAATTGCCGATCTCGGGCATGACCGGCAGCATCGCCGCCAACTGCACTCTGATTTCCATCGATGGCGACCACTGGCTGCTGCACCTGGACCCGGCCCACAGCGCCCTGTTCAACGCCACCCAGCAACGTCGCCTGAATGACGCACTGAACCAGTACCATGAGCGCACACTGACCATCGCCATCGAGCTGATCAAGCCCGAGCAGGAAACCCCGGCCCAGGCCGCGACCCGTCGGCGTATCAACCGCCAGCGTGACGCCGAAAGCTCGATCCACGCCGACCCGCTCATCCAGCAGATGATGCAACAGTTCGGTGCGGTCGTTCGTCACGATACAATTGAACCTGTCGATGCCCCGGTGCCCCAGGCATCCTGACACCGGGCTACTAACTTGATCCACGTACTTTGAGGTGATTCCCATGATGAAAGGTGGCATGGCCGGCCTGATGAAGCAGGCGCAGCAGATGCAGGAAAAAATGGCCAAGATGCAGGAAGAACTGGCCAACGCCGAAGTCACCGGTAAAGCCGGTGGCGATATGGTCAGCGTGGTGATGACCGGTCGTCACGACATCAAGCGCGTGAGCATCGACCCAAGCGTATTGCCGGGTGTGGGCGAAGATGACCTGGAAATGCTCGAAGCGCTGTTCGCCGCTGCCGTGAACGACGCGGTGCGCAAGATCGAAGCCAACAGCCAGGAAAAAATGGGCGGCGTGACCGCTGGCATGCAACTGCCACCGGGCATGAAGCTGCCGTTCTGATCGGCGAGCTTTAGCTAGACTCCAATGCCAGGCCTTGTGCCTGGCATTTTTGTTTGTGCCGATCCAATCGAACCCCAGCCCCTCGACCATGGTCTGCACCCTGTACCGATGGATTCGATCAAGGAGCCTCCTGATGCCTCAAGAACTGACTCTGAACCAGCGCATCGTGCTGGTCTCTCGCCCTCAGGGCGCCCCCACCCCGGAAAACTTCCGCCTGGAACGGGTGGCGTTGCCCGAACTGGCAGACGGCCAGGTCTTGCTGAAGACGCTGTACCTGTCCCTCGATCCCTACATGCGCGGGCGCATGAGTGACGCGCCGTCCTACGCCGCGCCGGTGGAAATCGACGAGGTGATGACCGGCGGAGCTGTCAGCCGTATCGAACAATCACGTAATCCCAAATTCGAAGTGGGCGACCTGGTGGTCGGCTCCACCGGCTGGCAAAGCCACAGTATTTCCGACGGCCGCAACCTGATTCCGGTGCCCAAGGGTTTGGCCAGCCCCTCCATGGCGTTGGGCGTGCTGGGCATGCCAGGCATGACCGCCTACATGGGCCTGATGGACATCGGCCAGCCCAAGGCCGGGGAAACCCTGGTGGTGGCGGCTGCGTCCGGTGCCGTGGGGTCGGTGGTCGGCCAAGTGGCCAAGCTCAAGGGCTTGCGCGTGGTGGGGATCGCAGGGGGCGCTGACAAGTGCCGCTATGTGGTGGAGGAGTTGGGTTTCGATGCCTGCATCGACCACAAGAGTGCAGACTTTGCCAATGAACTGGCCCTGGCGTGCTTCAAAGGCGTGGACATCTACTTTGAGAACGTCGGCGGCAAGGTCTTCGATGCGGTGGTGCCCTTGCTCAACCCCAAGGCACGTATCCCGTTGTGCGGCCTGATCGCGGGTTACAACGCCCACCAGCCACCCAGCGGCCCTGACCGGTTGCCGGCACTGCAACGCACCTTGCTGACCAAGCGCGTGCGCATCCAGGGCTTTATCGTGTTCGACGACTACGGCGATCGCCAGCCCGAGTTCCTCAGTGCGATGGCGCCCTGGGTACGTGACGGCAAAATCAAGTTCCGCGAGGACGTGGTCGACGGCCTGGAGCAGGCGCCTGAAGCCTTTATCGGTTTGCTCGAAGGGCGCAACTTCGGCAAGTTGGTGGTGCGGGTCGCACAGGATTGACCATTTGACGCTAATCCGGGGCGCGGGTATAAACCGCGTCTCGTTGTTTTGTCGGACCTTTCGCCCATGAGCTTCAGCCCCCTGATTCGCCAACTGATCGACGCCCTGCGCATTCTGCCGGGCGTGGGCCAGAAAACTGCACAGCGCATGGCGCTGCAACTGCTGGAGCGCGACCGCAGTGGCGGCGCTCGGTTGGCCCAGGCCCTGAGCCAGGCCATGGAGGGGGTTGGCCACTGTCGCCAGTGCCGCACCCTCACCGAAGAAGAACTCTGCCCGCAGTGTGCCGACCCACGCCGCGACGACACGTTGCTGTGCGTGGTGGAAGGGCCGATGGACGTGTACGCCGTGGAGCAGACCGGTTATCGCGGACGTTACTTTGTGCTCAAGGGCCACCTGTCGCCGCTGGACGGCCTGGGGCCGGAAGCCATCGGCATTCCGCAACTGGTGGCACGTATTGAAGAGCAGGGCACCTTTACCGAGGTGATCCTGGCCACCAACCCCACCGTGGAAGGTGAAGCGACCGCGCATTACATCGCGCAACTGTTGACCAACAAAGGCCTGATCACCTCGCGCATCGCCCACGGCGTACCGCTGGGTGGCGAGCTGGAGTTGGTAGACGGCGGCACCCTGGCGCATTCCTTCGCCGGCCGCAAACCCATCGCCCTCTAAGGAGCGACACAGATCAAAATGTGGGAGCTGGCTTGCCTGCGATAACATCGCCGAGGTGTACCTGACACACCTCGGTGCCTGTATCGCAGGCAAGCCAGCTCCCACATTTATTTTGTGTTGCCGGTGAAATTTGCATCTGGCTTGATAACCAAGCAAGCGCTTGGTAAGTTCGCTCCACCCTCTGCGTGGAGCTTGCCGATGTCTGCCTATCAGGATTACTTCGACCCCAGCCACCAATTGGTCCGCGACAGCGTGCGCCGTTTTGTCGAGCGCGAGCTGTTGCCGGGTATCGACGACTGGGAGGAGGCGGAGAGCTTCCCCCGCGAGCTGTACCTCAAGGCTGGCGCGGCGGGCATCCTCGGCATTGGCTACCCCGAAGCCCTGGGCGGCAGCCATGAAGGCGACCTGTTTGCCAAGGTCGCGGCCAGCGAAGCGTTGATGCGCTGCGGCTCAGGCGGCGTGGTGGCCGGGCTTGGTTCGTTGGATATCGGCCTGCCGCCCGTCGTCAAATGGGCCCGGCCGGAGGTGCGCAAACGTGTGGCGCCTTTGGTGCTGGCTGGCGAAAAGATCATCGCCCTGGCCGTTACCGAGCCCGGTGGCGGCTCCGATGTGGCCAACCTGCAAACCCGCGCCGTGCGCGACGGCGAGCATTACCGTGTCAGCGGCAGCAAAACCTTTATCACCAGTGGCATTCGTGCCGATTTCTATACAGTAGCCGTGCGCACAGGCGGCCCGGGGTTCGGCGGCATCAGTCTGTTGCTCATCGAAAAGGACACGCCGGGTTTCACCGTCGGCACGCCCCTGAAGAAAATGGGCTGGTGGGCGTCGGACACGGCCGAATTGTTCTTTGACGATTGCTGCGTGCCTGTGGGCAATCTGATCGGCACCGAGAACCTGGGGTTTGCCTGCATCATGGGCAACTTCCAGAGCGAGCGCCTGGCCCTGGCCTTGATGGCCAACATGACCGCGCAACTGGCGCTGGAAGAAAGCCTGGCCTGGGCCGCCCAGCGCGAGGCGTTTGGCAAACCCATCGGCAAATTCCAGGTGCTCAAGCATCGCCTGGCGGAAATGGCCACGGCGGTGGAAGTCTCCCGCGAGTTCACCTACCGCCAGGCGGCGAAGATGGCGGCCGGCAAAAGTGTGATCAAGGAAATTTCCATGGCCAAGAACCTGGCCACCGACACCGCCGACCGCGTCACCTACGATGCCGTGCAGATACTCGGCGGCCAGGGCTACATGCGCGGTAGCCTGGTGGAGCGGCTTTACCGCGACAACCGTATCTTGTCGATTGGTGGCGGCACGCGAGAGGTGATGAATGAAATCATCGCCAAGCAGATGGGCCTTTAATCTCCAGTGTTCTGTCGGGCGCTATCGCAGGCAAGTCGAATCGTCGCACCGCAGCTCCCACATTTTGACGTGTGAATGCATTCAAAATGTGGGAGCTGCGGTGCGACGATTCGACTTGCCTGCGATGAGGCCGGTTCAGGCCACCGTTATTTTTCAGTCAGCCCAAACTGCGTCAGGCAGAAGGTCGGGATGCCCATATCCTCCAAGCGCTGCGACCCACCCAGCTCCGGCAGATCAATGATCGCGGCGGCTTCAAAGATCTTCGCCCCCATGCGCCGCACCAGGTTCGCGGCCGCAATCAAGGTGCCGCCCGTGGCGATCAGGTCATCGAACATCAGCACCGAATCGCCCTCGCACAGGCTGTCGGCGTGCACTTCCAGGAAGGCTTCGCCGTACTCGGTCTGGTAACCCTCGGCCAGCACGTCGGCCGGCAGCTTGCCCTGTTTGCGGAACAGGATCAGCGGTTTGTTCAATTGGTAGGCGATGATCGAACCGATCAGGAAGCCCCGGGCGTCCATCGCGCCGATATGGGTGAAGTCGGCTTCGACGTAGCGATGGGCAAAGCTGTCGGCCACCAGGCGCAGGGCGCGGGGCGATTGGAACAGCGGCGTGATATCACGGAAGATCACCCCAGGCTTGGGGAAGTCGATGACGGGGCGGATCAGGGATTTGATGTCGAACGAATCAAAGGTCATCGTCGAAGAGTCCTGGGGCTGTAAACGGACTCGAAGTATACCTGCGGCCTCGCCGGTTGGCGCGGCCGCAAGCGTTTGCGTCAGCCTTCCAGCGAACCACCGGCCAGCGCGCACAGCTGGATCGGGTCGAGGATATGCACTTCCTTGCCCTCGGCGGCGATCAGTTCGTTCTGCTGGAAACGGGTGAATACGCGGGACACGGTTTCCACCGCAAGGCCCAGGTAATTGCCGATTTCATTGCGCGACATGCTCAGGCGGAACTGGTTGGCCGAGAAACCCCGGGCGCGGAACCGCGCCGACAGGTTGACCAGGAACGTCGCGATACGCTCGTCCGCGGTTTTCTTCGACAGCAGCAGCATCATCTGCTGGTCGTCACGGATCTCACGGCTCATCACCCGCATCAACTGGCGGCGCAACTGAGGCAGCTGCAGGGCCAACTCATCCAGGCGTTCGAAGGGGATTTCGCACACCGACGTCGTCTCCAGGGCCTGGGCCGACACCGGGTGGATCTCGGTGTCCATCCCCGACAACCCGACCAGCTCGCTGGGCAGGTGGAAACCGGTGATCTGCTCTTCGCCGCTGTCGCTCAGGCTGAACGTCTTCAGCGCGCCTGAACGTACTGCATAGACGGAATCGAACTTGTCACCCTGGCGAAAGAGGAATTCACCCTTTTTCAGTGGGCGGCCGCGTTTAACGATGTCGTCCAGCGCATCCATGTCTTCCAGATTCAACGAAAGTGGCAGGCAGAGGGGGGCCAGGCTGCAATCCTTGCAATGAGCCTGGCTGTGAGCGCGCAGTTTAACTGGCTCGGACATTTCTTAAATCCTTGTGGGAAAACACACATAAGACGTAAGGGTAACGCACCGGGGGTAGGTGAGGCCAGCCTGTACAAAAAACAGGCGACGGTATAAAGCTTTATGTAACGGCGCCGATACACAGTGTGAATCCTTATGAGCTGGAGCTCAGACCATGTCGGTACTCCCTTTCAATAACGCTGTCGTGACCACCAAGAAGCCTCAGATTCTGACAGCGGCTGACGCGCTTGCCGGCAAAAAGGTCGATGACAAGCCAGCGCCGCCACCTACTCCCGGCGAAGGCGTGAAGGTGGTCATCTCCGGGGCGGGGCTCAAAGCGTCCCAGGCGGGTAACCCCAACAAAGACATCGACGACAGCGGCCTGAAAGACAACA
Source organism: Pseudomonas sp. GW821-FHT09A09 (assembly GCF_059418405.1). NCBI lineage: Bacteria > Pseudomonadati > Pseudomonadota > Gammaproteobacteria > Pseudomonadales > Pseudomonadaceae > Pseudomonas > Pseudomonas sp. GW821-FHT09A09. The sequence continues at coordinate 77,507 of NZ_JBWKPU010000015.1, forward strand.
TCAAAGAGTTGCTGAAAATGATCCGCGAGCTGAGAAAACAGCTGGCCCAGAAGATGGCCCAGATCTCAGCGGCCATGAATGACACCGCGCTGTCCCCGGAAGCCCGCCAGGCCAAAGTGGCCGGTTTGCAGGGTGATGTAGCCTCTATCCAGGCCGGTTTGATGAACGCCCAGGCCCAACTGGCCAAGGCCCTGAAAAACGAATCGCCTGAGGCCAACATGCAAGCGATGGCCCTTTTGGCGAAGTAACACAGGCCTCAGATCACCCGCGAGAATCGCTGCCTGTTCTGGTGCTCCAGGTAGGCATCGAACACCATGCACACCGAACGCACCAACAAACGCCCGGCCGGCAGTACACGAATGCCCTGGGCGTCCAGCTCGATCAGGCCGTCAGCGGCCATGGTTTCCAGCTGCGGCCAAATGTCGTCGAAGTAACCGCGAAAATCGATGTTGAAGGCCTGTTCGATCGCCTCGAATGCCAGGCTGAAATTGCAGATCAACTGCTGAATCACTTCCCGCCGCAAACGATCGTCCGTGGTGCAGACCAGGCCACGGCTGGTGGCCAGTTGCGCGCCGGCCAGTGCGTTCTGGTAGCCGTTCAGGTCACTGCTGTTCTGGCAGTACAAGTCGCCGATCTGGCTGATCGCCGACACCCCCAGCCCGATCAAGTCGCAATGCCCGTGGGTGGTGTAGCCCTGGAAATTGCGCTGCAAGGTGCCTTCTTCCTGGGCGATGGCCAACTCGTCATCGGGCAGGGCGAAGTGGTCCATGCCGATGTAGCGATAACCGGCCTGGGTCAACTGCTCGATGGTGGTTTGCAGCATCAGCAGTTTGGCCGCCGGGGAGGGCAAGTCGTCGGTGTTGATGCGCCGCTGGGGCATGAAACGTTCTGGCAGGTGCGCGTAGTTGAACACCGACAGGCGATCTGGCTGCAGGCTGATCACTTCCTCCACGGTGCGCGCAAAGTTGATCGGCGTCTGCTTGGGCAGGCCGTAGATCAGGTCGATATTGATCGAGCGAAATTGCAGGGTGCGTGCCGCGTCGATCACGGCGCGGGTTTCTTCCAGGCTCTGCAGGCGGTTGACCGCGCGTTGCACCTCGGGGTCGAGGTCTTGCAGGCCGATGCTCACGCGGTTGAAGCCCAATTCACGTAGCAGGCCCATGGTGGCCCAGTCCGCTTCGCGGGGGTCGATCTCGATGCCGTAGTCGCCCGAATCATCGTCCAGTAAATTGAAGTGCTGGCGCAGGCGTGTCATCACCTGGCGCAGTTCGTCATGGCTGAGAAACGTGGGCGTACCGCCGCCGAAGTGCAGTTGCTCCACCGGCTGTTTCGGGTCGAGGTGGCAGGCTATCAATTGGATTTCCTGCTCCAGGCGTTGCAGGTAAGCCGCGGCGCGGCCACGGTCCTTGGTGATGACCTTGTTGCAGGCGCAGTAGTAGCAAATATTCGCGCAGAACGGCACATGCACATACAGCGACAACGGCCGTGCGGCCTTGCGGCTGTCGCGCAGGGCGTGCAGCAGATCGAAGGTGCCCACCTGGCTGTCGAATTGCACGGCGGTGGGGTAGGACGTGTAGCGCGGCCCCGCCAGGTCGTAGCGGTGAATCAGGTCTGTGTCCCAACGAATGGCGTCGAGCATGCGGGCGCTCCCCGGAATAGGCTAATGGGCCGAGTCTAGGGGCGCATGGCAGAGGGCATCTTGATTTGCATCAACGGGGAGCGGCGCTATGCCACATGGCGATTTAATGGCCCATTAGCCAGTGCTGGTGCGGACCGGGCAACGTCCAGATACCAAAGAGGATCACGAGCAGGCCGCCGGCCATTCGTACACTGCGTTTGCGTAGCAGCGCCGTGACGCGTTCGGCAGCCAAACCCGTGGCCAATAGCACCGGCCACGTGCCCACTCCAAACGCCAACATCAACAAGCCGCTGTCCAGCGCATTGCCCTGGCTCGCCGCCCACAGCAGAGTGCTGTAGACCAACCCGCAGGGCAGCCAGCCCCACAGCGCGCCCAGCAGCAAGGCGCGGGGCAGGCTGGACACTGGCAGCAAGCGGCTGGCCACCGGCTGGATATGCCGCCACAGGCCGCGCCCGAGGGCTTCGATGCGGGTCAGGCCGCTCCACCAGCCGGCCAGGTACAGGCCCATGCTGATCAGCAGCAACCCGGCCAGCACGCGCATGAACATCGCGGCCGGGCCGTTCGCCACGGCCCAGCCGGCCAGGCCGATCAGCACGCCGGCAGCCGCATAGCTGAGGATGCGCCCCAGGTTGTACGCCAGCAGCAGCCTGAAACGGCGGCTGCGTTGCTCCTTGGGGATCGCCAGGGTGAGGGCGCCCATCAGTCCGCCGCACATGCCCAGGCAGTGGCCACCACCGAGCAAGCCGAGGATCAGCGCAGAGACCAGCAGTGGCGCCAATTCAAGCATGGGGTGGATCTTTGGGCGGTTGTTCGGGGCTATTGGCCTCTTCGACGCCAGCCAGGTGGTTCGGGTCCTGGTCGTCGAACAGCACGCTGTGGGCCGGGCCGTCGAGGTCGTCGTACTGGCCGCTGTCCACTGCCCAGAAGAAGATGTAAATGGCGACACCCACTAACAGCAGCGCCGCCGGGATCATCACGTATAGAGCTGGCATCTGCACTCCATGCCCGCACGGCTCAGGCCGGCAGCGGGCGGGTTTTCAGGGGGGCGCTGGCAGCCGGCGCGCTCGGTAGGCGAGTCAGGCGCAAGGCGTTCAACACCACGGTCAACGAACTGAGGGACATGCCAACCGCCGCCCAAATCGGCGTGACCCAACCGAGGGCCGCAAACGGCAGCATAAGGCCATTGTACAGCCCGGCCCACAGCAGGTTTTCAATGATCACCCGACGGGTTCGCCGTGCCAGGGTAAATGCCTGCACCAAGGCATCGAGTCGGTTGGACAGCAGCACCGCGTCAGCGCTGGTTTTGGCCAGGTCCGTGGCCGAGCCCATCGCCACGCTGATGTCGGCAGCGGCCAGCACCGGCACATCGTTGACGCCATCGCCGAGCATCAGCACCTTGCGGCCTTCGCGGTGCAGCTGTTGCAGCGCCTGCAACTTGTCGTCCGGGCGCAGGCCGCCACGGGCTTCATCGATGCCCAGCTCAAGGGCCACGCCTGCAACCATCGGCGAGCTGTCTCCCGACAGCAGCAACGTGCGCCAGCCACGCGCCTTGCACGCGGCCAGCAGCGCGGGCGCATCACTGCGCAGGCGGTCATCGAGCACGAACCAGGCGAGGGCGCCGCTGCGATCACCCAGCAGCAGCCATTGGCCGGCTTCATCGGGTGAATCAGGCAGGGGGCAACCGCTGAGCTCACACACATAGCCCGGCTGGCCGATGCGCAGCAGGCGCTCACCCACACGTCCTTCCAGCCCCAGGCCTGGCGCGCTGAGCACTTCGTCGGCGGCCAGTGGCGCACGGCCAAACGCACGGGCGATGGGGTGTTCGGAGCGGTTTTCCAGGGCGGCGGCGAGGCTCAGGCAGTCATCGCTGCCCAACGCACCCAAAGGACGAATCGCGCGTAATGCCAGGCGACCCTCGGTGAGGGTGCCAGTCTTGTCGAAGATCACCGTATCGATCTGGTTCAGGCCTTCCAGCACATGGCCACGGGTCAGCAACAGCCCGAGTTTGTGCAGGGTGCCAGTGGCAGCGGTGAGCGCGGTGGGCGTGGCCAGGGACAACGCGCAAGGGCAGGTTGCCACCAGCATGGCCAGCACGATCCAGAACGCACGGGATGAGTCCAGCTCCCACCACACCAGGCCGATCACGGCCGCCGCGATCAGCGAACACAACAGGAACCACTGCGCAGCGCGGTCGGCGATTTGAGCCAGGCGCGGTTTTTCGGCCTGGGCCCGGTCCAGCAGGCGCACGATGGCCGACAGGCGCGTGTCATGGCCCAGGGCGCGTACTTCGACGGTCAACGCGCCTTCGACATTGAGGGTGCCCGCCGTGACGCTGTCGCCAACGTCTCGGGGTTGCGGCAGGTATTCGCCGGTGAGCAGGGATTCGTCGATGCTCGATTGACCGTCGAGGATCACGCCATCGGCCGGCAGCACGGCGCCAGGGTGCACCAGCACGCGATCACCCAACGCCAGCTCACTCAGCAGGATGCGCTCGCTCTGGCCATCGCCCTTCAAGCGCAGGCATGAGGCGGGCAACAGGTTGACCAGTTGTGCGGTCGCGGCGGCGGTGCGTTCCCTGGCTCGACGTTCCAGGTAGCGGCCCGCCAGCAGGAACAGCGCAAACATGCCGACCGCGTCGAAATACAGCTCGCCCACGCCGGTGATCGCGGTCCAGATACCCGCCAGGTAAGCGCCGCCGATGGCCAGGGACACCGAGACATCCATGGTCAGGTGACGGGTGCGCAGGTCGCGCAGGGCGCCTTTGAAAAACGGCGCGCAGCTGTAGAAGACGATGGGCGTTGTCAGGAACATCGCCACCCAGCGCAGGATGACGTGCAGTTCCGGGCTCAGGTCGATATTGAATTCGGGCCAGGTGGCCATGGTCGCCATCATCGCCTGGAACCACAGCAACCCGGCGACGCCCAGTTGGCGCAAGGCGCGGCGGTTGTCGCTGGCCAGTTGTTCGGCGGCGCGGTCGGCCTGATAGGGGTGGGCGGCGTAACCAATCTGGCGTAACTCGCTGAGCAATTGGCTCAACGGCAATTGCCCGTCGGCCCACTGCACATGCAAACGGTGGTTGGACAGGTTCAGCCGTACCTCGGCCACGGCGGGCAGGCGGCGCAGGTGTTTTTCGATCAGCCAGCCGCAGGCAGCGCAACTGATACCTTCCATCAGCAGGGTGGTTTCGGCGAGGTCGCCCGCGTGGCGCACGAAGGGTTTTTGCACGTCGGCGCGGTCATACAGCGCCAATTCGTCCACCAACTGCACCGGCAGTGCGTCGGGGTTGGCCGAGGCTTCGCTGCGGTGCTGGTAATAGCTTTCCAGGCCCCCGGCGACGATGGCTTCGGCCACGGCCTGGCAGCCTGGGCAGCAGAGTTCGCGGCGCTCACCGAGGATCTGTGCGGTGAACCGGCTGCCCGCGGGGACGGGGAGGGCGCAGTGGTAGCAGGGGGTGGTCATGGGTAGAGATCTTAGTCGGCTGGGAGGGCCTCATCGCGGGCAAGCCCGGCTCCCACAGGAGACTGCGATCCCATGTGGGAGCGGGCTTGCCCGCGATGCGCGAAGCGCAAGCTTTTTACTTTTTCAGGTCTTCGGCACCTTGCAACGGCTCATCCCCCAACAGCAAGTCCTTGTCGTGGCTGACCTGCTCTTCTTCAAACATGCGCCAGGTGCGGTCGCCCTCGACGCCCAGCAGTTCCACGAAGCGGCGGCCTTCGACCTTGTCGGTGACTTGACCGATGTAGCGGCCGTGTTCGGTGTCGCTGCGGGCCAGGTTGATCTTGCGGTCCTTTTCCGGCTGGGTCGGGGAGATCAGGTTGAGTTCCAGGGTGGCCGGGTTGCTGTTGCCGGTCAGGTGCACGTCGACTTCACCGGTCAGTTCGTCCAGGTGCACCTTGGCGCGCAGTTGCAGGGTCTGGGCCAGCAGCTCGCGGTCCAGGGAGCGGTTGATGCCTTTGCCGGCCTCGTAGTAGTTGTCGTTGACCAGGTTGTCCGGGTTGTTCACCGCGATGGTTACCATGGACAGGGTCAAGGTCACCGAGCAGGCCAGGATCCCGATGATGATCCAGGGCCAGAGGTGCTTGTACCAGGGGCTTGTGGCAGTCGCTACGGACATTGTTCTGCTCTCTATAAGTCAACGAACTTGGGGGCCGATGAATCGGCTCTTGGCTTCAATATGAACGCTGGCGTCATCGGCGTCGGTGAGGATGAACTTGACCTCGTTGGTGCTCGATGGCAATTGCTCCGGCGCACTCGACAGCTCCACCGGCATGCTGACGATATCGCCGGCCGCCACCTTGATCTCACGCCGGCCTTGCAGCTTGAGGTCTGGCAGGCCTGCGGCGTCGAGCACGTAGGTGTGGTCGCGCTGGTCCTTGTTCATGATCTTCAGGCTGTAGACGTTCTCGATGCGGCCTTCGGCGTTTTCGCGGTACAGCACGCGGTCCTTGCTCACATCGAAGCCCACCAGCGAGCGCATGAAGAACGCCGCCACCAGCAGGCTGATCATCGCCAGCAGCACCAGCGCGTAACCGATCAGGCGCGGGCGCAGCTTGTGGGTTTTCTGCCCCGACAGGTTGTGCTCGGTGGTGTAGCTGATCAGGCCGCGCGGGTATTCCATCTTGTCCATGATGTTGTCGCAGGCATCGATGCACGCGGCGCAGCCGATGCACTCGATTTGCAGGCCGTCACGGATGTCGATACCGGTGGGGCACACCTGCACGCACATCGTGCAGTCGATGCAATCCCCCTGGCCCTGGGCCTTGTAGTCCACGCCTTTTTTACGCGGGCCACGCAGTTCGCCACGGCGCGGGTCGTAGGAGACGATCAGGGTGTCCTTGTCGAACATCACGCTCTGGAAACGTGCGTACGGGCACATGTAGATGCACACCTGCTCACGTAGCCAGCCGGCGTTGCCGTAGGTGGCGAGGGTGAAGAAACCGACCCAGAAATACGACCAGCCATCGGCCTGGCCGGTGAAGAAGTCGAACACCAATTCGCGGATGGGGGAGAAGTAACCGACGAAGGTCATGCCGGTGACAAAACCGATCAACAACCACAGGGTGTGCTTGCTGAACTTGCGCAGGAATTTGTTGGCGCCCATGGGGGCTTTGTCGAGTTTGATGCGTTGGTTGCGGTCGCCTTCGGTGACCTTTTCGCACCACATGAAGATCCACGTCCACACGCTTTGCGGGCAGGTATAACCGCACCACACGCGGCCTGCGTAGACGGTAATAAAGAACAGGCCAAAGGCCGCCACGATCAGAATGCCCGAGAGCAGGATGAAGTCCTGGGGCCAGAAGGTTGCGCCAAAAATGAAGAATTTACGCTCCGGCAGGTTCCACCACACCGCCTGGTGGCCGCCCCAGTTCAGCCACACCGTGCCGAAGTAGAGCAGGAACAACGCAGCGCCGCCGAGCATGCGCAGGTTGCGGAACAGGCCGGTGAAGGCACGGGTGTAGATTTTCTCGCGCGAGGCGTAGAGGTCGACGGTCTTGGCTGGGGGGGTAACGTCGTGTACCGGTATCTGGTCGCTCATCATTGCATCCCACGGCGGTGGAGATTTGCCTCGGCCAGTACGTGCCAACCGGGGTCAAATTTGGGGGTGTTGCAGTGGCGTAATAATACGCCTCCGGTGGTGCTGAAAGGGGGCGACCTACGTGACCTGGATCAATTGATCTGGCAAGTAGGGTTGATTTTGGCTGGCTCGGTCCTCTGAAACACTGCGGATCCAATGTGGGAGGGGGCTTGCCCCCGATGGCGGTGGATCAGTGACAGATGCACTGACTGACACACTGCAATCGGGGGCAAGCCCCCTCCCACATGGGGATTGCTGTGGTTCCAAAATCCAGGCTGGCCTTACTGCTCCTCAGCCTTCTTATCCCCATGGGACAAACTGTAAACATACGCCGCCAGCAAGTGCACTTTGTCATTGCCCTGCAATTGTTCCTGCGCAGGCATCTGGCCCTGGCGGCCGTAGCGGATGGTCTGCTGCAGTTGGGCGAAGCTGGAACCGTAGATAAACGCTCCCGGGTGGGTCAGGTCGGGCGCGCCCATGGCGGGGGTGCCTTTGCCTTGCGGGCCGTGGCAGGCCACGCAGTTGGCGGCGAAGAGTTTCTCGCCGTTGGCCACGTCTGCTTTGGCGCCTTCGGGCAACTTGCGCCCATCAAGGTTGGTCACCACGAACGCGGCCACATCGCTGACGCCTTGTTCCTTGAGGATATCCAGCCAGGCCGGCATCACTGCATGGCGACCCTTCATGATGGTTTCCTTGATGGTGGCCGGCTCGCCACCCCAGCGCCAGTCGGCGTCAGTCAGGTTGGGGAAACCATAGGCGCCCTTGGCGTCGGAGCCGTGGCACACCGAGCAGTTGGAGGCGAACAGGCGGCCACCCATCTTCAAGGCTTGCGGGTCCTTGGCAACGTCTTCAATCGGCATCGAGGCGAACTTGGCGAAGATCGGGCCGAACTTGGCGTCCGACTTGGCCATTTCCTTTTCCCATTCGTGCACGCCGGTCCAGCCGGTCTGGCCATTGGCAAACGGGGTTTGCTTGTCGTTGTCGAGGTAGTTGTAGCCCGGCAGCAGGCCTTTCCAGTTGCCCAGGCCCGGGTACAACGCCAGGTAGCCGAGGGCAAAGATAATGGTGGCAACGAACAGCATGAACCACCACTTGGGCAGCGGGTTGTCGTACTCCTCGATGCCATCGAACGAGTGGCCGACGGTTTCGTCCGTCTGTTCGGCGCGCTGCCCCCGACGGGTCGACAGCAGCAGCCAGGTCAGGGCGAAGATGGTACCCAGACTGAGGACTGTGACGTACAGACTCCAGAACGTAGTCATTCTTTGTTACTCCTAGAAGCTTGCTCGACGTGCTTGATGGCTTCGGGATCATCCGCAAAGGGCAGCAAGGTCGCGTCTTCAAACTCCGACTTGCGCTTGGGGCTGAACACCCACAACGCCAGGCCGACAAAGGCCACCATCACCACAACGGTGCCCAGGCCACGAATCATCCCGATATCCATGAAGATCACCGTTTGCTTTTGATGATGGTGCCCAGGCCTTGCAGGTAGGCCACCAGTGCGTCCATTTCGGTCTTGCCCTTCACGGCGGCGGCTGCACCGGCGATGTCTTCATCGGTGTAAGGCACGCCCAGGGTGCGCAAGACTTCGAGTTTCTTCGCGGTGTCCTTGCCGTCGAGCTTGTTTTCCACGAGGAACGGGTAGGCCGGCATTTTCGACTCAGGCACCACGTTGCGCGGGTTGTACAAATGCGCACGCTGCCAGTCATCGGAGTAGCGTCCGCCGACACGGGCCAGGTCCGGGCCGGTGCGCTTGGAGCCCCACAGGAACGGGTGGTCCCACACGCTTTCACCGGCGACCGAGTAGTGGCCATAGCGTTCGGTTTCGGCGCGGAACGGACGGATCATTTGCGAGTGGCAACCCACGCAGCCGTTGGCGATGTAGACGTCACGACCCTCAACTTCAAGGGCGGTGCGCGGCTTCATGCCTTCGACCGGCTTGTTGGTCACGTCCTGGAAAAACAACGGGACGATCTGGGTCAGGCCGCCGATGCTCACGGCGATGACCATGAAGAAGGCCAGCAGGCCGATATTCTTCTCGACTACTTCATGCTTCATCAGTGAGCTCCCACAACGGCGATCTTGGCGGCGGCTTCGGCTTCTACCGGGTCGGCGGCACGCACGGTGCGCCACACGTTGTAGGCCATCAGGAACATGCCGGAGGCAAAGAATGCACCGCCCAGGGCGCGCACGATGTAGCCCGGATGGCTGGCTTGCAGCGCTTCGACGAAGGAGTAGGTGAGGGTGCCGTCATCGTTGATCGCACGCCACATCAGGCCCTGGGTGATGCCGTTGACCCACATCGAGGCGATGTAGAGCACGGTGCCGATGGTGGCCAGCCAGAAGTGCGCGTTGATCAAGCCAACGCTGTGCATCTGCGGGCGGCCGAACAGTTTGGGGATCATGTGGTACAGCGCGCCGATGGAGATCATCGCGACCCAACCGAGGGCGCCGGCGTGTACATGGCCGATGGTCCAGTCGGTGTAGTGGGACAGCGAGTTGACGGTCTTGATCGCCATCATCGGCCCTTCGAAGGTCGACATGCCGTAGAACGCCAGGGACACCACGAGGAAGCGCAGGATCGGGTCGGTGCGCAATTTATGCCAGGCGCCCGACAGGGTCATCATGCCGTTGATCATGCCGCCCCAGCTCGGAGCCAGCAGGATGATCGACATCGCCATGCCCAGGGACTGTGCCCAGTCTGGCAGCGCGGTGTAGTGCAGGTGGTGCGGACCGGCCCAGATGTACAGGGTGATCAGCGCCCAGAAGTGCACGATGGACAGGCGATAGGAGTAGATAGGACGCTCGGCCTGCTTGGGCACGAAGTAGTACATCATCCCCAGGAAACCGGTGGTGAGGAAGAACCCCACGGCGTTGTGGCCGTACCACCACTGGATCATCGCATCCGTCGCCCCGGCGTAGGCCGAGTAGGACTTGAACAGGCTGACCGGCAGCGAGGCGTGGTTGACGATGTGCAGCATCGCCGTCACGAGGATGAAGGCCCCGTAGAACCAGTTGCCGACATAGATGTGTTTGGTCTTGCGCTTGACGATGGTGCCGAAGAACACCACGGCATAGGTCACCCACACGATGGCGAGCAAAATGGCGATGGGCCATTCCAGCTCGGCGTATTCCTTGGTGGTGGTGTAGCCCAGCGGCAGGGTGACTACCGCGCCGACGATGACCGCTTGCCAGCCCCAGAAGGTGAAGGCGGCGAGGCCGTCGGAGATCAGTCGCGTCTGGCAGGTTCGCTGCACGACATAGTAGGAGGTAGCAAACAATGCACATCCACCGAAGGCGAAAATCACCAGGTTGGTGTGCAGCGGGCGCAGGCGGCCAAAGGTCGTCCATGGCAAACCGAAATTCAATTCCGGCCAAACCAGTTGCGAGGCGATGAACACCCCGAGCCCCATGCCAAGGATCCCCCAGACCACCGTCATGATGGCGAACTGGCGGACTACCTTATAGTTATAAGCAGTCGGACTGATTGCTGTGCTCATTCTAAGGTTCCACGGTTTAGGTTTTTTTATAGGTAAAATCGGCCGCAAGTATGTAGAAAGCGAGGGGCCTTTGCAACGCAATGGCTGACCTGTATCAATGCGTTCCACGCCAGATTCTGCGCCCTTTCCATGTTTTGAGTAGGGACAAAATCAAAAATATAAAGCTGATCGAGTGGACAAGAAAATTTGCGGGTAGGCGGGACTTGTAACTTGGTGTGTGTAAACACGCTGTTCGGGTGACACGAGATCAGTGGCACGACAGCCTGTCACTGCCAGCCTTTGCGTCTGTCATCGAGCAGAAATGTTCAACCCATCGAGTGCAAATCGGCCGTCGACCGGCCAATACCGATCCACTGTGGGAACAAGCGTAGACCCGAATGGCAGGAGGGGAAAGTTGGGGGGCGTGAAGGGTGTGACAACAGGTCGCGTGATGAAAGCTTCAAGCGCCCGGATCAGTTCACGCGTGAAGCAGGGGGGATTTTTGCAGGATGGCCGTTCACGCGTCCCACGGATTGATCACGGCAACGCCACTGGACTTGAAGTCGCTGACGTTGCGCGTGACGACCGTCAGCCCGTGGACCAATGCCGTCGCGGCGATCAGTGCGTCACTTTCGTTAGCCTTGTCGGGAACATGCAGGTGAGCGCAGCGCAGCGCGACGGCGGCGTCTACCGGCAGAATCCTGGCGTCGAACGCTGGCATCACATGGCGCTTGAGCCAGGTGCGCAATATCTTTCCTTGAGCCGAATCGCGCCGCTCGATGCGTAACACCCCGGTCTCCAACTCTTTGAGGGTAATCGCCGAGATGAACATGCGCGGCGCGATGACGCTTCTGGCCCAGGCGACTACGTTTACGTCTGCCTGGGGTTTACGAAGCTCCGAGATTACGTTGGTATCGAGTAGGTACATCAAGAGAGGTCCACAGGGCGATGAGTGATCACGGCGCGTTCGGTTTCGAAGTCGATATCGGCCGCTTCCGGCATGACCAGAAGATCAACGATGTCGGCGTTCAGGCCGGTCAATTTCTGGTAGTCCTCAATGCTTAGCAGCACATGAGCAGGCTTTCCGCGATCAGTGATGAAAACCGGCCCTTGGCGGGTGGCTTTTTTGGCACCGCTTGTGTCCTGGTTGAATTCGCGACTGGAAATGGTGGTGATGGTCATGGGAGCGCTCCCTTAATCTAACTGAATGTAGCCACGTTACTACCTTGGTGCGGCGAGCGGCAACTGCAGGGGCGCGAACGGTCGTCTGCAAGGCGATGGCTCACAAAAAAGCCCCGCTAGTTTTCACCGGGCGGGGCTTGTTGGTTGACGAGGTTTACTCTTCTGCAACCTGCTTGTCCCCATGGGACAGGCTGTAAACATAAGCCGCCAACAAGTGCACCTTGTCATTGCCCTGCAACGCTTCCTGCGCCGGCATCTGGCCTTGGCGGCCGTGGCGGATGGTTTGCTGCAACTGCGCCAGGCTGGTGCCGTAGATGTAGCCGGCCGGCTTGGTCAGGTCCGGGGCGCCCATGGCTTCCATGCCGTGGCCTTCAGGGCCATGGCAAGCCACGCAAGTGGTGTTGAATGCAGTTTTACCCGCGCCCAGATCGGCCGTGTTGTCGGCCGGCAGAGGCAGCTTGGCCAGGTCGTGACGCACATAGGCGGCGACGTTCTTCACACCCTCGTCGCCAAGCATGTCACCCCAGGCCGGCATCGCCGCGTGGCGGCCGTTGAGGATGGTGGCCTTGATCGCCTCGGCCGAGCCGCCCCAGCGCCAGATGTCGTCCGCCAGGTTCGGGAAGCCGAACGCGCCCTTGGCATCCGAGCCGTGGCATACCGCGCAGTTGGAGGCGAACAGGCGGCCGCCCATTTTCAGCGCTTGCGGGTTCTTGGCGACTTCTTCCAGGGGCATGGCCGAGAATTTGGCGAAGATCGGCCCGAACTTGGCGTCGGCCTTGGCCATTTCCTTGTCCCATTCCTTGGTCTGGGTCCAGCCGTCTTCATAGCCCGGCAGCACGCCTTTCCAGTTGCCCAGGCCCGGGTAGAGGATCAGGTAGCCGACCGCAAACACCAGGGTGCCGGCGAACAGCATGAACCACCACTGGGGCAGCGGGTTGTCGTATTCCTCGATACCGTCGAAGGCGTGGCCCATGGTCTGGTCCACGCTGCCCTTGGTCTCGCCCTTGCGGGTGCCGATCAACAGCCAAGTCAGGCCGATCAGGCTGCCGAGGGTCAGTACGCAGATCCATGTACTCCAGAATAGGGTCATGGCCGATTGCTCCTTGTTGCAGGCTCTTCTTGAGCGTCGGATGGGGACGGTTCATCGGCGAACGGCAGCAGGCGTGCCTGCTCGAATTCCGCATTGCGCCGGTTGTTGAACACCCACAGCGACAGGCCGATAAAGGCGATGGCGACCACCAGCGTGCCGAGGCCGCGGATGGTGCCTGCATCGAATTCAAATCCCATGGCTCACCTCTTGCTCTTGATGGCAGTGCCGAGCACTTGCAGGTAAGAAACCAGCGCGTCCATCTCGGTCTTGCCTTTGAGGCTGGCCACGGCGCCACTGATGTCGTCGTCGGTGTACGGCACGCCGAGGGTGCGCATCACTTTCAACTTGGTCTCGGTGTGGCTGCTGTCGACTGGGGCGGTGACCAGCCACGGGTAGGCCGGCATTTTCGACTCGGGCACCACGTTGCGCGGGTTGTACAAGTGGGCGCGGTGCCAGTCGTCCGAGTAGCGTGCGCCGACGCGGGCCAGGTCCGGGCCGGTGCGCTTGGAACCCCACAGGAACGGGTGGTCCCACACGCTTTCGCCCGCCACCGAGTAGTGGCCGTAGCGCTCGGTCTCGGCGCGGAACGGGCGGATCATTTGCGAATGGCACTGCACGCAGCCTTCGCGGATGTAGATGTCGCGGCCTTCCAGTTGCAACGCGGTGTAGGGCTTCATGCCTTCCACCGGCTTGTTGGTCACGTCCTGGAAGAACAGCGGGACGATCTGGGTCAGGCCGCCGATGCTCACGGCGAGCACCATCAGCAGCATCAACAGGCCGACGTTCTTTTCAATCGTTTCGTGTTTCATCACAGACTCCTCAGGCCAGCTGCGCTGCAGCGGTGACTTCGGCCGGTTGCGCCGAACGCACGGTGCGCCACGTGTTGTAAGCCATCAGGAACATGCCGCTGAGGAAGATGGCGCCGCCCACCAGCCGCACGATAAAGCCAGGGTGGCTGGCCACCAGGGTTTCGACGAAGGAGTAGGTCAAGGTGCCGTCTTCGTTGACCGCACGCCACATCAGGCCTTGGGCGATGCCGTTGACCCACATCGAGGCGATGTAGAGCACGGTGCCGATGGTGGCCAGCCAGAAGTGCGCGTTGATCAGGCCGAGGCTGTACATCTGCTCGCGACCGAAGACTTTTGGGATCATGTGGTACAGCGCGCCGATGGAAATCATCGCCACCCAGCCGAGGGCGCCGGCGTGTACGTGGCCGATGGTCCAGTCGGTGTAGTGGGAGAGGGCGTTGACGGTCTTGATCGCCATCATCGGGCCTTCGAAGGTCGACATGCCGTAGAAGGCCAGGGAGACGACGAGGAAGCGCAGGATCGGGTCGCTGCGCAACTTATGCCAGGCGCCCGACAGGGTCATCATGCCGTTGATCATGCCGCCCCAGCTCGGTGCCAGCAGTACCAGCGACATCACCATGCCCAGGGACTGCGCCCAGTCCGGCAGCGCGGTGTAGTGCAGGTGGTGCGGGCCGGCCCAGATGTACAGGGTGATCAGCGCCCAGAAGTGCACGATGGACAAGCGATAGGAGTACACCGGGCGCTCGGCCTGCTTGGGCACGAAGTAGTACATCATCCCCAGGAAACCGGCGGTGAGGAAAAAGCCTACCGCGTTGTGCCCGTACCACCACTGCACCATGGCATCCGTCGCACCGCCGTAGAGGGAGTAGGACTTGGTCAGGCTGACCGGGATTTCCAGGTTATTGACGATGTGCAGGATGGCCACGGTGATGATGAACGCACCGAAGAACCAGTTGCCGACGTAGATGTGCTTGGTGGTGCGCTTCATCACCGTGCCGAAGAACACAATGGCGTAGGCCACCCAGACGATGGTGATCAGGATGTCGATCGGCCATTCCAGCTCGGCGTATTCTTTGGAGCTGGTGTAGCCCAGTGGCAAGGTGATCGCGGCCAACAGGATGACCAGTTGCCAGCCCCAGAAGCAGAACGCGGCGATCTTCGGCGCGAACAACTGGGTCTGGCAGGTGCGTTGCACCGAGTAGAAGGAGCTGGCGAACAGCGCGCAGCCACCGAAGGCGAAGATCACCGCGTTGGTGTGCAACGGACGCAGGCGGCCGAAGCTGGTCCACGGCAGATCGAAGTTGAGTGCAGGCCAGACCAATTGGGCAGCGAGAAAAACCCCGAGGCCCATGCCGACGATGCCCCACACCACCGTCATAATGGCGAATTGGCGGACCACCTTGTAGTTATAGGCGGTACTTAAAGTAGTGTTCATGGTTCCCCATCCACGGTTCAACCCAAGCAGATGCGGCACTTGGGCTGGAGTTATAGGCAGACTAAAAAGCGAGGCAAGCATGGGAGAAGAGCACAAGGCCAGTATTGACGGGGATCAATGGGCGCAGTGTGTGCGGGAACACGGGTGGTTGTGGGATGCTGCCTCGTCCGTTGCGGGACGCGAGCCTGTGACGCTGATTTTGGCGCACGGCGCCGGCGCGCCGATGGACTCATCCTTCATGAACGACATGGCTGCACGCCTTGCCGGGCATGGCGTCAACGTGGTTCGCTTCGAATTTCCCTACATGGCCCAGCGCCGTGTGGACGGCGGCAAGCGCCCACCGAATCCGGCGCCGAAACTGCTGGACGCCTGGCGTGAGGTGTATGCGCAGGTGCGACGTCATGTCGCTGGGAAACTGGCGATTGGCGGCAAGTCCATGGGCGGGCGCATGGCCAGTTTGTTGGCGGATGAGTTGGGTGCCGATGGGTTGGTGTGCCTGGGGTATCCGTTTTATGCCGTGGGTAAACCGGAGAAACCACGGGTCGAGCATCTGGTGGCGCTGAAGACGCGTACTTTGATTGTGCAGGGTGAGCGGGATGCCCTGGGCAATCGGGCGGCGGTGGAAGGGTATGAGCTGTCGCCGAGTATCGAGGTGATGTGGCGGGTGGCGGGGGATCATGACTTGAAGCCGTTGAAGGCGTCGGGGTTTAGTCATGAGCAGCACCTGGAGGCCGCGGCGGTGAAAGTGGCTGGGTTTCTCGCTGTCCTTTAGGCCGTCATCGCCGGCAAGCCGGCTCCTACAGAGGATCGCGTAACCTGTAGGAGCCGGCTTGCCGGCGATAGCAATTTACCGGTTGAACCGCTCTACCAGCGAATACTGGGTATTGGCGGTATGCGTTAGCTCTTCACTTAACTGCGCCGAGTTCAGCGCCTGCTCCGACGTCTGGTCCGCCAACAGCGCAATGGTGCTGATGTTGCGGCTGATCTCTTCGGCCACCGAGCTTTGCTCTTCGGTCGCTGCTGCGATCTGGGTGGTCATGTCGGTGATATGCGCCACCGCTTCACTGATGCCCACCAACGCCTGGTCCGCTTCCATCACCCGCGCCACACCCTCTTCGGCCTGGCGATGCCCGGCGTCCATGGTTTGCACGGCGGCGGCGGCGGTCTGCTGCAGCTTGGCGATCAGGGCGTGGATCTGCCCGGTGGATTCGGCGGTGCGCTGCGCCAGTTGGCGCACTTCGTCCGCCACCACCGCAAAGCCACGGCCCATCTCACCGGCACGGGCCGCTTCGATGGCGGCGTTGAGGGCCAGCAGGTTGGTCTGGTCGGCAATGCCTTTGATCACATCGACCACGCCGCCGATCTCATCGCTGTCTTTAGCCAGCTGGGTGACGGTCACGCCCGTTTCACCCACGGCAACGGACAGGCGCTGAATCGCCTCGCGGGTTTCTCCGGCGATATCACGACCGCGGCCAGTCAGGCGGTTGGCCTCCTGGGTCGCATCGGCTGTGCGCTGTACGTGGCTGGCGACTTCCTGGGTGGTCGCGGCCATCTGGTTGACGGCGGTGGCCACTTGCTCGGTCTCAACGCGCTGGCGCTCCAGGCCGCTGGAGCTGTTGTGCGCCAGGGTGTTGGACTGCGCGGCTTGATCGTTCAGGTGCTCGGCCGTGTCCTGCAAGCGTGTGAGGCAGGTCTTCAGGCGTGCTTCCTGGCTGAGGATCGACATCTCCAGGCGCGCTTGTGCGCCACGGCTGTCGGTGTACATCTGTGCGATCAACGGGTCGGAGGTGGTCTGCTCGGCCAGGCGCAACAAGCGCTTGAGGCCGCGCTGCTGCCAGCTCAGGCCCAGCAGGCCCAAGGGCACCGACAACCCCGCCGCCAGGGCGAAACCCCAATGGGAATTCAGCGACGCGCCGATCATGAAGCTCAATTGGCTGACCAGGATAAACGGCAGCCAGTCCTGCAGCACCGGCAGCCACTTGTCCCGCTGGGGAACGGCAGACTTGCCTTGGTTGATGCGTTGGTAGAGCGCTTCGGCCCGGCGGATCTGCTCGGCGGTGGGCTTGATGCGCACCGATTCGTAGCCGATCACCTGGTTGCCGTCGAAAACGGGGGTCACATAGGCGTTAACCCAATAGTGATCACCGCTCTTGCAGCGATTCTTGACAATGCCCATCCATGGCAAGCCTTGTTTGAGCGTCGACCACATGTGCGCGAACACAGCCGCCGGAACGTCCGGGTGACGCACCAGATTGTGCGGGGCACGAATCAGCTCGTCACGGGTGAACCCACTGATTTCGACAAACGCGTCGTTGCAGTAAGTGATGACACCCTTGGCATCTGTGGTGGAGATCAACCGTTGCTGAGCGGGGAAGGTACGTTCGCGCTGGGTAACGGGTTGGTTATTACGCATGATTGTTCAATCCGCAAGGCTTTCAAGGGGTATCGGCAGGGTCAGGCGTTTATTTAACTTATTTTTGCAACAATCGACTGGCCAGCATTGGGTACATAACCCCTGTAGGAGCGGGCTTGCCCGCGAAGGTCGCCAACGATAACGCAGGGTTTATGGTTAAACGCGGCGTTCACGGGCTTTTCGCGAGCAAGCTCGCTCCTACAGAGGGCAATCAGCCGGCCAGCATTGGGTAGGTAAACAACCCGAAGTGAAGCAGATTCAAGCCAAAATGCGTGGCAATCGCTGCACCCAGCCCGCCAAACCGGTACGCCAGGCCATAACCGACCCCGGCGATGCTCGCCAGCAGCACCCAATGCCAGCCCGCGCCGAGGTGCACCATGCCGAACAGCAGTGAGGCGAGCAAGAGTGCGAGGTTCTCCCCATACGGCAGGTGTTTGAAACGTTGGCTCAAGCCGCCCTGGATGTAACCGCGAAACAGTGCCTCTTCCACCAAAGTCACCAGCAACAGGTTGTTCAACACCCATAACCACGCCTGTTCCGGCCACTTTGGTGCCCAACTGATAATCCCCAGCAACGCCGCCCCGCCTAGCGCTGCAACAGCCGTCAGGGCCAACGCCAGTGCCGCCACGCAAATCGACAGCCGCAACGTCCGTCGCGCAACGATCCACGGGCAGGCCAGCAGCAGCCAGAAACCGATCAGGGGTTTGTCCTGGTTCAGGTACATCGAGAACGGCACGGCGTCCGGGGTCAACCGTTGCGGGTCGATGCCGCGCCCGTTGTAGAAACCCGGCAACCAGTGCATCGCCAGGCCCAGCGCCAGGACGATGAACAAACCGTGGCCGAGGTAGCGCGCCCAGGGCGTGCGTTGCTGGCGCACCGCGTAGCCGGCGATCAGCAACAGGCCGACCGAGACGGCCGCGAGCAGGCCCAGTTGCCCGTAGATCAAGGCCACTGAGTAGCCAATGGAGAGAAGCACCAGGTACAGCCAGGGCAGAGCGATCATGTGAAATCCTTGGAAAAACCCGGCGGCATTATAGCGACCGGTGTTTTGCCGCCGCATGAAAACTCCTCCACGCAAAAAGACCCGGAGGAGTTATTGCAAAATATGTTTGCGGCTGGTTATAGTCGGGCGGCATTCCTCCCTTCAAAAAGATCAGCACATGCCAGCTTCCAAGCGCATAGCGGTAGTCGATTCAGCGGTCAACGCTGTGGTCGTGCCGTGCGGGGAAAAGCAGCCTGCGCAGATCAGTCACTACCCCCCTCCTGTCAGCAGCACGCCGGTGTACGCAGTCGTATCACCGCCGGGCGTTGGCATTTCGGGCTGATCAGCGCTGCTGTTCCCGTCTGCCCGCCTGAAAAAAACCTAATGCATTTCAGCGTCTGCTGAATCGGCTTTTTTTGCCTGATGACAGGTGGTAACCATGTCTGTTCTTTCGAAACAATCCGTGGCCGCGGCGGCCTCGACGAGCCTGTTTGTCCTGCTGTGGAGCAGCGGGGCGATTTTCTCCAAGTGGGGCTTGGCCCATGCGTCACCCTTTGCGTTCCTGCTGATGCGCTTTGCCATCGCCCTTGCGGGCCTGGTGATCTTGGTGCCGATCCTCAAGTTGAAGTTGCCGCGCCCCGGCAAACCCCTGCTGTATGCGGCAGCAACCGGATTGGTGCTGTTGGGGGCTTATCAGATTTTTTACCTGCTGGCCCTCGACCTCAAAGTCACGCCCGGCGTGATGGCAACCATCATGGGCGTGCAACCGATCCTCACCGTGGTGCTGATGGAACTCCAACGTTCCTGGCGCCGGATGTTCGGCCTGGGGCTGGGCCTGGCGGGGTTGATCATGGTGGTCTACCAAGGCATCGGCATGTCGGGCATGTCTCTGGCAGGGATGCTGTTCGGGCTGTTGGCACTGGCCAGCATGACCTTTGGTTCGATCATGCAAAAGCGCATCACCGATAACCCCCTGGGCACACTGCCGGTGCAATACCTGGCGGGCTTGCTGTTGTGCGCGGTATTCGTGCCGTTCCAACCGTTCCACTTTGAACACAGCAAGGGCTTTTTCGTGCCGGTGCTGTGGATGGGGTTGGTGGTGTCTTTGCTGGCAACGCTGTTGCTGTACCGCCTGATCGCCCGGGGCAACCTGGTGAATGTCACCAGCCTGTTCTACCTGGTGCCGGCCGTGACGGCGGTGATGGACTACCTGATCTTCGGCAACAGGCTGGCGATGTTGAGCCTGCTGGGGATGGGCTTGATCATCATCGGCCTGGTGTTCGTCTTCCGTAAAAACTGACGCAACACACCCCGGTAGGAGCCCGGGGGGGGGGGGGGGGGGGGGGGGGGGGGGGGGGGGGGGGGGGGGGGGGGGGAGGGGAGGGGGGGGGGGG
>NZ_JBWKPU010000015.1:97510-174846 GCF_059418405.1 Pseudomonas sp. GW821-FHT09A09
CGCCCCCTCGCCCCCCCCCCCCCCCCCCCCCCCCCCCCCCCCCCCCCCCCCCCCCCCCCCCCCCCCCCCCCGGGCTCCTACAGGATTTTTTTAGGGCGCAGCACCAGCCAAAGCGCCCCCGCAATCAACACCCCGCCATACAGATGCGCCATCGACAACGGCTCATCCAGCAGCAACGCCCCCCACAACACACCAAACGGCGGAATCATGAAGGTCACCGTCATCGACTTCACTGGCCCGATGGACGACAGCAACCGGAAGTAAAGAATGTAGGCAAACGCCGTGCACACCAGCCCGAGCCCCAGCAACGACAACCACACTTGCCAACCACCCCAGTTGGCGGGCGGATGGCTGATGGCGCTGTAGGCAAAGAACGGCAGCAGGAACAACGTCGCGCCGAGCATGCTGCCCAACGCTGACAGGCGACTGTCCAGCCCCCCGCGCTGATCCAGCCAGCGCCGCGCCAGGAACCCGGCGAAGCCGTAGCATGTGGTCGCCAGCAGGCAGGCCAGCGCACCCATCAACAATTGCAGGTCAAACGCCACCGGCCCGGCGCGGGTCAGCACGCCCACGCCAAACAGGCCCAGGGTCACGCCGGCGATTTTCGACGGAGTGAGGCGCTCGCTGAAGAACAACCCGCCGATCAACACACCCATCAACGGCGTGGTGGCGTTGAAGATCGCCGAGTAACCCGCTGGCAGCACCTGGGCCGCCACCGAGTACATGGTCGCGGGGATCCCGGAGTTGATCACCCCCAGCAGCAACACCGTCTTGAACTTGCCCTGGAAGTCCCAGTTCACCCGCATCACCGCCAGGATCACCAGCAAACCGGCGGCGGCAATCGACACGCGAAAAAACGCCGTCGGCACGGTGCCGATCTCCGGCGCGATGATGCGCATGAACAGGAAGCTGGCGCCCCAGATAGCAGCCAGCCCCAGCAGGTACAAGGTGTCGACAGGTCTCACGAAATACTCCTACATCCATCAGGCGGCGAGTGTTGCACGACGCCTTGACGGATTACAGGACAAACCGTGTGACCAGCCCATTCAGGTCCACCGCCAGGCGCGACAATTCCTGGCTGGCGGCCGAGGTCTGCGTGGCGCCGGCAGCCGTTTGGGTGGACAGATCGCGGATGTTCACCAGGCTGCGGTCCACTTCGCGGGCGACCAGCGCCTGCTGCTCGGCGGCGCTGGCGATCACCAGGTTGCGCTGACTGATCTGCGAGATGGCGGCGGTGATTTTTTCCAGCGCGCTGCCGGCGCTGTTGGCTCGTTGCAGGGTCTGGCCGGCGTGTTCGGCGCTGCTGTTGAGCGCCTCGACGGTGCCTTGGGTGCCTTGCTGGATACCGGTGATCATCTGCTCGATTTCTTCGGTGGAGTCCTGGGTACGTTGGGCCAGGGAACGCACCTCATCGGCGACCACCGCAAAACCACGCCCGGCTTCACCGGCGCGGGCGGCTTCGATGGCAGCGTTCAGTGCCAGCAGGTTGGTTTGCCCGGCGATGCCGCGGATCACTTCCAGCACCTTGCTGATGTCCTGGGCTTGCACGGCCAGGCCTTCGGCCTTGGTCGAGGCACCGAGCACTTCGTCCACCAGATTCTGGATCGAACTGATGGTTTCGCTGATCTGGTAGTGGCCGTGCTTGCTGTCCTCATCGGAGGCCTTGGACGCCTCGGCGCTGGACACCGCATTGCCTGCCACCTCGTCCACCGCTGCGCTCATCTCGTTCACGGCCGTGGCGGCTTGTTCGATTTCATCGTTCTGCGCCTGCAGGCCGCGGGTGCTCTGTTCCATCACTGAACTCATCTCTTCGGCGGCAGAGGCCAGTTGCTGCGCCGACTCGCTGATGCCACGGATGGTGGTTTGCAGTTGCACCTGCATGGTGGAGAGGGCAGTCAGCAGTTGGGCCGGTTCGTCCTGCCCGTGCACCACGATCGGCTGGCTCAAGTCGCCACCGGCGATGGTGCGGGCCACGGCCAAGGCCTGGCCGATGGGCGCCGTGATGCTGCGGGTCAACAGCCAGGCCAACAGCAGCGTGGCAATCAGGGCACACAGGATGATCAGGCCGACCACCCACTGGGCGTTGGTGTACATCTGCGCGGCCAGGCCGGCGGCGTCTTCCACGCCTTTCTGGTTGAAGGTGATCATGTCCTCCAGGCTTTTATTGAGGACGGTGCCCTGGGGGGCCAGGCGGCTGGTGAGCAAGTCGATGGCGTCTTGCTGCTGGTCCTTGTCGACCAGCGCGACCATCTGCCCGACGATGGTCACATAGGTGTTCACGTTGGCCTTGAGCTGCGTGAGCATCTCGCGTTCTTCATCGCCGCTGAGCAGGTCTTGATGGTGGTCGAGCAAGGTTTGCAGTTCGCTGCGCTGGCGAGTGATCAGGCTTTTGCTGTTATCCCGCACCCGAGACTCGTCGGTGGTCGCCAGGCGCAGGGCTTCCAGGCGGATGCTGGCGATACAGGCGGCGGCGTCGTGGATGCTCTCGATGCTCGGCATCCACGAATCTTCGATGACCAGTGCACTTTCGCGCAGCTTGGCCATCTGCCCCAAGCCAAACAGGCCGACAATCACCAACATGCTGGCCAAAACCCCAAAACTCAGACTGGCACGCAATCCGATCCTCATGTTCCTCAATGACATCTCAATGCTCCTTGGGCGATTAGAACCTGTTCCCGGATCGGTCTTCAGACCTTGTTAGGGTGGGAGAGGGCGCGCTATATATCAAAGTGCCACTAAGGTGGTAATCAGGGTTTCCCTTACGCTGTATCAAGATGGTTACAAACGGTGAACTTCAGTGACATAGCGGGTTTTACCGTGCAAAAGCGCCAAGCCCCGCCGATTCAGGCGTGCAGGTGAAGACGGGTAGCGAATCGTGCGACTTTTTGGTGCATTTACTGACCGAGTGGTCGAATTATGAAAATTGAAAATAAATGTACCAAGTGCGCAAACCTGTACAACCTGCCGCGAAAAATCCTCCTTCTCCTGCTTCTATTCACTGGCTAAGCTCAGGGCTTCCAGATGCCCGCCAGAGGTTTCCCGCATGTCGCAATCCGCCCCCGCCATCGCCCGGATGATCCTCGATGGTTTTGACGACTACCGTGAGCATTTCCGCCAGATCACCGACGGTGCCCGCGAGCGGTTCGAGAAGGCGCAGTGGCAGCTAGGGCAGGCGGCGTCGGCGGCGCGGATCAACCTGTAT
Organism: Pseudomonas sp. GW821-FHT09A09; assembly: GCF_059418405.1. Taxonomy (NCBI): domain Bacteria; kingdom Pseudomonadati; phylum Pseudomonadota; class Gammaproteobacteria; order Pseudomonadales; family Pseudomonadaceae; genus Pseudomonas; species Pseudomonas sp. GW821-FHT09A09. Next base: position 100,713 of record NZ_JBWKPU010000015.1, read on the forward strand.
GAAGAAAAGGTCGGCGAAGTCACGGCGCGCTTGCGAGCCAGCTTCGACGAGGCGGTGTTGTTGGAGGTGGGCGCGTGGCCCCTGGTCAAAAGCGCCTACATCGGCTTGATCGACCTGCGCTTTGACGATGAGCTGTCCGAGACCTGGTACAACTCGATCTTCTGCGGCCTGTTCAGCCACGACCTGATCAGCGACGGCTGCATGTTCATCCACACCACCCGGCCCAGCCTGCGCCGGGCGCGGGCGGCGCAAACCCGCACCTACACGCCAAATGGCAAGATTGCCCAGATGCTGGCGCAGGTGTTTGCCGACTACCGCTTCAGAGAACCCTACGCCGACCTGCCAGCTGATCTGCGTCGCCTTGAAGCCCAGCTACGGGAAAACCTGCCGGACTGGGTGTGCAAAGACCCTGACCTCAATGTCGAGTTGTTTTCCTCGGTGCTCTATCGCAACAAAGGCGCCTACCTCGTGGGCCGCCTCTACACCCGCGACGAGCAGTGGCCGCTGGCGATCCCGTTGCTGCACCGCGAGGGGCGCGGCATCCAGATCGATGCGCTGATCACCGACGAAGCCGACGTGTCGATCATCTTCTCCTTCACCCGTTCCTACTTCATGGTCGACGTGCCGGTGCCGGCGGAATTCATCGGCTTTCTCAGGCGCATCCTGCCGGGCAAGCACATCGCCGAGCTGTACACCTCCATCGGCTTCTACAAGCACGGCAAGTCGGAGTTCTACCGCGCGCTGATTAACCACCTGGCCACCACCGATGATCGCTTCATCATGGCCCCGGGCGTGCGTGGCATGGTCATGAGCGTGTTTACCCTGCCGGGCTTCAACACCGTGTTCAAGATCATCAAGGACCGCTTTTCGCCGTCGAAAAACGTCAACCGCGCCACGGTGATCGAGAAGTATCGGCTGGTTAAAAGTGTCGACAGGGTCGGGCGCATGGCTGATACCCAGGAGTTCGCCGATTTTCGTTTTCCCCTGAGCAAGTTCGAGCCCGACTGCCTGGCCGAACTGCTGGAAGTCGCGGCCAGCACCGTCGAAGTGGAGGGCGATACGGTGCTGATCCGCCACTGCTGGACCGAACGGCGCATGACCCCGCTCAACCTCTACCTCGACAACGCCAACCCCGCCCAGGTACGCGAAGCCCTGGAAGACTACGGCCTGGCCATCAAGCAATTGGCGGCGGCGAATATCTTCCCCGGTGACATGCTGCTGAAAAACTTCGGCGTCACCCGCCACGGTCGCGTGGTGTTCTACGACTACGACGAAATCTGCTTTCTGACCGAAGCCAACTTCCGCCATATCCCTGCGCCGCGCACCCCCGAGGACGAAATGGCCTCCGAACCCTGGTACTCCATAGGCCCGCTCGATGTGTTCCCCGAGGAGTTCCCGCCGTTCCTGTTCGCCGACGCCAGCCAGCGCCAGCTGTTCGATGAGCTGCACGGCGAGTTGTACAACGCCGACTACTGGAAGGGCCTGCAGGAAGCGATTCGCGCGGGCAAGGTCATCGATGTGTTCCCGTACCGGCGCAAGGACCCGCTCTAACGCCTGCTCCTTGTGGGAGGGCTTGTGTGGGAGCGGGCTTGCCCGCGATAGCGGTGTATCAGGCGGTAGAGGTGTTGCTGACAGATCGTAATCGCGGGCAAGCCCGCTCCCACATTTGATTGGGTTTATCCTTGATGCCGCTCAGCCGCCTGCCAGACGAGACGCTTTTCTGCCACACTTGCCGGCCGTGCCTATACAGATGACCGTCAAGTAGCTGATGACTGACCAAGCGCCCACTATCGACCAACTGCTCAAAACCCTCGATCACGCCATGCTCGCCGACCGCCACCGCTTGCGGCGGCAATTGCTTGAGCTGCGCAAAAAGCCCGACGAGGACAAGTTGGCGCAATGGGTGGCGCGCATGCAGGCCTCCTGCGCCCAGGTTACGGCGCGGCGTGCCAGCCTGCCGTTGATCCGTTATGACGACAGCCTGCCGATTGCCGCCAAGCGTGATGAAATCAAAGAGGCCTTGAACAAGCACCAGGTGCTGATCATTGCCGGCGAAACCGGCTCGGGCAAAACCACCCAGCTGCCGAAGATCTGCCTGGAAATTGGCCGTGGCCAGTTCGGCCTGATCGGTCACACCCAGCCACGCCGGATCGCGGCGCGCAGCGTGGCCAGCCGGGTCGCCGAAGAACTGGGCACGCCACTGGGCGCGCTGGTCGGCTACCAGGTGCGCTTCGAAGACCAGAGTGATTCCAACACGCTGATCAAGCTGATGACCGACGGCATCCTGCTGGCGGAAACCCAGAACGACCGCTACCTGGAACGCTACGACACGATCATCGTCGACGAAGCCCACGAACGCAGCCTGAACATCGATTTCCTTTTGGGCTACCTGAAGACCCTGCTGCCGCGTCGCCCGGACCTCAAAGTCATCATCACCTCGGCGACCATCGACCTCGAGCGCTTCTCCAAGCATTTTGACGACGCGCCGATTGTCGAGGTGTCGGGCCGTACCTTCCCGGTCGACACCTGGTATCGCCCGCTGACCCTGGAACAGGACGAGGAGGGCAACCGCGTCGAGGACGACCTCACCGTCGACCAGGCGATCCTCGCCACCCTCGATGAGATCGCCGCCTATGAGCGCAGCGAACGGCGCAGCCCCGGTGACGTGTTGGTGTTCCTGCCCGGCGAGCGCGAGATCCGCGACGCCGCCGACATGCTGCGCAAGGCCCAGCTCAAGCACACCGAAATCCTGCCGCTGTACGCACGCCTGTCGCCGGCCGAACAGCAGCGCATTTTCCAATCCCACCCGGGCCGCCGTGTGGTGCTGGCCACCAACGTTGCGGAAACCTCGCTGACCGTACCGGGCATTCGTTATGTGATCGACAGCGGCACCGCACGCATCAGCCGCTACAGCTACCGCGCCAAGGTGCAGCGCCTGCCGATCGAGGCGATTTCCCAGGCCAGTGCCAACCAGCGTAAAGGCCGTTGCGGCCGGGTTGAGCCGGGCATTTGCGTGCGGCTGTACAGCGAAGAAGATTTTATCGGGCGCCCGGAATTCACCGACCCCGAGATCCTGCGCACCAACCTCGCTGCCGTAATCCTGCAGATGCTGCATTTGCGGCTGGGCGAGATCACCGACTTCCCGTTTATCGAGCCACCGGATGGCAAGGCCATCAGCGACGGTTTTAACCTGCTGCAAGAACTCTCGGCGGTGGACCGCAACAGCCAGCTCACGCCATTGGGCCGCCAACTGGCGCGCCTGCCGGTGGACCCGCGCATGGGTCGCATGCTGCTCGAAGCGGCCAAGCTCGGCAGCTTGCAGGAAGTGCTGATCGTGGCCAGCGCCATGTCGATCCAGGACCCGCGCGAGCGCCCACCGGAGCGTCAACAGGCCGCCGACCAGGCCCACGCACAGTGGAAGGACACGGACTCGGACTTCGCCGGGCTGGTCAATTTGTGGCGCGGTTTTGAAGAGCAACGCCAGGAACTGACCGCCAGCCCGCTGCGCAATTGGTGCCGCAAGAACTTCCTCAACTACCTGCGCCTGCGCGAGTGGCGTGACTCCCATCGTCAGTTGAGCTTGATCTGCCGTGACATGCAGCTCACCCTCAACAAGGACCCGGCCGACTACCCGAAACTACACAAGGCCGTGCTCTCCGGCCTGCTCAGCCAGATCGGCCAGAAAACCGAAGACGGTGACTACCTGGGCGCGCGTCAGCGGCGCTTCTGGATTCACCCGTCGTCGGGCATCGGCAAGAAGCGTCCGCAATGGCTGATGACCGCCGAATTGGTGGAAACCACCAAGCTGTATGCACGCATGGTGGCCAAGATCGATGCCGACTGGATCGAACCGTTGGCCGGGCACCTGATCAAGAAAAACCACTTCGAGCCCCATTGGGAGAAGAAGCGCGGCCAAGTCGTGGCGTTTGAACAGATCACCTTGTTCGGGCTGATTGTGGTCGGGCGCCGGCCGGTGCATTACGGGCCGGTCGACCCGGTGGTGTCCCGCGAGTTGTTTATCCGTGAAGGCCTGGTGCGGGGTGAGATTCAGTCCCGCGCCAAGTGCCTGGCGGCCAACCAGCAACTGCTGGAGCAACTGGATGAGCTGGAAGCCAAGGCGCGTCGGCGCGATATCCTGGCCGATGAAGAAACTCTCTACGCGTTCTACGACGCGCGGCTGCCGGCCGAGATCCACCAGACCGCCACGTTCGACAGCTGGTACAAGGTCAACAGCCAGAAGAACCCGCAGCTGTTGATCATGCGCGAAGAAGACGTACTGGCCCGCGAGGCCAGTGAGGTCACCGCCCTGCATTACCCGGACACCCTGCACCTGGGTGACCTGGAACTGGCGTTGAGTTACCACTTCGAACCCAACCACCCCCGCGACGGCGTGACCCTGCGCGTGCCGGCGCCGCTCTTGCCAGCCTTGCCGCCGGAGCGCCTGGAATGGTTGGTGCCGGGGGTGATCGAAGCCAAGTGCATCGCCCTGGTGCGCAACCTGCCCAAGGCCCTACGCAAGAACTTCGTGCCGGTGCCGGACTTCGTCAAGGCCGCGCTGCAACGCATCGAATTCGGCCAGGGCTCGTTGCCCCAGGCGTTGGGCCGCGAGTTGCTGCGCATGACCGGTGCGCGGGTCAGCGATGAAGCCTGGGCCGAAGCGGCGCAGCAGGTGGAGAACCACCTGAAGATGAACCTGGAAGTGGTCGACGGTCAGGGCAAGTTCCTTGGCGAAGGCCGCGACCTGGCCGAACTGACCGCGCGGTTCGCCGAGGCCAGCCAGGCCGCGTTGGCCGTGCCGCAAACCGCAAAGAGCCAGCAACCGGTGGAGGCCAAGGTGTTCGCGGCAGTGGCCGAGAAGACCCAGCAAAAAATCGCTGGCCTGTCGATGACGGTGTACCCGGCATTGGTGGAAGAAAACGGCACGGTCAAGGAAGGGCGTTTCTCCACCGCCGCCGAGGCCGAATTCCAGCACCGTCGTGCGTTGCAGCGTTTGCTGATGCAGCAATTGGCGGAACCGGCGAAATTCCTGCGTGGCAAGTTGCCGGGCCTGACCGAACTGGGCCTGATGTACCGCGAACTGGGGCGCATTGATGCGCTGGTGGAGGACATCCTGCTGGCCAGCCTCGACACCTGCGTGCTCGAGGGCGAAGCCAGCCTGCCACGTGATGGCGCCGGGTTGGCGGCGTTGGCCGAGCGCAAGCGCGGCAGCTGGACCGAACACGCCGAGCGCCTGGCGCGCCTGACCCTGGAGGTGCTGAAACTCTGGCATGGCCTGCAAAAACGCTTCAAGGGCAAGATCGACCTGGCCCAGGCCGTGGCCTTGAACGATATCAAGCAGCAGCTCAGCCACCTGGTCTATCCCGGTTTTGTGCGGGAAACCCCGGCACAATGGTTCAAGGAATTGCCGCGCTTTCTCAAGGCCATCGAACTGCGCCTGGAGAAGCTGCCGAGCCAGGTGCAAAAGGACCGGGTGTGGAGCGGAGAGCTGGCGGGCCTGTGGACCCAGTACGAAAACCGCCTGAAAAAGCATGCCCAGGAAGGTAAGCGCGACCCCCAGCTGGAGCTGTACCGCTGGTGGCTGGAGGAATACCGGGTGTCATTGTTTGCTCAGCAGTTGGGCACCAAAGTGCCGATTTCCGACAAGCGCCTGAGCAAGCAATGGTCTTTGGTCGAAGCCTGATACATCCCCTGTAGGCGCTGGCTTGTGTGGGAGCCGGGCTTGCCCGCGATAGCATCACCTCGGTGTGTTGGTCACACCGCGGTGATGCTATCGCGGGCAAGCCAGCTCCCACACAAGCCAGCTCCCACATTTTGAATGCATTCCAAGGCAAACCGGTGTTTGTCCGCAGATAGCGCCAAATATCGAGGTTTGTGGCAAACTTCGCGCCTATAAATGCCGGGATCGTCGTGACAGGCTGGTGCGCAGCCACGGCGCGATGGAATAAAGCGTTGCCAGTTTGATGCCCGCTGGACGGCATCGAACGACTTAAAGTTTGGTACGACGGTACCAATATCTTCTGCCTGACAGATTTAGAGGAACGACCGTGCATAACGTCGTCATCAGCGGCACCGGCCTGTACACCCCGGCCAACAGCATCTCCAACGAAGAGCTGGTGCAGTCTTTCAATGCTTACGTGCAACAGTTCAACAGCGACAACGCCGCCGCCATCGAGCGTGGTGATGTGCAGGCGCTGACCGAATCCAGCGCGGCGTTCATTGAAAAAGCATCGGGTATCAAGAGCCGCTTCGTGATGGACAAGGACGGCATTCTCGACCCGCAGCGCATGGCCCCGCGCCTGCCCGAGCGCAGCAACGACGAGTGGTCGGTGCTCTGCCAGATGGCCGTCGGCGCTGCCGAACAGGCCCTGCAACGTGCCGGCAAGACCGCGGCCGACATCGACGGCGTGATCGTCGCCTGCTCCAACCTGCAGCGTGCCTACCCGGCCATCGCCATTGAAGTCCAGGAAGCCCTGGGCATTGAAGGCTTCGGCTTTGACATGAACGTGGCGTGCTCGTCGGCCACCTTCGGCATCCAGAACGCCGCCAACAGCATCCAACTGGGCCAGGCCCGGGCGATCCTGATGGTCAACCCGGAAGTCTGCACCGGCCACCTGAACTTCCGCGACCGCGACAGCCATTTCATCTTCGGCGACGCGGCCACGGCGGTGATCCTGGAACGCGCCGACCTGGCGACGTCCGAGCACCAGTTCGACGTGGTAAGCACCAAGCTCCTGACCAAATTCTCCAATAACATCCGCAACAACTTCGGCTTTCTCAACCGCACGGCGGAAGAGGGCATCGGCGCGCCCGACAAGCTGTTCGTGCAGGAAGGCCGCAAAGTCTTCCGCGACGTGTGCCCGATGGTGGCCGAACTGATCGGCGTGCACCTGGAAGAAAACCAGCTGAACGTGGCTGACGTGAAGCGCTTCTGGCTGCACCAGGCCAACCTGAGCATGAACCACCTGATTGTGAAAAAACTGCTGGGCCGCGAAGCCACAGTGGAAGAAGCGCCGGTGATTCTCGATACTTACGCCAATACCAGCTCGGCCGGTTCGGTGATTGCCTTCCACACCTACCAGGACGACCTGCCCAAAGGCTCCGTCGCGGTACTGAGCTCCTTCGGTGCGGGCTATTCGATTGGCAGCGTGATCCTGCGCAAACGCTGATCTGCTGGCCAATGTGGGAGCTGGCTTGCCTGCGATGACGAGGGTGAATTCACCGCCGCTATCGCAGGCCAGCCAGCTTCCACAGGTATCGGATTTCCACAGCAGGATTGAGGTAGACAATGGCAGCAGCGGACGACACGCACCTGCTTGAACGGCTGCTCAAGGGTGAGCAACGCGCCTACAAGGAGCTGGTCACCACCTACCAAAGCGCCATGCGTGCGGTGGCCTACGCCATCGTCGGCCAGCGCCATGCCGATGAAGTGGTGCAGGACGCCTGGCTGTCGGTGGTGCGCAACCTGGCCAAGTTCGAAGGGCGTTCCAGCCTCAAGACCTGGCTGCTGACCATCACCGCCAACTCCGCCAAGGGCCGCTACAAACAGAATCGCCGCGAAGTGCTGCTCGATGACTTGCCGTCACCCCACGGCACCATCGGCGATGACCGCTTCGTGCCGGACGATGGCCATTGGGCGGTCGCGCCGTATGCCTGGCACCAGGACACGCCCGAGGCTCTGTTGACCGAGGATGAACTGCGCAAATGCCTGGAACATACAATCCTGAGTTTGTCCGAGTTGCAAAGCAGCGTACTGGTGTTGCGTGAACGCCAGGGGTTGGAGTTGGAAGAAATCTGTAATCTTCTGACGCTCTCGCTCTCCAATGTCCGTGTGCTGTTGCATCGAGCACGGCTTAAAGTCTTCGCCACGGTGGAGCATTTTGAGGAAACGGGCGAATGTTGACCTGTAAAGAACAAGTGGCGCGGTCCAGTGATTATCTCGACGGGCAATTGACCTTTCGCGAGCGTCTGCTGGTGCGTCATCACTTGATGTTCTGCCCCAACTGCCGGCGGTTTATCCGCCAGATGCGCCTGATGCAGGCGACGCTGAAGATCATGCCGGAGGAACCGGTCAAGGATGTGGATGCGTTGGCTGAACGCCTGGCAGCCGAGCGGCTGAAGGATCAGTAAAAGCGGGGGGTAAAGGCAGACTCGCGTGACGGAGTCGAACGGATGATGGGGACCGACCCAACCACGCGAGGCTGTTAAAGGCACCTCGGGCCGTCCTGGCCCAAGGCGTATTACGTGCTAAATCAGAACTTGGCTTCAGCATCCAACTGCAGGGTGTTGGTGTTGGCGTCGCGCTGAGTACGGCTGGAGAAGTCAGCCTTGGTCAGGAAGTACGTGGCGCCCAGGGCGAAGTTCTTGTCGATGTCGTAGCTGACCTTGAACTTGTGGCCACGCGAACCCGTGGTGCCGTTGGCGAAGTCCGAGTCGGTGAAGGCACCCACGACCGCGTTACGCTGAATGTCGCGGTAGTTGTAGTCCAGGTTGAAACCGAACACCTTGGACTTGGCACCCAGCAACCAGGCGGTGTCCTGATCGGTCACGGCGTCGTTGTTCTTCACGTACTGGCCGTAGAAGGCCAGCGGTACTGCCAGGCCACCGATGTCAGCCTGGGCAAAACCTTCATACAGGCGGAACTGGTTGTCGGCGGAGTTGCCGTTGACGGCCAGTGCGCACGGCGTCGTGGTGGTGGTGCAGCGGCTGTCCTTGTCGTTCTGGTAGGCGTAGACGCTGCCGCCCAGGGTCAGTTTCAGGTTGTCGGTGACCGAGAAACGAGTCCCCAACTGGCCGGACGTCAGACGCAGGTCGTGACGGAATTGCACGCCGTCGCCGTCGACGTTGTCCTTGAGGTTGTAGTTACCGATGCTGCCGAACAGCTCGGCGCTGCTACCCAGAGGGTATTTGTAGGTCAGTGCCAGACCTTCAGGGTTGATGTCGCTATCCCAGATCACGTCGCCCATGTTGACCCACGGTTGCAGCATCTTGCCGCCAATCACGTGCAGGTTCTTGATCTGGTCAGGGTGGTAGTCGATGTAGCCGAGGTCCAGCCAGATCGACTTCTTGTCGAAGTAGTTGTCCTGGTCCTGGTTAGTGGAGCGAGCGTCGTCGCTGCTACCGGTGGCGATACGGATGCCGGTATCAACCTGGGAGTTGATTTCGGTGTACGCGCCCAGGCGGGCACGGATGCGCTGACGGTCCTTGTCGCGGCCGCCGTTGTTGGATTCGCCCTGGATCTTCACGGTTTCCTGACGGAAACGCACGTCACCCTTGAACTGAGTCTTGGCAGCCCAAGCCAACTTCTGGTCGAAGCTGCTCAGCTCGTTGGTTTTTTTCGCGGTGGCCGCGATCTGCTCGTTGGTCTCTTGTTGAGCTTGCTGTGCGATCTGCTTTTCTTTCTGGTCTTTGGCCAATTCCGCTTGCAGCTCGGTGTACTGCGAAGCGGTGATCTGGCCGTTGGCCTTGAGCATGTCGAGCAATTTAGCGTCGACTGCGGCGTTGGCCGGAATGCTCAGGGCCAGTAGCAGGCCGCCACACAGGAGCGCCGCAGTTTTAGTGGAAGCAAGACGCATATCAATCTCCGAAAGTGAGGAGGGATGGCAAACCATCCAGGACACAACCGACCGATTTCGGACGGACAAGTAGCCGCTCGGTATAACCGGGCGCTCTAAAAACAGGCGTCAGTATCACGATCGTTTATGACGGAGCAGTGGCTAAGTGATGTCATGTAGATGACAAATAATTTAAGAAGGAACTAACTGGCACGGGTTTTGTCGCGCCATTTGAAGGTGTGCGAACCCCGGCGATAAGCGATACTCGCCAGGCTTTCACGCCCCGACGTAGTGAGGATGCCGATGCCGTTGCAACGCCTGGACAGCCTGTCCGAAATCGCCCCGCAGGCCTGGGATGCCCTGGTGCCGCAGGCCCAGCCGTTTGTGCGGCATGCTTTCCTGAGCGCGCTGGAAGACAGCGCCAGCCTGGGCCCGCAATCGGGCTGGCAGCCGGAGCATTTGCTGCATTGGGAGGGCGAACGCCTGGTGGCGGCGTTGCCCAGTTACCGCAAGTGGCATTCCTACGGCGAGTACGTGTTCGACCATGGCTGGGCGGACGCCTGTGAGCGCGCCGGTATCGACTACTACCCCAAGCTGCTCACGGCGGTGCCGTTCAGCCCGGTCAGCGGGCCGCGTCTGCTGGCGGCGAATGCTCAGGACGGCTTCGAGTTGCTCAAGGCGTTGCCGGGCTACCTGGAAATCGAAGGGCTTTCCAGCGCTCATATCAACTTCACCGATCCATTGGCCGACGAAGCGCTGGCACAACAGCCGGGCTGGTTGCAGCGCCTGGGTTGTCAGTTTCACTGGCAGAACCGTGGCTATCGCGACTTCCAGGACTTTCTCGACGCCTTGAGTTCACGCAAGCGCAAACAGATGCGAAAAGAGCGCGAGCAGGTGGCGGGGCAGGGCATCGCGTTCGAATGGCTGCAAGGCCATGAACTGAGTGAGGCGCAGTGGGATTTTGTCTACGCCTGCTACGCCAATACCTACGCGGTACGTCGCCAGTCTCCCTACCTGACCCGCGCGTTTTTCAGCCTGCTGGCCGAGCGCATGCCCGAAGCGATCCGCGTGGTGCTGGCCAAACAAGGCTCACGCCCGGTGGCGATGGCGTTCAGCCTGATCGGTGGCGACAGCTTCTACGGCCGCTATTGGGGTTGCCTGGCCGAGTTTGACCGCCTGCATTTCGAAACCTGTTTCTATCAGGGCATGGACTACGCCATCGCCGAAGGCTTGCAGCGTTTCGACGCCGGCGCCCAGGGCGAACACAAGTTGATTCGCGGGTTCGAGCCGGTGATCACCCGCTCGTGGCACTACCTGCGCCATCCCGGGTTGAAGAATGCCGTGGAGGATTTTCTCGAGCGTGAACGCGTGGGCATTCATGCGTATGCCGAAGAGGTGCGGGCAGCGCTGCCCTACCGCCAGGCATAAGGCGAATGTAGTGAGCGGGCTTGCCCCGCGCTGCGGTGTGTCAGGTGGACCGCGGCGCGGGGCAAGCCCGCTCACTACAGAGCCCGTGTGTTCAGGCCGGCTCCTCCTTGCCGAGCCATCGATAGGTCACGCCGCCAATCACCGCGCCCAGGATCGGCGCGAGCCAGAACATCCACAACTGCTGGATCGCCCACCCGCCGACGATCAGCGCCGGGCCCGTGCTGCGAGCCGGGTTGACCGAGGTGTTGGTCACGGGAATGGAGATCAGGTGGATCAACGTAAGGGCCAGGCCGATGGCGATGGGCGCTAGGCCCGGTGGGGCACGACGGTCGGTGGCGCCGAGGATGATCAGCACGAACATCGCCGTCATCACCAGCTCACAGACAAACCCCGCTGCCAGGGAATAACCTCCCGGCGAATGCTCGCCGTAGCCGTTGGACGCCAGGCCGCTCGCCAGTTCGAAGCCTGGTTTGCCGCTGGCGATGAAGTACAGGAGCGCAGCAGCGACGGTGCCGCCGATGACCTGCGCGATGATGTACGCCGGTAACTCCCTGGCCGGAAACCGCCCGCCCACGACCAGCCCCACCGAGACCGCCGGGTTGAGGTGACAACCGCTGATATGGCCGATGGCAAACGCCATGGTCAGCACCGTGAGCCCGAACGCCAGGGCCACACCCAGCAACCCGATCCCGACTGCGGGGAATGCTGCGGCCAACACCGCGCTCCCGCAACCGCCCAACACCAGCCAAAACGTACCTAACCCCTCCGTCACTGAACGTTTGAACAAAGACATGAAGCCCGTCCTTGATAGATCGCTCTACCGAATCAGTAAATCAGTGATGCTCCCTGCAGATTTACTACAGCGCCCGTCTGGGCACTGCTGTGAGTACAGCACGGTTGCGCCACAATTCCAGGCCATAAAAAAGCGCCAGGCCCCTTTAAAATCGGGACCTGGCGCTATTCAAACTGTAGGAGCCGGCTTGCCGGCGATGGCGGCCTGGAACAATGCGGTGATCTTCCGGGCCTCATCGCCGGCAAGCCGGCTCCCACAGTGGGGGCGGTGTTGGGTCAGTCGATACCGACGAACCCCCCGGTCTGGTGATGCCACAACCGCGCATACAGCCCGCCATGGGCCAGCAGCTCGGCATGGCTGCCACTCTCGGCGATCTGGCCTTTCTCCAGCACCACCAGGCGGTCCATGCGCGCAATGGTCGACAACCGGTGCGCAATCGCAATCACCGTCTTGCCTTGCATCAGGGTTTCCAGGCTCTCCTGGATCGCCGCTTCCACTTCCGAGTCCAGGGCCGAGGTGGCTTCGTCCATGATCAGGATCGGCGCGTCCTTGAGCAGCACGCGGGCGATGGCGATGCGTTGGCGTTGGCCACCGGAGAGTTTCACCCCGCGCTCTCCCACATGCGCGTCCAGCCCGGTGCGGCCTTCGGCGTCCGACAGCAAGGGGATGAACTCATCGGCCCGCGCCTTGTGCACGGCAGCCCAAAGCTCTTCGTCGGTGGCGTCCGGCTTGCCGTACAACAGGTTGTCGCGGATTGAACGGTGCAGCAGCGAGGTGTCCTGGGTGATCATGCCGATCTGTTCGCGCAACGACTCCTGGGCGACTTCGACAATGTTCTGGCCGTCGATCAGGATACGCCCGCCTTGCAGGTCGTAAAGGCGCAGCAGCAGGTTGACCAGGGTTGATTTACCGGCGCCTGACGGGCCGATCAAGCCGATCTTTTCGCCGGCCTTGATCTCAAGGTTCAGGCCGCCAATGATCCCGCTCTTCTTGCCGTAGTGGAAATCCACCTGCTCAAAACGCACTTCGCCGTGGGGCACACTCAGGCGCGGGGCGTTCTCGCGGTCGATCACGGCCAACGGCTGGGCGATGGTTTTCAGGCCGTCCTGCACCTGGCCGATGTTTTCGAAAATGCCGTTGACCACCCACATGATCCAGCCGGACATGTTGACGATACGAATCACCAAGCCGGTGGCCAGGGCGATCGCGCCCACGGAGATCAGCGACTGCGTCCACAACCACAGGGCCAGGCCGGTGGTGGTCACGATCAGCAGGCCGTTCATGCTGGTGATCACGATGTCCATGCTGGTCACCACGCGGCTGGCCAGTTGGGTTTTCTCGGTCTGCTCGACGATCGCTTCCTTGGCGTACTCCTGCTCGTAGCTCGTGTGGGCGAACAGCTTCAGGGTGGTGATGTTGGTGTAGCCGTCGACGATGCGGCCCATCAGCTTGGAGCGCGCCTCGGAGGAAATCACCGAGCGCTCCTTCACGCGGGGCACGAAGTAACGCAGCGCCAGGCTGTAGCAGATGATCCAGGTCACCAGCGGGATCATCAGGCGCCAGTCGGCTTCGGCAAACAGCACCAAGGCGCTGATGGCGTAAATTGCCACGTGCCAGATCGCGTCCACGGCCGCCACGGCGGAGTCGCGCAGGGAGTTGCCGGTTTGCATGATGCGCTGGGCGATACGCCCGGCGAAGTCATTCTGGAAGAAGTTAAGGCTCTGTTTGAGCACGTAGCTGTGGTTTTGCCAACGGATCAGGCTGGTCATGCCCGGACTGATGGTCTGGTGCACCAGCAGATCGTGCAGGGCGCCAAAGATCGGGCGCAACAACAACGCAACCACGGCCATCCAGATCAGCTCGCCGCTGTGGATCTGGAAGAAGTCTGCGGGCGGCGTGCCCTGGGCCAGATCGATGATGCGGCTCAGGTAGCTGAACAGCGCCACTTCGATCAGCGCGCCGATCAGGCCTACCACCAGCAAGGCGGCAAAATGCGGCCACACCTGGCGCAGGTAGTAGAGGTAGAAGGGCAGGACTTTATCGGGAGGGGCCGCGCTGGGAGCGTCGCGGAAGATATCGATCAGTTGTTCAAAACGACGATAGAGCATTAGGGTTGACGCCCGCCTGGCGGGCTCTCCTGTTCAAATGCGCGCGGCGCCTTGTGGGCACCGCGCGAAGCTACCTGCAGACCTCAGTCGATGCGCTTGGCCGACTTGATCACGACAGGATCGATTGGCACGTTCTGCATGCCCTGCTTGGTGGTGGTCTGGGAGTTGACGATGATGTCGACCACATCCATGCCTTTGACGACCTTGGCGAACACGGCATAGCCGGCGTCGCGGCCCGGGTCGAGGAAGGCATTGTCAGCCACGTTGATGAAGAACTGGCTGGTGGCGGAGTTCGGGTCATTGGTGCGCGCCATGGACAGGGTGCCACGCACGTTATGCAGGCCGTTGCTGGCCTCGTTCTTGATCGGCGCATCGGTCGGCTTTTGCGACATCTGCGCGGTGAAACCGCCGCCCTGGACCATGAAGCCCGGGATCACACGGTGGAAAATCGTGTTGGTGTAGAAGCCCTTGTCGACGTAGGCCAGGAAGTTCTTGGTGCTGATCGGCGCCTTGACCGGGTCCAGTTCGATTTCGATGTCACCGTTGGTGGTGCTGATCAGCACGTGCTGAGCCTTGGCAGGCTCGGCCGCCATCAGGTTGGCAGCGAACAGAACGGAACCGGCAAAGAAGGCGATTTTTTTCAACATGGGTCAGTGATCCTGGGTAGTGGTTTCGACTGTCTTTAGAAAATCGAGCAGGGTAGCGTTAAAGACTTCGGGTTGATCCAAGGGCGTGGCATGGCGGGAATCCTTGATGACCACCAGCCGCGCATCGGGCAGCAGTTTTACATAGTTTTCTTTCTGCGCCACGGGGGTGTAGTCGTGGTCGGCGCTGATGACCAGCGTAGGACAGGCAATTCGGGAAAGTTGTTCCTGCACGCCCCAGCCCACAATCGCATCGAAGCTGGCGAGATAAGCACGTTTGTCGTTTTTTGCCCAGCGTTCGGCCATCTTGCGGCGCAGGTCGGCCTGCTCGGGTTTGGGAAATAGCCGATCGCCCAGAGCCTTGCCAATGGTGGCCAGGCTGAGCAGCCGTGCCAGGCTCCAACGCTTGGCCCATTGCCAATAATCATCGGCGCTGCGCACCTTGACCTCGGGGGCGCTGTTGACGATGCACAGGCTCTTGACTTGGCTCGGTTCGTCCACCGCCAACTGGAAGGCGATCATGCCGCCCATGGACAAGCCCACCACATGGGCGGGCGGCAGGTTCAGGTGTTCGATCAGCGCGAGCAGGTCAAAGGTAAAACCCTGGATGCTGTAGCGTTCGCGGGGTTTGTCGGAGCGCCCATGGCCACGCACGTCCACCACGATCAGGCGGTAGTGCTTGGCCAGTACGGGGATCTGCAGTTCCCAGTCCTGGCTGCTGGAGCCCAGGCCGTGGATCAGGATCAGCGGTGTGCCGTGGCCGTATTCCTCGTAGTGCAGGCTGCAGCCTTCATGGTCGAACCAGGCCATGGGTGAACTCCGTTTCAGGCTTGTTGTGGCGCGGCGAAAGGTGTATCCAGGGGCGCGGTGTCAAAGGTGCGCAGCAGATCGATCAGGATCTGCGTGGCCGGGCCCAGGGGTTTGTCCTTGTTCGAATACAGGTAGAAGGTCGGGTTGCGGCTGCCGCCCTTTTCCAAGGGTAGCTGCTTGAGCAGGCCCTCGCGGAGTTCGCGCTCGATCATGTGCCGGGGCAACCAGGCAAAGCCCAGGCCGCTGCTGACGAACGTGGCGGCGGTGGGCAGGCTGCCGACGGTCCAGCGTTGCTCGGCGCCGAGCCAGCCTACATCGCGTGGCTGCTGGCGGCCGGAGTCACGGATCACCACCTGCATCTGGCTTTCCAGGTCCTGGAAGCTCAGCTCGCGGTTCAGGCGGTGCAACGAATGGTCGGGATGGGCCACGGCGATAAATTCCACATCGCTCATTTCCGTGCCCAGGTAACCCGGGATGATGAACCCGCTAATGGCCAGGTCGGCCATGCCATCGAGCAACAACTCCTCGACACCCGACAGCACCTCTTCACGCAAGCGCACACGGCAGCCCCGGCTTTGCGGCATGAAGGCGGTGAGCGCGCGCACCAGGCGTGCGTTGGGATAGGCGGCGTCCACCACCAGGCGTACTTCGGCTTCCCAGCCTTGTTCCATATGATGGGCAAGGTCTTCCAGCTGGCTGGCGTTCTTCACCAGTTGTCGGGAGCGGCGCAACAGCACTTCACCGGCATCGGTCAGCACGGCCTTGCGTCCATCGATGCGCAACAGCGGCACGCCGAGCTGGTCCTGCATGCGGGCCACGGTGTAGCTCACCGAGGACTGCGAACGGTGCAGCGCTTCAGCCGCCTGGGCGAAGCCACCGTGGTCGACCACGGCTTGCAGCGTGCGCCATTGATCAAGGGTAACGCGGGGCGCTTTCAAGATGAGCTCCTCTTGTCCTAAGCTGGCGGTCCTTATTGGAGACTGCCGAATGAGAAAATTCTGTTGTGTGTTGTTGGCGATGCTGCCGCTGAGCGCCTTTGCCTACCCCATCGACGTGACGAAAAAGATCGACGGCGTGAAAGTGGACTACACCGCTTCCGACGTGGACGGCGACATCAGCTCGATCCAGCTCAATAACTACGGCACCAACGATGCGGTGTGCTCGGTAACCTTCACCAATGGCCCGGAGTCGCCACGTAACCGCAAGGTCACGGTGCCCGCCGGTAAAAGCACCAACACCACGGTCAAGTTCAGCCGCGCCATTATCAAGATGCGGATCGCCCTGGCCTGCGCACCGAAATAAAGCAATGGCGGAGCATGCCTACAGCAATACTCCGCTTATAAACAAATTTATAGATGGGTTATAGCAGTTTTTTGCGCTTTTTTATCGAATAGGCCCTGGTTAATCTTTTCTCCATCGACTTACAGCAATTACAGATGGAGCCTACGTAGCCATGTCCAACGTTCTGATCATCGAAAGCAGCGCCCGCCAGCAGGATTCGATCTCCCGCCAACTGACCCAGCAGTTCATCAGCCAATGGCAGGTCGCCCACCCGGCGGATCAGGTCACCGTGCGTGACGTGGCCCTCAACCCGGTTCCACACCTGGACGCCAACCTGCTTGGCGGCTGGATGAAACCGACTGAACAGCGCAGCGCTGTGGAACAGGCTTCCCTGGACCGCTCCAACGAATTGACCGACGAGCTGCTGGCTGCCGACGTGCTGGTGATGGCGGCGCCGATGTACAACTTCGCCATTCCCAGCACCCTCAAGGCCTGGCTGGACCACGTTTTGCGCGCCGGCGTCACCTTCAAATACACCGCCACCGGCCCTCAGGGTTTGCTCACTGGCAAGCGTGCCATCGTGCTGACGGCTCGCGGCGGCATCCACACTGGCGCCAGCTCCGATCACCAGGAACCGTACCTGCGCCAGGTCATGGCCTTTATCGGTATTCACGACGTCACCTTCATTCACGCCGAAGGGGTGAACCTGAGCGGCGACTTCCAGGAGAAGGGCATCAACCACGCCAAGGCACTGTTGGCGCAGGTCGCGTGATCCTTTAATCGTCAGATAATCGCGCGGTGTTTATCTAAGCCCACGCAAACCCTTCAAGTACGCGTAAGAACCTCCCTTTGCACTTGTTGCTCCTGAGTGCTCCTGCCCGACTGACGCTATAGCGAGGTCGGGTTTTTTTTGCCTCGAGTTTCGTGCAACGCCGAAAACCTTTAATGTCCCGCCCATTCGAAACGAGGCGCGCATGGGCTATCTACTGGTTGTCACCCTGATTCAGGCATTTTCCTTCAGCTTGATTGGCGAATACCTCGCCGGTCACGTCGACAGTTACTTCGCCGTGCTGGTGCGCGTGGTGCTGGCTGGCCTGGTATTTATCCCCCTGACCCGTTGGCGTTCGGTGGAACCGGCCTTCATGCGCGGCATGCTGATGATCGGTGCGCTGCAATTTGGCGTGACCTACGTGTGCCTGTACCTGAGCTTTCGCGTGTTGACGGTGCCGGAGGTGTTGCTGTTCACCATCCTCACGCCGTTGCACGTGACGCTGATCGAAGACGCCCTCAACCGGCGCTTCAACCCCTGGGCGCTGGTGGCGGCACTGGTGGCCGTCACGGGGGCGGCAGTGATTCGCTTCGACCAGATCACCCCGAACTTCCTCGGCGGCTTCCTGCTGCTGCAACTGGCCAACTTCACCTATGCCGCAGGCCAGGTGATGTACAAGCACCTGGTGGCGCGTTACCCGAGCGACCTGCCGCATTATCGGCGCTTCGGCTATTTCTACCTGGGCGCCTTGATCGTGGTGCTGCCGGCATTCCTGATGTTCGGCAAAGCCAACTTCCTGCCCGAAGCCCCGTTGCAATGGGGCGTGCTGGTGTTCCTCGGCTTGGTCAGCACTGCGCTGGGCATGTACTGGTGGAACAAAGGCGCGTGCCTGGTGCAAGGCGGCACCCTGGCGGTGATGAACAACCTGCATGTGCCGGTGGGGTTGCTGCTGAACCTGCTGATCTGGAACCAGCATGAGCCGTTGGGGAGATTGGCATTGGGCGGGTTGGTGATTGTGGGGGCGGTGTGGATCAGTCGGTTGGGTGCACGCAAGCAGCCAGCGCCACACTGACCCCCTGTGGGAGCGGGCTTGCTCGCGAATGCGGTATGTCAGAGAAGGATGTGCTGACTGATACACCGCCTTCGCGGGCAAGTCGAACCGTCGCACCGCCGCTCCCACACAAGCCCGCGCCGACAGTGGGTTTGGTGGCGTCAGGCTGATTTGTTTTCCAGGGACGGCAAATGGCTGGCGCCCAATACCGCGGGCAACACCCCCGCACGCAAATCATTGCCACTCGGCTGCTGATACAAGCTCAAGCCAAACTCCGGCAACACCGCCAGCAGATAGTCAAAAATATCCCCCTGAATGCGCTCGTAATCGGCCCACGCCGTGGTGCGGGTAAAGCAGTAGATCTCCAGCGGCACGCCCTGGGCGGTGGTTTGCATCTGGCGCACCATGCAGGTCATGTTCGGCTGGATGTCCGGATGGCTCTTCAGGTAGGCCAGGGCGTAGGCGCGGAAGGTGCCGAGGTTGGTCATGCGGCGGCGGTTGGCCGACAGTTGCGCACTGTGGCCCTGGGCTTCGTTCCAGGCCTTGAGTTCGGCCTGCTTGCGCCCGATGTAGTCGGTGAGCAGGTGCACCTGGGTCATGCGCAGTTCTTCATCGTCGCGCAGAAAGCGCACGCCGCTGGCGTCGATGAACAGGCTGCGCTTGATCCGTCGCCCGCCCGAGGCCTGCATGCCGCGCCAGTTCTTGAACGACTCAGACATCAGGCGCCAGGTGGGGATGGAGACGATGGTCTTGTCGAAGTTCTGCACCTTGACCGTGTGCAGGGTGATGTCTACCACATCGCCATCGGCGCCCACCTGGGGCATTTCGATCCAGTCGCCGACCCTCAGCATGTCGTTGCTGGTCAGCTGCACGCTGGCGACGAACGACAGCAGGGTGTCCTTGTACACCAACAAAATCACCGCCGACATCGCTCCCAGGCCCGACAGCAGCAACAGCGGCGAGCGGTCGATCAGGGTGGCGACGATGATGATCGCGGCAAACACGAACAACACCATCTTGGCCAGCTGCACGTAGCCCTTGATCGAGCGGGTGCGTGCGTGTTCTGTACGCGCGTAGATGTCCAGCAGGGCGTTGAGCAGGGCGCTCACGGCCAGGGTCATGAACAGGATGGTGAACGCCAGGGCCACGTTGCCGATGAACAGGGTGGCGGTCTTGCTCAGGTCCGGCACCAGGTAGAGGCCGAATTGAATCACCAGGGACGGCGTCATCTGCGCCAGGCGGTGAAACACCTTGTTGTGCCGCAGATCGTTGAGCCAGTGCAGGGGGGGTTGCCGGCCGAGCAGTTTGACGGCGTGGAGAATGAGGTAGCGCGCTACCCGTCCGAGCAGCAGCGCCACCACCATCAACACCAGCAAGCCCAGGCTGGAATGCAGCAGGGGGTGTTCATCGAGGGCGCCCCAGAGGTCTTGGACGTTGAGCCAGCGCTGTTTGATATCCATGGGTGAAACCGATTCTTCTGTAGGACAAGACGGGGCGATTAGAGCATTTAAGTGCAACAAAGTTGATGTTCTGGACAAACGCACTGACAAAAAAGCAGCTGATTAGCACCGTTCGCGTAAAGAAACTCGGTTTGGACGCCCGAAACCGGTAACCTATGGCGCTGATATTTTGTATTTCTTCGAGGTAGCACCCGTGTTTTCCCAATTCGCCCTGCACGAACGCCTGCTCAAAGCCGTGGCCGAGCTTAAATTTGTCGAGCCTACGCCTGTGCAAGCAGCGGCCATCCCGCTCGCGCTCCAAGGGCGTGACCTGCGGGTGACAGCTCAAACCGGTAGCGGCAAGACGGCGGCTTTCGTCCTGCCTGTGCTGAACCGCCTGATCGGCCCGGCCAAGGTTCGTGTCAGCATCAAGACCCTGATCCTGCTGCCGACCCGCGAGCTGGCCCAGCAGACCCTGAAGGAAGTCGAGCGCTTTTCGCAGTTCACCTTCATCAAGTCCGGCATCATCACCGGCGGTGAAGACTTCAAGGTGCAGGCTGCCATGCTGCGCAAGGTACCGGACATCCTGATCGGCACCCCTGGCCGCATGATCGAGCAACTCAACGCCGGCAACCTGGACCTCAAGGAAGTCGAAGTGTTGGTGCTCGACGAAGCCGACCGCATGCTCGACATGGGCTTTGCCGACGACGTGCAGCGCCTGGTGGGCGAATGCGTCAACCGCCAGCAGACCATGCTGTTCTCGGCCACCACCGGTGGCTCGACCCTGCGCGACATGGTCGCCAAGGTGCTGAACAACCCTGAGCACCTGCAGGTCAACAACGTCAGCGACCTGAACGAGACCACGCGTCAGCAGATCGTGACCGCCGACCACAACGTGCACAAAGAGCAGATCCTCAACTGGCTGTTGGCCAACGAGACCTATCAGAAGGCCATCGTGTTCACCAACACCCGCGCTGCCGCCGACCGCATCTACGGCCGCCTCGTGGCCCAGGAATACAAGGCGTTCGTGCTGCACGGCGAGAAAGACCAAAAGGATCGCAAGCTGGCCATCGACCGCCTGAAGGCCGGTGGCGTGAAGATCCTGGTGGCCACCGACGTGGCTGCGCGTGGCCTGGACGTTGATGGCCTGGACCTGGTGATCAACTTCGACATGCCCCGCAGCGGTGACGAATACGTGCACCGTATCGGCCGTACCGGGCGTGCCGGCAACGATGGCCTGGCCATCTCGCTGATCTGCCACGGCGACTGGAACCTGATGTCGAGCATCGAGCGCTACCTCAAGCAGTCGTTCGAGCGCCGCACCATCAAGGAAGTCAAAGGCACCTACACCGGGCCGAAGAAGGTCAAGGCATCGGGCAAGGCCGTTGGCGTGAAGAAGAAAAAGACCGACGCCAAGGGTGACAAGAAGAAAACCGGCGCCAAGTCGCCGACCAAGCGCAAGATCGCCAACCGTCCGAAGACCGACAGCCTGTCGCTCGTCAGCAAGGACGGCATGGCCCCGCTCAAGCGCCGCAAGCCAGAGGCACCTGCTGCCGAGTAAGGCAGGGGTGAAATAAAAAAACCGGACGATTGTCCGTTTTTTTTATGGCCTCAGTTTTTGGCCTTGGCCGCTGCTTCCTTGAGTTCTTTCAGGCGTGCGTCGATCAGCTGGCACTTGTCGGGGAACTCCGCGCTTTCGGTGTCCAGGTCCATCTTCTGCAGTTCGTCGTTCATCTCCTTGGCCTTGGTCGGGTTCTGTTCGGTCAGCTTGGCCACTTCCTGGGCCAGCTCCTCGCGCTTGGCCGTCGCCTCATCGGGCGTGCAGGCCCAAGCGGGCAGGGCGGCGGTTAGCGTGGCGATGATGGCCAGGTTCATCAGGGTTTTCATGGGCAGACCTCCTTGGCGGTTATATGCTGTTGAGGCCGCGAACGTCTGGAAAGTTCAGAGAAATGACGTCCGTCTATTCGGCTGAACGGCCAGCGACGTAGCCTGTCCACCCTTTGACGGGCCACTTTTCCATCGGCCTGCAGGAGGAATCAGGATGACGACTTACAACTGGGATCTGATCGAACGACTGTTGCATGAAGTGCAGAACGGCGAAGGCAGCTTTGCGCCGCGCAAATACGCCGAGCAGGAAGCGGCCGAGAAGGCCACGGCGGGAGAGTCCACCGGTAACCTGGACGCGCTCAAGAAGACCGCTGCGGATTATGAAGCGCTGCTGTTCAAGCGCGGCTTCATCGAGTCGCGGCCCGAGGAAGAGGGCGGCAATGGCGAGAATTTCATCCTGACGGCACTCGGTGCGCAGTTGCTGGCGCTGATCGACAGCTCGATTCCCGGCAATGATCACCCGCGTCAGGTGCTGGATGAACAGGCGGATGCGCTGGACCCGGAAACATTCAAGGCGTTGGCCAAGAAGGCGCAAATTGCCTGAGGTATCTGCCCGCATTGGCGATGGCCGCTCGCCGGAAACAGCGCCAATGCGGGTTGTTCATCAGCGGGCTATTGGCAGCATGAGGCCGTTCGAATCGAACCATTGTTGAATCATGGCTGCAACCTGGTCCGCGTTTTTTTCCATCATCGCCATATGGGAATTGCCCCGGATACCCTGCTGTGGCAGATCAATCAGGTCCACTTGTCCGCCTGCGTCCCGTACTGCGTTGAGGAAGGTGTTGGATTGGGCTCGATACCGTTGCCATAAGGGGGACTGAT
The DNA here is from genome assembly GCF_059418405.1 of Pseudomonas sp. GW821-FHT09A09. Taxonomy (NCBI): domain Bacteria; kingdom Pseudomonadati; phylum Pseudomonadota; class Gammaproteobacteria; order Pseudomonadales; family Pseudomonadaceae; genus Pseudomonas; species Pseudomonas sp. GW821-FHT09A09. The sequence goes on from NZ_JBWKPU010000015.1 coordinate 123,296, forward strand.
CGATGAAGTCGCCCCAGATTACCAAGTGAGGAACCTTTGTTGCGGGGGTGATATCAACCCGCAACGGGTCCGGCCCGGCGGCGGGCTCCAAGGCAACGATGGCCTTGATCTTATCGGGATACTTCAACGCCGCGTTGAAAGCAAAGACGTTACCCTGGCTATGGGCAAGGATTACGCACGGGCAGACTTTCTCCACCAATTGGTCGTAGGCGGCCTGGGCACGTTGAGTGGCTTGGGGCGATGCCCAGCGAGCGACAAATTGCTTGGCAAACTGGTCAACATGATCGACAGGGAATTGGGCGCCGGGGAAGGTTCGCCGCTGTGGATAGGCGTTATCAGGGCCAAAGCGAAACATCGACCAGGCCTGGTTCAGTGTGCGATGTTCAGGTTCAGTGTCGATCAGCTCTGGGGTGCGCGGCCAGGAGGCGCGACCTCGTTCATAGGCATCGGAAACATAGGTCGAATGGCCGCGGCGCATAAAGAAATTCTGCCACCCGGGTTGGCCATCCGGGCGGGTTTCCCAAGTAACGCCTGTCAGCCCCCCACCGTGCCACATCAGTAAGGGATAGCGCGCCCGCGGCTCTTCAAGTTGATAAGACTGAACATACATCTGGCCTACCTGGTAGTCACCGTTGGGGTTCGAAGTACGTTGTGTGCCTGCAATGGCTGATATTTGTGACACCGGGAGCCCTTCGAGCGAGACGGTTTGACCTCCGATGTGGAAGGAACTGATGTCCTTGAGGAGGACGGGCGTGGCCGCTGCCTGAAGGCTTAGGAGCGCGGTGGTGATGATCAGCAGGGGGCGGGGGGCATGAAACATTCCTCTTGTTGTTTTCGAGGAAATGTACTTCGCACCTTTCGCATAAACATGATTAAACGTGATGTAGTTTGCTTTATTTTTATACAGAATGTTTATTTGGGCCCGGCGTTGATAATTGCGCCATCAGTCGTGGGCCTCATACACTTGAGTGCCTTGAAGTCGCTGCGCACACCGTCGATTTTCTGCGTCAGTTTCACGCGCTGTTGTGCGGTGCTTTCGGCCATCAGGTCCACGATCAAGCTGCGCGCCGCCGCTTCGGTTTGTGCATAGGCGATTTTGTATTCCGGCGTCCAGAGGCTTTCCCGATCCACCAGCAATTGCTGCATTTTCTGCGGGAAGTTCGCGCTCTTACGCTGTTTCACTGCGTCGATGAATTGCGCCTGCCAGCGGGGCGGTTGCCGATCCATTGCTGGTTTTGCTCTCCCAGGCTGATGGACCAGGCCGTGACCCGGTTTTTCTGGCTGTCGCTCAACGGCCCCATCCACGCGTCCAGGCGTTTATTCATGCGTTCGGCGCGGTCCTGGATTTGCTTGGCCAGCGGAGGCTTGAGGTATTCGTCCTGGCGCTTGCGCAGGTCCTTGGTCAACGCGTTGTTCATTTCTGTGACCTGCTGATCGTCCAGCCCCTGCAACAGCTCAATGGCCGACGGGGTAATTTCGCGGGCGACTTCGGCAATGGCTTGCTTGGCTTCGGCGGTGCGGGTCTGCAAGGCTGCATCGGTGACCTGGTTGTCATCGACCATCTGTTGCAAGCGGTCGAGCCAGCCTAGGTAGCCCGGCAATTGCGTGGTGCAATGCCAGGCCAGGTGTTCCTTGAGTTTGTCGTTGAACCAGCTCTTCTGCCCGGCATGCATGTCCAGGTAGTCGCTGAGGGTCCAGGGGATGATCACATCGAGGTTGCGGTAGGCCAGGCCCACGCGGCTGCAGGCGGTGAGCGCCAGGCTCAGGGTCAGCAAGATCACCAGTAGTTTGAGCCGACGCAGCATGAGCGGGTCCTTGCGCAGAGGAAGTTAATGCATGTGAACCCGCGTCGGGCGCGACAGTTCAGATCCTCAATAAAACGACCGTGCGGCCTTCAGGGTCAACAGCCCATCGCATTGCGAATTGTGTCCGGAGTAGGCCGAGCAGTCGCCGCCGCTGAGGCTGGAGTCGCTGTAGATCAGGTTCAGGTCCACGCCCATCCACTCCCGGGAGAATTGCACTGACCAGTCGCTGAAGCTGCGAATGGAGCCGCCGTCTACCGAAACCGGGGTGCCCAACTGATGGGTGGTGTACTTCATGCTGACGCCGATGCCGAATGGCTGAGTGCCGCCTAAGTCGGCAAACAGGGTGCTGTCCTGGCGATCCGGGTCGTTGCTGAATGAGGCGCCGAAACGATTGCCCAGCAGGTTGAGGCCGCCGTAGAACTCCTGGCTGTCGAGGGGGCTGAGCTTGGGGTAGCTGTAGTGAATCAACCCGACTTCATAGCCCAGGGTCTGGTCGAAGGGATGTTTGAAGCCCATGTACGAGTCGACTTCCAGGTTGCTGGTGGAAGACAACCCCATGTTCGGCGAAAACTGGCCGATGTACAGGCCGCTGTCGTGGCTCAGGTCCAGCCCGCCATGGAACGAATCGCTGCCCGGCGAAGTGGGTTTGACCAGGCCTTGGGCCATGCTGCGGCTTGGGGTGGTACCCAATTTCAGGTCGAAGTCACCCAGTTCACGCTGGAAAATCTGCGCTTCGGCGAGGGGGCTGGCTGCCAGGGCAGTGACCAGGAAAATGCAGGGTTTGAACATGCTTCACTCCATGAAAAAGCGAGGAGCAGTAACGGAGGAAATCGAGCAGATGCCCGTGCTAGACGTGTGCAAGCATACCGGCGAATGCGTAGCGTTGAGGCCCGTTCGTCGATTAGTGCATCCAGGGGATTAAGCAGGAGGGTGTTTCGGGCTCTAGTCCTAGCGCCTTGAAGGCAAGGCGCTTAGGGACCAGGTGCAATGCGCAGGTATTACTTTTTGCCCAGGCTGATCTGCTTGGACGGGCCGAAAGTCTGGCCGCTCACGCCCTTGGCAATTTGCTGGATTTCGCCGCCGGACTTGAGGAAAGCAGCGATCTGGCTGTTGATCGATTCGCTGGTTTCAACGGCGGGAGCTGGCTTTGCTTTGCTGTTGGATGCTTTTACGCGCATGGCGGCCACTAACCTGTAGAAAATTAACTTGGCCAGGCATCGTACAGGAATGACTTGACAATTGCTTGGTAAATATCCCCGGGGAATAACGCGCGGCGTTGGAAATAACCCAAGTTCATCTTTGAAATAAGCCCCTAACTTACTGTTTTAACTCGAAACCATGGGGGCATTCGGCGGTTTTGTCGTCGTGCAATTGGGCCAGATGATCGGACGAGCGGGGCGGCGTCAGTGAGACACCACGGAAACGCCACGCTGGCCCGCGATTTTTCAGGCGCACGCGCGTACCGGGCGTAACTCGGGTAGAATGCCGCCCACGTAACGAGGGTATCTGGAAATGGCTTTAGTCGGTCGCTACAACAGTTTGCAAGTGGTTAAACATACTAACTTTGGTTTGTACCTGGACGGTGCGCAAGACGGTGAAATCCTCTTGCCTAATCGGTATATCCCCAAAGATATTCCCAGTGAAGATGAAGACTGGCTTAACGTTTTCATTTATTTGGACAGCGATGACAAACTTATCGCGACGACTGAAAAACCCAAAGTTCAAGTGGGTGAATTTGCCAGTTTGAAAGTAGTGGAAGTCAACAGTATTGGTGTATTCCTCGACTGGGGCCTGCCCAAGGACCTGTTGCTGCCGTACTCGGAAGAGAAGCGCCAGTTGAGCGCCGGTGAATACTGCGTGGTGCACGTCTACCTCGACAAGCACACCAAGCGCATTACCGCCACCGCGCGCCTGGACCGCTACCTGGACAAGACCCCGGCCAACTACCAGGTGGGCCAGGAAGTCGACCTGTTGGTGGCCGAGGCCACGGACATGGGCTTCAAGGCGATCATCAACAACAAGCACTGGGGCCTGATCCACAAGAACGAAGTGTTCAAATTCCTGCGCCCAGGCAAGGAAGAGAAGGGCTTTATCAAAGAGATCCGCGCCGATGGCAACATCAGCCTGAGCCTGCAACCGGTCGGCCAGGAAGCGGCCTCCAGCCTCAACTCGAAGATCCTTGCCAAGTTGCGCGAAAACAACGGCACCCTGCCGGTCAGCGACAAGAGCGACCCCGCCGTGATCAGCAACTTGTTCGGCGTGAGCAAGGGCAACTTCAAGAAGGCCATTGGTGCGCTCTACAAGCAGGGCCAGATTGTGATTCATGCCGATCGCATTGAACTAAGCTGACCACGCTTTGCTCTTCTGTAGGAGCCGGCTTGCCGGCGATGGTGTTTTAGAGAACACCGCCAAATCCGCAGGCCTCATCGCCGGCAAGCCGGCTCCTACAGAGGGTGTGCCATGTCCAGGAACGTCATCTACGCCTACCTAGGCACACTGCTCGCCTTCCTGCTGCTCGACGGGCTCTGGCTGGGCGTCCTCATGGGGCCTACCTACAAAGCCCTGCTCGGGCCGCTGATGCTTGATCAGCCACGGCTTTTGCCCGCCATTCTGTTTTATCTCCTGTATGCCCTCGGTTGCGTGGTGTTCGTGGTGTTGCCCAGCGCCAGCTGGCAACGCGCGGCTCGCCTGGGTGCCTTGCTGGGCTTGGTCGCCTATGGCACTTACGACCTGAGCAACTGGGCCACCCTGCACGGTTGGTCCAGCGGGCTGGCCGTCATGGACATGGCCTGGGGCACGTTCCTCACCGCGGTCTGTTGCACGGTTGGCTATCTGTGTGCACAACGAGTGCAAGGTTGATTGTGTACAGGATTTGTATGCACCGTTGCTGAGCATATCTCCCATATTTAAAGCGCTATAGCCTGCTTTGAAACGCCGTGCCATTGGGGATTGTGTGCTATTGGCACGCAATCTGCTGAATGCCTCGTATACAAACTCTGCCGCCTCCCGTATGCACACTGCTACGGCGGGGCAGGCCCGTATTTCGAGGAGCCCAGCGATGACCGAACAATTGCCCAAAGGCTACAGCCCGCGCCTGTACAACAAGGACCTGGGGCCACTGCCGCAGAAATGGACCTGGTACAACATCTTCGCCTTCTGGATGAGCGACGTGCACAGCGTCGGTGGTTATGTATTCGCCGCCAGCCTGTTCGCCCTCGGGCTGGCCAGTTGGCAGGTGCTGATCGCGTTGCTCGCCGGCATCTGCATCGTGCAATTGATCGCCAACCTCGTGGCCAAGCCGAGCCAGCAGGCGGCTGTGCCGTACCCGGTGATTTGCCGACTGGCCTTTGGGGTGTTCGGTGCGAATATTCCTGCGGTGATTCGCGGCCTGATCGCCGTAGCCTGGTATGGGATTCAGACGTATCTGGCGTCGAGTGCCTTGATCATTGTGGTGCTGCGGTTTTTCCCACAGATGGCGGTGTATGCCGAGCCGCACTTCGCAGGCCTTTCCTACTTGGGCTGGTTTGGTTTCCTCAGCCTGTGGGTGTTGCAGGCGGCGGTGTTCTGGGCGGGCATGGAGTCCATCCGCCGTTTTATCGATTGGGCGGGTCCGGTGGTCTACGCGGTCATGTTTGCCTTGGCGGGCTGGATCGTGTGGAAGGCGGGTTGGGCCAACATCAGCTTCACCCTGGCGGAAAAATCCTTGTCGGGTTGGCAAGCGTTCGGCCAAGTGATCGTGGCGACTGCGTTGGTGGTGTCGTACTTCTCTGGCCCGACGCTGAATTTCGGTGATTTCAGCCGGTACTGCCGCAGTATGCAGGACGTGCGACGCGGCAACTTCTGGGGGCTGCCGGTGAATTTCCTGGCGTTCTCGCTGGTCACCGTGGTGATCGTCTCGGGCACCTTGCCGGTGTTCGGCGAAATGCTCCACGACCCGATCGCCACCGTGTCGCGCATCGACAACAGCATGGCCGTATTGCTTGGCGCCTTTGCCTTCGTCACCGCCACCATCGGCATCAATATCGTGGCCAACTTCGTCTCGCCCGCCTTTGACTTCGCCAATGTCGCGCCGAGCAAGATCAGCTGGCGCGCCGGCGGGATGATCGCTGCCGTGGCCTCCATCTTCATCACCCCATGGAACCTGTTCAACAACCCGCTGATGATCCACTACACCCTGGATATTCTCGCTGCCTTCATCGGGCCGCTGTTCGGGATCCTGCTGGTGGACTTCTACCTGATCAAAAAGCAGAAGATCGACGTGGATGCCTTGTTCGATGACAGCCCAAGTGGGCGTTACTACTTCGACGGCGGTGTGAACTGGACCGCGGTCAAGGCGCTGGTGCCGGCGACGCTGGTGGGCGTCGCCATTACCTTCACACCGGCGTTGCAGGGCATGGCCAACTTTGCCTGGTTTACCGGGTGTTTCCTGGGAGGGCTGTTTTTCCTGGTGCTTGCTCGGCGAGAGCAAGTGCGTCTGCCCGCGCCGCTGGTTGCCGGTTGACCAGCACCGCACCCGCCAACACCAACCCGCAGCCGGCCACTATCAACGCTGGCTGCAGCCCACCGCTCAAGTGGCTGCTCACCGAGGCCAGCAGCGGCCCGCTCAATTGGCCGATGGCAAAGCTGGCGGTGAGCAGGCCGGTGCTGCGCTGGTAGCCGTGAGGCGCCACATCACGCAAGCGCGCCATCACCAGTTGCATGCACGCCAGGAACGGCGCGCCGCACAGCAATACGCCCAGCGCCAAGCCCCAGCCGTTGCCCAACAGGCAGGCGAATACTCCGGCCGCTTGCAGCCACAGTGTGGTCATCAGCCAACGGCGCGTGGTCTGCGGGTCCTTGCGGCGCAGGCTCGCCACCACCACGCCCAGCGCTGCCCCCAGGCCAAAGCACGGCCAGAACAGGTCGGCTTGCCAGGCGCCCTTAAATTGCGCACTGGCCATCTGCGACAGGAAGGTGGCCGGGATGATGTAACCCAGGCCGTACAGGAAGTAGATCCAGCACAGGTGCGCGATGCTTTCATTGTTGCCCACGTGGGTCGCGTGAGTGGCCGCCGCGCTTGGCTGCGGCAGGAACGGCAGGACCGCCAGCAGCATCACCAGTGCTACCACGCCATACACCAACCACAGTGTCGCTGAGCTTTGCCCCATCAGGTTCGAGCCCAAGGCCAACAGCCCGGTCAACAAAATCCCCAGCCCCGGCCCTGCAAATATCAGGGCGCCGAGGCGCGGGCGGCCGATGCTCATCGCCAGCGGCTGACTCAAACTGGTGATCATCACCAACGCCCAGGCACTGGCGACGCCGGTACCAAAGCGCAACAACAAATGCGGCCAGAACCCATGGGCCCAGTACGAAGCCAGGGTCAGCAGCACGCACAGCCACAGCCCACCGTACATACGGCCGCGCACGTGGTGATGGCTGCGGGCGAAGATCGAATCCACCGCGCCGACGAAGTAGCCCAAGTAATTGGCGGCAGCAATCAGACCCGCGCCGGTCAGGTCAATCTGCCCCTCGCTGAGCAGATGGGGCATTTGCGGGGTAAGGGCGAAGCGGCCAATGCCCATGGCCATCATCAGGGCGATGAAGCTGGCGAGTAAGCGAATCCGGGGTGACATGGTCAAGTTCCTGCTGGTAAGCGAATGACCTTCAGGCTAAAGCTGATTGACTTTCTGTAAAAATGAATAATAGTGAGTAACTTGTTCAGTTTTGGAGAAAGGTATGGAGTTCAGTCAATTGCGCATTTTCCAGGCCGTGGCGGAAGAGGGCTCCATTACCCGGGCGGCCGATCGCCTGCATCGTGTGCCTTCGAACCTGTCGACACGCCTCAAGCAAATGGAAGAGCAGCTCGGCGTTGAACTGTTCGTACGTGAACGCCAGCGGCTACAGCTTTCTCCTGCCGGTAAAGTGCTGCTGGACTACAGCACGCGCCTGTTGGCCCTGCACGACGAAGCCCATGGCGCGGTTCAAGGCGGGCAGCCGGCCGGTGAATTTGTGCTGGGCAGCATGTACAGCACGGCGGCCGTCCATTTGCCGAAGTTGCTGGCGCGTTATCACAAGGCTTACCCGATGGTGAACCTTCAGGTGCAATCGGCCCCCAGCGGCGAATTGCTCGAGGGCCTGATCACCGGTCGTCTCGACGCGGCCTTTGTGGATGGCCCGATCACCATTGCTTCCCTGGACGGCGTGCCGTTATGCGAAGAGCGGCTGGTGCTGATTTGCGAGGCTGATCACCCACCGGTGCGCGGCCCGCAGGATGTCGCCGGGCGTTCGGTGTTCACGTTCCGCCGCAGTTGCGCCTACCGCACGCGGCTGGAGACCTGGTTTTCCCATGAACACGTGGCGATGGGGCGGGCGATCGAGATCGAGTCCTACCAGGGCATGCTCGCCTGTGTGATTGCCGGTTCCGGGGTGGCGTTGATGTCCGAGTCGATGCTCGACAGCCTGCCGGGCAAGGACAGCGTGTCCGTTCATCCCCTGACAGGGCCATATGCCATGGCGACCACCTGGTTGATGTGGCGAAAGGGTATGCTCGGCGCTAACCTCAACGCATGGATCGACCTGCAGCAAGAAGGCAAGGCCGAATTCCTGCAAGACACCCGTGCGATTGCTTGAGCGATCCGTCAGGATTCACATCAATCTGGTAACAGTTCGTTGTGGTTTCGTTCAAGCATTACGTAGGACTTAGGGCTACTATCACTGTAGGAAAAGGCGACAAGAACCTCGCCGACGCGCATTACCCTCAAAGGGGGCAACCATGAAAGAGAAAATTCAAAACTGGCTCCATGACCTTGGCGTTGCGCTGGGCTTGATCGAGCCTCCGCTGCAACCGGTGCCAATCCGTACGGATGACGAGCAGCGCCGACCACGCCGCAGGTAAGCGTAAAGCGCTCAAACGATCAGACATTGAACGTGCGGGCGCTGATGCTACAGGTAGTGTTTCAGGGCAGTTCCGGTTCCCTGTGATCTGAGCGCACCTCCTTTTTTCGCAACACCTCCCCCCGTTTATCGTCTGACGATGCACGTGCCATCGTCAGACCCTTCTGCTTATCCCGTCATCCACGCCTTTTCCCCATTTCAGCCTCTATATTTTCGTCTTCACAAGGATGAAAAGGCATCGGAATGTCGAGCATTGATAACGAAGGCATGTTGATTTCCAGCAAGGTCGAACTCCGCCGTTTTCCAGCGATCGAGCAGGGGGATCTGCGTAGCGTGCACGCTCTGGTGGTCCACCAGACTGACGCCCCGACGGCGCAGCACACGTTCAATACCTACCGAAATAAGGGCAACGGCGCGCACTTTCTCATCGAAAAGGACGGTGTGATCTACCAGACGGCCAGCCTGAAAAAACGCTGTTATCACGTCGGGAGACTACTGCGCTCCAAGTGCGAGGCGGTGGATGAGTCAACGTGTGACGCTGTTCAGATGAAGGCTATTAAATCACTCACCTGGGAGTTGCAGTTCCGCGCGTTGGATCGGTATGAACGCACCAAGAACTACCCTGAGCGTTACCCCATGAATGCCGATTCATTAGGCATCGAGCTGGTCGGAAAACACTTGGACAAAACACATTACGAGAAGGTGACGGCGTTGCAAAATCAATCGCTGCAATGGTTGGTCGCTGAGCTATACGGTCATTTCAACCTGACGTCGAAGGACGTCTACACCCACCCGCAAATTTCGTATAAACATCTGGGTGAAGCCGGCAGTGCGGTGTGGCAATGAGGTTTTGGCCAGGGACGTTTGCGGTGTTACTCGTGGGCTGTTCGCCTGTCAGCGACGTGTCGATTACGCTTTTTGAATCCACGGAGCCTGAGTCGTGCCGAGCATCGGACGTTGCACTCGATGAGCGGCAAATCGCCTCTTTCTTCAAGCGTGCCGAGCGCATTGATGGGCGCACGCTGCATGACGAATACAATTGGGCGCCTTGTCACCTTGAGGGCACCCTGACGTATCAGGGAAAGGCCTGTACCTGGCACGTACGCGCAGGACACACGGGCGAAATCGTCTGCCCGGGGGTACAGCAGTATTTTGGCTGCACGACGTGCGACGACCTGTTTGGAGGGGGCATGCCTTAGCGCGGGCCCGCCCGGACTTGACGTTTTAGCGTCAGAAACGGACTACCTCATTGTCAGAAGCAGGGCACTTATTTAATCCCATCGATGCGCCTAGGTTGAACTCTGCCAGGAAAGGTCCGCCCTGACGCCCTTTAAAGACCGAGTAGAACCTAAGCGCATTTCTTTAGTGGCCCAACTTTATCGAGTGTGTTTTTGGGGCGTTGGTCAGCCAGAATTGTTGGAGACAAAGCCATGCGCCCCTCTCGCGTTCCGCCGGTCGCCGCGTCACTGATTGCCACTTATGAAACTGTTCTACATATCGCGCCAGTGTCCAAATCCTGGAAGACCGACGCACCCCAAAACGTAGTCTTTTTTCCGCCGACATTAACCAAGCAATCCTTGCTCATACAGATCGCACTCTTGCATCCATCAGCGATCATCGTCGGGGATCAAGTGATCGATGCAGACGTCATTGCCCAATGGCGTATTTCACACCCGTTTGGCGATCTCTATTTGGTTCGCAGAGGCACGAGCTTGGACAAGGTGGCATTGGCGCTATGCGAGTCCAACAGCATCCGAGTCATCAACTTACCCGGCGTTAATGCACCACACGTTGCGGCCTATATTGCGCATTGGCTGACAGTAGGAGACGGCTCCATCCCCCGTGATATCAGCGTGCTGGGATACGGCAATGTGGGGAAAGCGCTTGTAAAGTTGTTACTGGATCGAACCCCGGATATTCGGATCAAGGTGTTGGTTCGGCACGATCAGGCGCCGAGTTCTGAGAGCCGAGTGATATTTGTCACGGACTGGCAGGAAGCACTGGAGGGTGCTTATGCCGTCGCCATCTGTTTGTCGTTGAACGATGAGTCCATTCATCGCATTGATCGAGCCCTCATTCAATGCCTGCACAAAAGCGCTCGCCTGGTTTGTGTGGCTAAACCGGACGTCTTCAGCGATGACGCTTTACTGACTCTGGCGGCAGCTCAAGGTGTTCAACTGGTGCTGGACTATGGGCCGACGACACTGGAGGCATTTCGGATACGTACACAAACACTGGGCTGCAGTCTCTGCACGTGGTGCAAGCCCGCGACACTTACGATTCAGGCGGCAACGACCGAAGGCTGCTATTGCGACCTCGACTATGCGGTTTCGGTGCAACTGAGTCTGATGGCCTTGCGCGGCTTGGTCAGGCGCAAGCTCGCACAATCACTGACGATCCCCCCACGGCCTGCCGATGCCGGTGCGCCGCACGTGGCAATCATCGGTAGGGGCATCAATGGCTTGCTCCAAGCGGTCATGCTGCGCCTCGCGAATTATCAGGTCACGGTGTATGGCGGACATCAGCAGGGCGATGGAGCCAGTCACAAGCGTATAAACATGCGCCATATGTCAGCAACGGAGACCACCGCAAAGCCCCTGGAAAACGACTATTTATTGCCTGGCAATCAGCGTTTGGCCATTGAGTGCAATCGTGCAGGCATCGAGTTGTTTGAAAAGCTTCTGGCGGACAATCCGTCGCTGGCGCGATTCGCAAAGGCACGGGTTGTACGAGCCTATAGGGACGAGGACACAGGCGCAGAGAGAGCGATTCGTGAGCAATGCGATATTGAAAACAGGACTTGGCCGAGTGGTAAGCCAGGAGGTGAACTAACAGATATTGCGCCACTGCAATTCCAAGGACGCTATGGAGTCTGCGGAGTTGGCCGAGCGATCGAGGTGTCGGGCTACGACTTGGAGTTTGTCCATTTAATGGGAGAGGTCGAGGCTCTTTTGCAGGGCTCCGGAGTTCAGTTTGTACCCCAGCATTTGAACACTTCTCAAATCGCCGAATTAAGCCAGGACGTCTTCGTCGTCACTGCCATGGGAGTGGAGGAGCCAGAGGTCGTCGCGATTATTGGCTGGTTTTTCAAGCTGCGCGCGGTTGGTAATGAAGGTGCCGAAATGCGTGGGTTCAAGTTGCAGTACGATCTGCCAATAGGCGTCATGAATTGCCGTTTGGACGGGGACTATATTCTTGTCTCTGGCGGGCAAGTAGTGCCCGGCTCAACGTCAGAGCACAAGGAAGAAATATTGACTGCATGTCTGATGGCGGTTGCTCGGCACTTTCCGAACTCCTATCGCAGGGCTATCGAAATTGGCGACTTGGATATTATCGAATGTGCCAGGCCCGGCACTCAGGATGGGCTATCGATAGTCTATTGCTCTGCCCACCATCGCATCGTAGCCGGTGGAACCTACGCCGCAGGCACAACCCAGGGCTTGGTGTGGGCCTCGCTGGTCCAGGAAATCATCCAGGCGAATTGAGGCGTTTCAACAGAACAAAAAAAACGGGCACGACATCCGACGTCGTGCCCGCTGAAGAAACCGCTCTAAATCCTGTTACATATCAAACCGCCCGCGCCGCCATCGCCTCCGGCTTGCGCGACAACAGGCTCACCAGCACGAAGCTCACCAGCCCGACTGCCAGGCTGTAGTAGATCGGCGTGTTCGCATCCAGGCCATCCTTGAACATGAACACCAGTGCGGTCACAAAGCCCAGGGTCATGGAGGTGATTGCGCCGGAGGTGGTTGCCCGCTTCCAGAAGATCGCGCCGATCAGCGGGATCAGCATGCCGCCCACCAACAGGTTGTAGGCCAGGGTCAGGGCGCTGATCACGTCGTTCACCACCAGCGCGATACCCAGTACGGCGATACCGGTCAACATCGTGAACAGGCGGTTGATCGCCAGGCTCGACTGCTTGCCGCCGCGCAGGCGTGGCAGCAGGTCTTCGGTCAGGACAGTGGAGGCGGCCAACAGGCCAGCGCTGGCGGTGGACATCATCGCGGCCAGGGCCGCCGCAATCACCAGGCCACGGATGCCGTCCGGCAGCGACAGTTTGACGATGGCGGCGAAGGCGTTGTTGACGTTGTCCAGGTTGGGGATCAACACATGCGCTGCCATGCCGATCAATGCGCAGGCCAGGCCGTAGAGAATGCAGTAGAAGCCGGCGAAGGTGCCCGCATACTTGGCGACCTTTTCATCACGGGCAGTGAACACGCGCTGCCAGATGTCCTGGCCGATCAGGATGCCGAAGAAGTAGATCATGAAGTAGGTGATGATCGTGTCCCAGCCGATTTCGGTGAAGCTGAAATTCGACGCCGGCAGCTTGGCCACCAGCTCATCCCAGCCGCCGACGCGGTACAGGCAGATCGGCAGCAGGATAAACATCAGGCCGACGGTCTTGATCACGAACTGCACGATGTCGGTGAGGGTCAGCGACCACATGCCGCCGATGGTCGAATACACCACCACCACGCCACCGCCCAGCAGCACCGAGATCCAGAACGGCAGGCCGAACAACACTTGCAGCACGGTGCCGATTGCCAGGATCGAGGTCACGCCGATCATCAAGGCGTAGGCCAGCATGATCACCGCACTCGCTTGGCGGGCCATGGGGTTGTAACGTTTTTCCAGCACTTGGGTCACGGTGAAGATTTTCAGCTTCAGCAGCGGCTTGGCCAGGAACAGGTTCAGCGCGATGATCCCCATGCCCAGCGCGGCGCACAGCCAGAAGCCGGAGATGCCGTGAACATAACCCAGGCGCACGGTGCCGACGGTGGACGCACCGCCCAATACTGTGGCGGCCATGGTGCCCATGTACAGCGAAGGGCCCAGGTTGCGACCGGCTACCAGGTAGTCTTCGTGGGTCTTGGCGCGGCGCATGCCGTAATAGCCGAGCACGAGCATGCCGGCGGCGTAGATGAGTACGACGAATAAATCCAAAGCCATGACGGCGGGTCTCCGATTATCTTTTTTATGAGCGATCAGGCGGCGTGTTGCAGCGCCGGTTTAACGCGCGCATCCGTGCGCTTGCTGCGAGGGTCCGCCGGGCCGTAGACAGCGGCCGGTTCCGGAAACACGCGAAGCAAGGTCAGGTACACCACCGACGCCAGTCCCAGCGTCACCGGCAAGCTGATATCGATGCCGTCGGCGAGGTTGCCCAGCGGCCCGACAAACTGCCCCGGCAGGTTGACGAAGCACAGGCCCACCAGCGCACTCGGGATCCAGGCCCCCAGCCCGCGCCAGTTCCAGCCATGGCTGAACCAGTAGCGACCACCGGTTTCGCCACGGGTGAACACCTGCAGGTCATCCGGGCAGTAGTAACCACGGCGCACGATCAGGCCGATGATCATCATCACCATCCACGGTGTGGTGCAGGTGATGATCAGTACGGCGAAGGTCGACACGCTCTGCACCAGGTTGGCGGCGAAACGTCCGATGAAGATGAAGGCAATCGACATCACCCCGATCAGCAACGTGGCCTTGACCCGCGACAGCAGGCGCGGGAACACGCTGGACATGTCCAAGCCCGTGCCATACAGCGAGGTGGTGCCGGTGGACATGCCGCCGATCACCGCGATCAGGCACACCGGCAGGAAGAACCAGCTCGGTGCCACGGCGAGCAAACCGCCGACGTAGTTGTTGGCCGCGATGTAGTCCGGCGCCTTGATCGCCACGATGGTCGCGGTGGCCAGGCCGAACAGAAACGGGATCAAAGTGGCGATCTGCGCCAGCACCACCGCCAGCATGATGCGCATTTTCGGCGTTTCACGTGGGATGTAGCGCGACCAGTCACCGAGGAACGCCCCGAAGGAAATCGGGTTGCTCATGGCCACCAGCGCGGCACCGATAAACGCCGCCCAGAAGCCGGTCTGGCCCAGTGCGACGGTGCCGGCGAAGTGGCTGTCGAACGCCGGTGCGAAGGCAAAGATGCCCAGCAGGAACAACAGGCTCGCGGCCCACACCGCAATGCGGTTGACCCATAGCATGAAGCGAAAGCCGTAGATACACACCGTGAGCACGAGCAGGGCGAACAGGCCATAGGCCAGGCCCAGGGTCAGGTCGGTTTCCGGCAGGCCTACCAGACGTTTCGCACCGCCTACCAGCGCGTCACCTGAACTCCACACCGACAGTGAGAAGAAGGCAATCGCCGTCAGCAATGACAGGAAAGAGCCGACAATCCGCCCGTGCACGCCAAAGTGCGCACCGGAAGACACGGCGTTGTTGGTGCCGTTGATCGGCCCGAACAGGCCCATGGGTGCCAGGATCAGCGCACCCACCAGCACGCCCAGCACAATCGCCCAGACACCGGCCTGGAACGACAAGCCGAACAGCACCGGGAAGGAACCCAGCACGGCGGTGGCAAAGGTGTTGGCACCGCCGAAGATCAGTCGGAACAGATCCTTGGGGCCGGCAGTGCGTTCGTGGTCCGGGATCTGTTCGACCCCGTTGGTTTCTATTTTGCGAATACTGTTTTCGTTGTTTTTATTATTCATGATCAGCTCCGATCACATTGGCTAAGGGGGCGGCAGCCCTTCCGGCATTGCGGACAAATGTTCGTGACAGGCCAGCCACAGGCCTTGTTCTTGTTGTTCGCTCGTCCCTTGTCGCTTGAAGACAATGGTCTCGCGTTCCTGGCTAAAAAATTGCTCCCCGTTCATGCGCAGCTCGGTGGCCACGTCATGAATAAAAATCGCCACGTCGCCCTGCAGGCTGACAACGGCATTGCTCGAGGTGCAGGACAGCACCTCGAACCCCTCGTCCTGGCGCCAGCTGTCCCACAACGCCTGGTAGGCGTCGCGGCTGAGCAGCGGCTGGGGGAGGGTGTAGAACACAAAGCTGGCATCGGCCGTGAACGCGCCGAAGTAGGCGGCGCGGTCATTGCGGGCGAAGGCCGACACCAGGTCGGCCGCGGCTTTCAGTACGTCGTGGGCGCTCATCAGCGGTGGGCCACGCCGGGCAGTACGCAGAGCATCTCGTACAGCAGGTTGGCGCCGAGCAGCGAGGTGTTGCCGGTGGTGTCGTACGGCGGCGAAACTTCTACCAGATCACAACCAATCAGGTCGAGGCCCTGGCAGCCACGAATGATCTCGATGGCCTGGATGGTGGTCAGCCCACCGATTTCCGGGGTGCCGGTGCCGGGTGCCCACGCGGGGTCGATACCGTCGATATCAAAGCTCAGGTACACCGGGCCGCCGCCGACTTTTTCACGCACTTCGGCCATCAGCGGCGCGAGCGAGTGGTGCCAGCATTCTTCGGCCTGGACCACTCGGAAGCCCTGTTTGCGGCTCCAGTTGAAGTCTTCGGCGGTGTAGCCCTGGGCACGCAGGCCGATCTGCACCACGCGGTCGCAGTCCAGCAAGCCTTCTTCCACCGCGCGGCGGAAGGTGGTGCCGTGGGCGATTTTCTCGCCGAACATGTGGTCGTTGACGTCGGCGTGGGCATCGATGTGCACCAGCCCGACCTTGCCGTGTTTCTTGTGGATCGCCCGCAGGATCGGCAGGGTGATGGTGTGGTCGCCACCCAGGGTCAGGGGGATCACATCGTGCTCGAGGATCTCGTCGTAGGCTTCTTCGATGATGCGCACGGCGTCGAGCAGGTTGAAGGTGTTGATCGCCACGTCACCGATGTCGGCCACCGACAGCGAATCGAACGGAGCAGCACCGGTGGCCATGTTGTACGGGCGAATCATCACGGATTCAGCACGGATTTCACGGGGCCCGAAGCGGGTGCCGGCGCGCAGGGAGGTGCCGATGTCCAGGGGCACGCCGATAAAGGCGGCGTCCAGGCCCTTGGCCGTTTGCAGGTGGGGCAGGCGCATCATGGTGGCGATGCCGGCGAAGCGCGGCATTTCGTTGCCGCCCAGTGGTTGGTGGAAAATCTTGTCCACGGGAGTGCCTCATCGTTGTTTTGTTTATTAGGGGCCGATAATGCGAAATACGCCGATACGAAAGAATCGGCAGGGGCAAATACTTAGTTCAGATTTTTCTAAACTAATGCCTGAGGTAAACTCCGTTCAAATGTGGGAGCTGGCTTGTCTGCGATAGCGGTGGGTCAGCTTGCACCTGTATTGCTGATACACCGCCATCGCGGGCAAGCCCGCTCCCACAGGATTATGTGTGTGCCTTCGGAGACCCCATGGCCAATGCCTTGCCCGACCTGAAACTCCTGCGCATCTTCGTCAGCGTCGTGCGGCACCAGGGGTTCGCCAACGCCCAGCACGAACTCAACCTGTCCACGTCGGCCATCAGTACCTACATGAGCCAACTGGAGTCGGCGTTGGGCCTGGTGCTGTGCCATCGTGGCCGGGGCGGGTTCAGCCTCACCAGCAAGGGCGAGTTGTTTCATCAGGAAACCCTGCGGTTGCTGGGTGAGCTTGAGGGTTTCGAGCAGTACGCCGCGGCACTCAAAGGCGAACTGCGCGGCACGCTCAAGCTGGGCGTGCTCGACTCCACCGTCAGCGACAAGGCTTTGCCCTTTGCTGAAGTGATCGGTGCCTACAGCCTGGAGCACCCGGCCGTTCACCTGCACCTGTCGGTAATGAGCCCTTATGAGCTGCAACTGGGCGTGCAGGACAATCGCCTGGACCTGGCCATCGGCGCCTTTTCCAACCGCATGAGCGGCCTGATCTATATGCCGCTGTACCGTGAGCAGCACTGGTTGTATTGCAGTACGCGCCATCCTTTGTTCAACGAACGGCGCATCCCCGAACAGGTCATTACCCAGCAACGCATGGTCGGGCGCGGTTACTGGAGCCAGGCAGAACTCGCGCGCCACGGCTTCAAGCACAGCGCCGCCACGGTGGAAAGTATGGAGGCGCAGCTGATCCTGGTGCTGTCCGGCGCCTATATCGGCTACCTGCCGGAGCACTACGCCCAGGCATGGGCCGACAAGGGCGACCTGCGCGTGTTGCTGCCGGCGACCTTTGGCTACCAGGCGCCGTTCTCGATGATCATGCGCCGTGGCCGCAGCCGCGAGCCGCTGATCCAGACCTTCCGCGACTTGCTCAAAGCTCAGCTCAACCAGGCCTGATAAACCATGTCCAGACCCCAATGCTCCCGCTGCCTGCGGCCCGTTACCCACTGCCTGTGCCCGCTGATCCCCTGCCTCGACAGCCGCACCCGGGTGTTGCTGTTGCAGCACCCGAGCGAGGTCAACCATGCGCTCAACACTGCGCGGTTGGCGGCGTTGGGGTTGAACAATGCGCAGTTGGTGGTGGGCGAGGTGTTTGAGGACTTGCCCAGCTTGCTCAACCCACCGGGCTATCAGGCCCGACTGTTGTTTCCGGCCGATGATGCCCAGCCATTGCAGGCCTACGCATCTTCCGATCAGCCGCTGCTGCTGGTGGTCCCCGACGGCACCTGGCGCAAGGCGCGCAAAATGTTGCACCTCAACCCGCTGCTGGCCGCATTGCCTCGAGTCACCCTGGCCGAGGGCGGCGTTTCCCGCTATCGGCTGCGCAAGGCGCCGGCACCGGGGGCCTTGTCCACCATTGAAGCGATTGCGCAGGCATTACAGGTATTGGAAGTGCCACGATCGTTTGAAGCGTTGCTCAAACCGTTCGAGGCGTTGATCGAGGGCCAGATTGTGGCGATGGGGGATGAGGTGTTTCAAAGAAACCATGGCGATGGCCCTGCCGGCCCATGACCGGCTTATTCCTTTAAGCCATAAGCACCGCACTTTGCGTGATATGGCCCGCCGGCCTTTCCCGGTATGATGTGCGCCCCGCAGTCTGGATTGCGAATACGCCATGACCTTGCAGTACCCTACAATCGCCGATTGCGTCGGCAACACGCCCCTGGTCCGCTTGCAACGCATGGCGGGTGAAACCAGCAACACCCTGTTGCTCAAGCTCGAAGGGAACAACCCGGCCGGTTCCGTGAAGGACCGCCCGGCGCTGTCGATGATCACCCGCGCCGAATTGCGCGGGCAGATCAAGCCCGGCGACACCTTGATCGAAGCCACCTCGGGCAATACCGGGATCGCCCTGGCCATGGCCGCAGCGATCAAGGGTTACAAGATGATTTTGATCATGCCCGACAACGGCAGCGCCGAACGCAAGGCGGCGATGACCGCCTATGGCGCCCAGTTGATCCTGGTCACCCAGGAAGAAGGCATGGAAGGCGCGCGTGATCTGGCCGAGCGCCTGGCCGCCGAAGGCCGTGGCCTGGTGCTGGACCAGTTCGCCAACGGTGATAACCCCGAGGCGCACTACACCACCACTGGCCCGGAAATCTGGCGCCAGACCGGGGGCACCATCACCCATTTCGTCAGTTCCATGGGCACCACCGGCACCATCATGGGCAACTCGCGCTACCTCAAGGAGCAGAACCCGGCGATCCAGATCGTTGGTCTGCAACCGATGGAAGGCGCGGCCATCCCCGGTATCCGCCGCTGGCCCGAGGAGTATCTGCCGAAGATCTACAACGCGACCCGCGTGGACCGCATCATCGACATGGCCCAGCGTGAAGCCGAAGACACCACCCGCCGCCTGGCGCGTGAAGAAGGCATCTTCTGCGGCGTGTCCTCGGGCGGCGCCGTGGCCGGCATGTTGCGCTTGTCCAAAGAAGTGGAAAACGCGGTGATCGTCGCGATCATCTGTGACCGAGGCGACCGCTACCTGTCGACCGGCATCTTCGACGAACCCAACTGATGGCCAAGCACGAGAGAGGCCTGCGCTTCCAACCGACGGGCGGCAGCCGGGCCCCGCAGATCCCTGTAGGCAAGAAGCAAAAACTGACCATCGAGCGCCTGGCCAATGATGGCCGGGGCATCGTGTTCTTCGAAGGCCGTACCTGGTTTGTGAACGGTGCGCTCGCCGGCGAAGAAGTCGAGGCGCGGGTGTTGGGCGCTCACGGCAAAATCGTCGAGGCGCGTACCGAGCGGGTGTTCAAAGCCAGTGAATTGCGCCGGCCGGCGCCGTGTGCCCACGTCGGCCGTTGTGGCGGCTGCAGCGTGCAGCATTTGCCCCATGCCGAACAACTTGCCCTGAAACAGCGCATGCTCGCCGAACAATTGTCCCGTGTGGCGGGTGTCGAGCCGCAAGAATGGGCGGCCCCACTCAGTGGGCCGGAATTTGGCTACCGTCGCCGTGCCCGTGTGGCGGTGCGTTGGGACGCCAAGGCCAAACATCTGGAGGTGGGTTTCCGCGCCGTGGCTAGCCAGGACATTGTGGCCATCGACGATTGCCCGGTGCTGGTACAGGCCTTGCAACCGATCATGCAGCGCTTGCCAAACATGTTGCGGCGCCTGAGCAAACCACAGGCCCTGGGGCACGTGGAGTTGTTCAGTGGCACGTCCATCGCCGTGTTGCTGCGGCATATGGCGCCGTTGTCCGACGCAGACCTGGCGGTGTTGAAAGAATTCTGTGCCTTCCATGAAGCCCAGCTGTGGCTGCATGGCGAGGGGCAACCAGAGCCGGTCGAAGCCGACGCGGAGCTGGGCTTCCGGTTGGAGCAGTGGAATCTGGAGTTGGCTTACCGCCCGGGCGACTTCGTGCAAGTCAACGCTGGCGTCAACGAGGCGATGGTCGCCCAGGCCCTGGAATGGCTGGCGCCACAGCCGGATGAGCGCGTGCTGGACCTGTTCTGTGGCCTGGGCAACTTTGCCCTGCCACTGGCCCAACAGGTGCGTGAAGTGGTGGCGGTAGAGGGTGTACAGACCATGGTCGACCGGGCGGCGCTCAATGCCGTCAGCAACAATTTGCATAATGCGCAGTTTTTTCAGGCCGATTTGTCCCAGCCTTTGACCGACGCAGAATGGGCCAAACAGGGCTTTTCTGCGGTACTCTTGGACCCACCTCGTGATGGTGCCCTGGAGGTCGTGCGCAAGCTGGCGACCCTCAAGGCCAAGCGCCTGGTGTATGTGTCCTGCAACCCGGCCACGCTGGCGCGGGACACGGTTGAGTTGGTCAAGCAAGGCTACCGGCTAAAGCGTGCCGGGATCCTCGACATGTTTCCGCAGACAGCGCATGTCGAGGCCATGGCGTTATTTGAAGCGGGCTAGGATGCCCGTTTAATCCGACTGGCCTGCATTCTCCAGGGCCGTGACCTGCCAGGGAGCGTGTGTAAGCTTTAACAGTTAAAGCAGGTCAGCGATGATTTTTGGCGCATCGAAGGTGCGTCGTAGGGAAGGTAAGCAAGATGGTACAGGTGAGAGCACACCAGCCGATCAACACCGACGGCAGTATCAATCTCGAGGCATGGCTGGATCATGCCGTCAGTGTCGACCCGGCACTGGACCGTGAAGCCTTGAAGGCCGCTTGCGAGTTCGCTCGTGAGTCGGAGCAGCAAAACAATGCGGCCAAGAACCTGTGGGCCGAAGGCACTTCAAGCTTTCGCACCGGGTTGGAAATCGCCGAGATCCTCGCCGATCTCAAGTTGGACCAGGATTCACTGATCGCCGCCGTGCTCTATCGCGGCGTGCGTGAAGGGCATATCGCGTTGCCGCTGGTCAGCCAGCGTTTCGGCGCCGTGGTGGCCAAGCTGATCGACGGCGTGCTGCGCATGGCCGCCATCAGCGCCAGCCTCAGCCCGCGCCAATCCATGGTGCTGGGCACCCAGGGCCAGGTCGAGAACCTGCGCAAGATGCTCGTGGCCATGGTCGATGACGTGCGCGTTGCACTGATCAAGCTGGCCGAGCGCACCTGCGCGATCCGCGCGGTGAAGACCGCCGACGACGAAAAACGCAATCGCGTTGCCCGTGAAGTCTTCGATATCTACGCGCCGCTGGCGCACCGCCTGGGTATCGGCCACATCAAGTGGGAGCTGGAGGACCTCTCCTTCCGCTACCTTGAGCCCGACCAATACAAACAGATCGCTACGCTGCTGCACGAACGGCGCCTGGACCGTGAGCGCTTTATCACCGATGTGATGAACCAGCTGCGCTCCGAATTGCAGGCTACCGGTGTTGAAGCCGACATCAGCGGCCGTGCCAAACACATCTATTCCATCTGGCGCAAAATGCAGCGCAAGGGCCTGGCCTTCAGCCAGATCTACGACGTGCGTGCAGTGCGCGTGCTGGTGCCGGAAATGCGCGACTGCTACACCGCGCTGGGCATCGTCCACACCCTGTGGCGGCACATTCCCAAGGAGTTTGACGACTACATCGCCAACCCCAAGGAGAACGGCTACCGCTCGTTGCATACCGCCGTGATCGGCCCCGAAGGCAAGGTACTGGAAGTGCAGATCCGCACCCACGCCATGCACGAAGAGGCGGAGCTGGGTGTGTGCGCGCATTGGCGCTACAAGGGCACCGACGTCAAGGCCGGGTCCAACCAGTACGAAGAGAAAATCTCCTGGCTGCGCCAAGTGCTGGAATGGCACGAAGAGCTGGGCGACATCGGCGGCCTGGCCGAACAGTTGCGGGTGGATATCGAGCCGGACCGGGTCTACATCTTCACCCCTGACGGCCATGCCATCGATTTGCCGAAGGGCGCCACGCCGCTGGACTTTGCCTACCGCGTGCACACCGAGATCGGCCACAACTGCCGGGGCGCCAAGATCAACGGGCGCATCGTGCCGCTCAACTACAGCCTGCAAACCGGTGAACAGGTCGAGATCATCACCAGCAAGCACGGCACGCCGAGCCGCGACTGGCTGAACCCGAACCTGGGCTACATCACCACGTCGCGGGCACGGGCGAAGATCGTCCACTGGTTCAAGTTGCAGGCCCGCGACCAGAACGTCGCAGCCGGCAAAACCTTGCTCGAGCGCGAATTGGCGCGCCTGGGCCTGCCGCAGGTGGACTTCGACAAGCTGGCCGAAAAGGCCAACATGAAGATCGCCGAAGACATGTTCGCGGCGCTGGGTGCCGGCGACCTGCGCCTGGCGCAACTGGTCAACCTGGCCCAGCAACTGGTCGAGCCGGAGCGCGGCAGCGAACAGTTGGAACTGATCCCACGCAAGGCCACGGGCTACAAGCCGGGCAAGCGCGGCGACATCCAGATCCAGGGCGTGGGCAACCTGATGACGCAAATGGCCGGTTGCTGCCAGCCGTTGCCGGGCGACGCCATCGTCGGCTACATCACCCAGGGCCGGGGCGTGAGCATTCACCGCCAGGACTGCGCCTCGGTGCTGCAGCTGGGCGGGCGTGAGCCGGAGCGGATCATCCAGGTCAGTTGGGGGCCGGTGCCGGTGCTCACCTACCCGGTGGATATCGTCATTCGCGCCTACGACCGTTCCGGTTTGCTGCGTGACGTCTCGCAAGTGCTGCTCAATGAGCGGATCAACGTGCTGGCGGTCAACACCCGCTCGAACAAAGAGGACAACACCGCGTTGATGTCCCTGACCATCGAGATTCCGGGGCTGGACGCATTGGGGCGGTTGCTGGGGCGCATTTCCCAGTTGCCGAACATCATCGAGACGCGGCGTAACCGCACCCCTTGATGCGGTACAACCCGTGGGAACCGGGCTTGTGTGGGAGCTGGCTTGCCTGCGATAGCATCGCCTCGGTCTGCTTGATGGACCGAGTTGTCAGCATCGCAGGCAAGCCAGCTCCCACAGTTGATTTTCAGTGTTCTGGAAATATGCGCAGAGATTGAATGATGTATTCGCTTGAAGACCTGCTACATCTGATGAACCGCCTGCGCGACCCGCAATACGGGTGCCCGTGGGACATCAAGCAAACCTACGCCACCATCGTGCCCCATACCCTGGAAGAAGCCTACGAGGTTGCCGATGCCATTGAGCGCGGTGATTTCGATCACCTGCAAGGTGAGTTGGGCGACCTGTTGTTCCAGGTGGTGTATTACAGCCAGCTGGCGCGGGAAGAGGGGCGTTTTGAGTTCGCCGGGGTGATCGACAGCATTACCCGCAAGCTCATTCGCCGCCATCCTCACGTGTTCCCTACGGGCGACTTGTATGCGCCATTGGACATCCCGAAACTGAGCGAGGAAAAGGTCAAGGAGCGCTGGGAGCAGATCAAGGCCGAGGAGCGTGCGGAAAAATCCGACGCGCCGGAGCAATTGTCCCTGCTTGATGATGTGCCCACCGCCTTGCCGTCTTTATCCCGTGCCGCCAAATTGCAGAAGCGCGCCAGCCAGGTCGGTTTCGACTGGCCATCCGCGCTGCCGGTGGTGGACAACGTGCGCGAAGAGCTGGATGAAGTGCTCGAAGCCATGGCTGATAACGATTCTGCGGCCATCGCTGATGAGGTCGGCGACCTGCTGTTTGCCGCCGTCAACCTGGCCCGTCACCTCAAGGTCGACCCGGAAGCCGCACTGCGTGGCGCCAATGCCAAGTTCGAACGACGTTTCCGATTTATCGAACAGGCATTGCGCGATACGCACAAACCCATAGAAGATTGCACCCTCGAAGAGTTGGACGCCCTGTGGGGTGAAGCCAAACGTCAGGAAAAGAATGTGTCCAGCTGCGGTTGAGCAGTTGCCTAAGTGAGTAAGCACCATGAGCCTTTCCCTTCGCGACCAGTTGCTCAAAGCAGGTCTGGTCAACCAAAAGCAGGCCAAGCAGGTCGGCAAAGAGAAACAGAAGCAGCAACGTCTGGTCCACAAAGGCCAGATCGAAGCCGATGACACCCAGGCGCGCCTGGCCCAGGAAGCGCAGGCCGAGAAGGTCAAGCGCGACCAGGAGCTGAACCGCCAGCAGCAGGAAAAAGCCGAGGCCAAGGCCCGCACGGCACAGGTCAAGCAACTGATTGAAACCTCGCGCCTGCCCAAGTTGACCACCGAGGACTACTACAACTTCGTGGACGACAAGAAGGTCAAGCGCCTGTCGGTCAACACCTTGATGCGCAACAAGCTGAGCAACGGCTCCCTGGCGATCGTGCATCACGGTGGCGGCTATGAAGTGATCCCGCGTGAAGCGGCGCTGAAGATCCAGGAGCGTGCACCGGAGCGTATCGTGCAGCTCAATGTCCTCACCGAAAGCCAGGTGCCGGATGAGGATGATCCATACGCCGCCTACCAGATCCCGGACGATCTGATGTGGTAAGCCGGTAAAAACAACAAACCCCGCCAATGGCGGGGTTTTTGTTTGTAGTGAGCGGGCTTGCCCCGCGCCGGGCTACGTAGCGGCCCCTTCAATACAAAACCCGCTCAAAAGGCGGGTTTTGTGTTTTCAGGTATCAAGGCTGCGTGGGCCAGGGACCCGAACCATACGAATACTCAGGAGCTTTGCGCCTGGCGTTTCAGTTCGAGACTTTCGAGCTCGTTTTTATAATTGTGGGCTTCGTTCTCGTTGTGAAACATGCCGACCAGCTGATCTTGCTGATGTACATCCCAGATATGAATCCCGTGGGCTACTGCTTCGTGGGACATATGTTCGTCGTCGCGTTCAGTTACTTTTACAGTCATCTGCTTGCTCCAATCTCTGGTTGATCTGCGGCAAGTCGTCGCAGGCCTCTTTTATATGTTTTGTTAGCTTGCTAAGTAAACCGATTTTCCGCGCAACAATTCTTTGCATAAAACGCAACTATCCTGCAGGCCACGTAAACCGTGACATTGCGTCGCAGGTCATTGAGTTTTATGACAGAAGTTTCATGTTCGGGTCAGGCTTATGGGGCTGTATTGGCCATGCTGACGCCATCGCCGGCAAGCCGGCTCCTACAGTTTGAACGCATTCCTCCTGTAGGAGCCGGCTTGCCGGCGATAGCGGTAGAAGCTTCAACGCAAAACCGACAGGCAAAAAAAAGCCCCGCATTCCGCGAGGCCTCTTCTCTAACTCACCCGCCCATCAGCTGCCTTTGACAGCCTTGCCGTCAACGGTGCCGTCGAGCAGCATGATGTTGTATTCCTTGCCGTCGGTTTCAACCTGGCGCAGGGCAACCAGGATGCCGCCCCAGTCCTTGGCAAACCACATCTGGGTGATGCGCTTGCTCTGCGACGGGTCGCGTACACGCTCGACCTTGATCGCATCGATGGAGCCGGCCTTGGTCTGGACCTTTTCCGGGCCGATCACGCGGAAGTCGTAGGTGTCGACATCAGTGCCTTCGACCACGCGGTAGCTCATGCTCTTCTTGCCGGCAGCCACGTCACGTTGCAGCGCCAGCTGGTAAGTCGACTTGTCGAGCATGCCACTTTCGAGGGTGACGTTGACCGGGTCCTTGTTTTCGAAACCGGTGACCTTGTTGGTCGAGTGGTCGAAGTCCAGGTTGATCTTCTTCGCCTTGCCCAGGCCGCCGCGTTCGAAGGTGTAGCTCTTCGGTTGCAAGGCGTCCTTGTCGAATTGGATCACGCTGGTTTCGGTGAGGCTGGCAATCATCATGGAAGCCTTGAAGTTCAAGGTCCAGGAGCCATTGTCATTCTTGGTCAGGCTGCGTTCGGCCGAACCACTCATGGGCAACTGTTTCCAGTCGGCGGTGTAGCTGGCGGAGAAAGGGTGAAGGTCTGCTGCTTGCACGGCAGGCAAGGCGAACAGCGCAAAAGCGAAGAGCAAGGCGCGACGCATAAAATCTCCTAGGTTCGAATCAAGTGGCCGCTGGCCGCGAGTAACTGACCGTCCAATAATGCACCCTGTTCACCAAGAATCAACCGCCCCTCGGCAAACCAGCGAACAGCCAGCGGGTAAATCCTGTGTTCCTGGGTGTGAACCCGTTGCGCAAGCGTCTGCGCCGAGTCTGCAGACTCTACCGGAACCACTGCCTGTACGACCAGAGGCCCGCCATCGAGTTCCTCGGTGACAAAGTGCACGCTGCAGCCATGCTCGCTGTCGCCAGCATCAAGCGCGCGCTGGTGCGTGTGCATGCCTTTGTACTTGGGGAGCAGGGAAGGGTGGATGTTGAGCAGGCGCCCTTCATAGTGGCGCACGAAGTCAGCGCTGAGGATGCGCATGAAACCGGCGAGTACCACGAGTTTTGGGTTGAAGGCGTCGATCAGTTCGACCAAGGCGCTGTCGAAGGCCTCGCGGCCCTCGAAAGCCTTGTGATCCAGCGAACGGGTTTCGATACCCGCGTCCCTGGCGCGTTGCAGGCCGTAGGCGTCGCTGCGGTTGGAGATCACCGCAGCAATGCGCACCGGGCTGTCGCCGGTGCGCGTGCTGTCGATCAGGGCCTGCAAGTTACTGCCGGTGCCGGAAAGCAGCACCACGACATCACAGGTCTGAGACATTAATGAGCCTTGAGGTTCTTCAGTTCAACCTGGGCTGCGCCTTCCGGGGCAGTGGCGATCTGACCGATGACCCAAGGCTGCTCGCCCGCTTCACGCAGCACGTTCAGCGCGGTTTCAACGTGTTCTTGTGCCACGCAGATCACCATGCCCACGCCGCAGTTCAGCACGCGGTGCATCTCGGTTTCGTTGACGTTGCCTTTCTCTTGCAGCCAGTCGAAGACTGCAGGACGCTGCCAGCTGGCCACGTCGACGATGGCCTGGGCGCCTTTTGGCAGGACGCGCGGGATGTTGTCCAGCAGGCCGCCACCGGTGATGTGGGCCATGGCTTTGACAGCACCGGTGTCCTTGATCAGCTTGAGCAGTGGCTTGACGTAGATGCGCGTCGGGGCCATCAGCAGGTCGGTCAGCGGCTTGCCGTCGAGCTGGGTGTTCTCGATGTCGGCGCCGGACACTTCGATGATCTTGCGGATCAGCGAGTAACCGTTGGAGTGCGGGCCGGAGGACGGCAGGGCCAGCAGGGCGTCGCCCGCGGCGACTTTGGAACCGTCGATGATTTCGGCTTTTTCTACAACGCCAACGCAGAAGCCGGCCAGGTCGTAGTCTTCGCCTTCGTACATGCCCGGCATTTCAGCGGTTTCGCCGCCTACCAGGGAGCAACCCGACAGTTCGCAGCCAGCGCCGATACCGGTGACCACTTGTGCCGCGGTGTCCACGTTCAGCTTGCCGGTGGCGTAGTAGTCGAGGAAGAACAGCGGCTCGGCGCCGCATACCACCAGGTCGTTGACGCACATGGCAACCAGGTCGATGCCGATGCTGTCGTGTTTGTTCAGGTTCAGTGCCAGGCGCAGCTTGGTGCCCACGCCGTCGGTGCCGGAGACCAGTACAGGCTGCTTGTAGCCGGCCGGGATTTCGCAGAGGGCGCCAAAACCGCCCAGGCCGCCCATGACTTCGGGGCGCGCAGTGCGCTTGGCGACGCTCTTGATGCGTTCGACCAATGCTTCACCGGCGTCGATGTCTACACCGGCGTCCTTGTAGCTCAGGGAGGGTTGCTTGCTCATGATCCAGGCCTTTAGGGGGGATTTCTGGGTAACGACCGAGCGGGCAGGCGCTTTTTGTAAAAGGCCCAGCCGTTGACGGTCTGCGAAGGCGCGCGATTTTATCAGGCTTGAGGGGCAGCGGCCATCCTCGGGCCGACGGGCAGGGCCATATCCGTGAAAAAAGCTGGTTAAAAATGCTGACCGGGTCTGCCAAGGCGCGTATTAAGGTATAGCCTTGAACCCGCTATCGTTATGACGTTGCGAAAACTTACCAAGACCCTGTGAATGTTTTACCAGTCGCTGTGGTCACAGCCTTGGCAAACCGAGTTCACACGGTCTGTTCCAGCCGCTAATTTTGTCGTTCGGGAATCTTTCATGCGTCTGTGCAAATTCTTCTTTGTAGGCTGCTTGTCGTTGGTCAGCCTGGCGAGTCATGCCGAAACCCTCAATGGTCTTTACCAAGTACTTGAACCGGTCAGCAGTCAGTCGCCCCAAGAGCGTGACCAGGCCACCCAGCGCGCCGTGCAGACCCTGGTGATCCGCCTGACCGGCGACGCCAAGGCTGCCGATGGCCCGGGCCTGGCGGCCGTCCGTAAAGATCCGCAACAAATCATCAGCCAGTACGGCTACGACGCCGGCCCTCCCGAAAGCCTGCAAGTGGATTTCGATCCGGTGAGCACCGACCGCGCCTTGCGTGAGGCGGGTTTGTCGATCTGGGGCAGCAATCGGCCGTCGATCCTCGGTTGGTGGCTGAACGACTCCACCGAAGGCAGCAGCCTGGTCGGTGACGGCCAGGCGGTCGCCCAGGCATTGCGCCGAGCCGCACAACATCGTGGCTTGCCGCTGCGCCTGCCGTTGGGTGACCTGGACGAGCAAGTGGTCGCCACTGGGCCGAACCTGGAAAACGCTGACGCCACACCCTTGCGCGCCGCGTCCGAGCGTTACGGCGCCGATGCGTTGCTGGCGGTGCATGCGCGCCAGGAAGGCAGCCAATGGCAAGCCAAGTGGCGCTTGTGGCTGGGTGACAAGAGCGAGCAGGGCACCGCCCAAGGCGCTGATACCGGCGCCGTCGCCGACGCGGTGATGCTGGCGGTCAGTCAGAAGCTCGCGCCACGCTTCGCGGTCAAGCCGGGCGTGAGTACTGAACAACTGCTGGAAGTGCAGGGCATGACCCTTGAGCGTTATGCCGCACTGGGCCATCTGCTTGAGCCGTTTGGTGGGCAGCCCCAATTGGTCGATGGCAATCGCATCGTGTACCGCGTCAATGGCAGTGCCGATCAGTTGCGTACCCAGTTGAGCCTGGCCAAGTTGCAGGAAGTGCCTGCGGGTGAGGCACCTGCACAGCAGCCGGCAGTGGAGGGCACTCAACCGGCCCCTGCTCCCGAGCCTCAGGCGCAACTGCGTTTTCGTTGGTAAATGTTCTTCCTTATATAGAAGCAGCTAGAGATGGAGTGGTTTATGGCGGATACGCGTCGTTGGGTGTGGCTTGGCGGGATTGTCCTGCTGTGCGGTTTTGTGTTTTTGCTGCATTCGATCCTGACGCCGTTCCTGGTTGCGTTGCTGCTGGCTTATCTGTTCGATCCGGTGGTGGATCGCCTGGAGAAAGTCGGCCTGTCGCGCACCTGGGGCGTGGTGGCGGTGTTCGCCTTGTTCACCTTGATCATCACGGCATTGGTGCTGGTCCTGGTGCCGATGCTGGCCAAGCAGCTGTTTCGCCTCTATGAACTGGCGCCGCAGATGCTCGACTGGCTGCAGCACACGGCCATGCCGTGGGCCCAGGCCAAGCTGGGGCTGTCGGATGGGTTCTGGAAGTTCGACAAGGTCAAGGCGGCCATCAGCGAACACATGGGGCAGACCACCGATATCGTGGGTGTGGTGCTCAGCCAGGCCACGGCGTCCAGCCTGGCGTTGATCGGCTGGCTGACCAACCTGGTGCTGATCCCGGTGGTGGCGTTCTACCTGCTGCGCGACTGGGACATCATGATGGCCAAGATCCGCAGCCTGCTGCCGCGTAATCGTGAGGAGCGCATCGTCTCTCTCGCCGAGGAGTGTCATGAAGTGCTGGGGGCGTTTGTACGTGGCCAGTTACTGGTGATGCTGGCGCTGGGGATTATCTACGCAGCGGGCCTGATGGCGATCGGCCTGGAGCTGGGCCTGTTGATCGGTCTGATCGCCGGCCTGGCCGCTATCGTGCCGTACATGGGCTTTGTGATCGGTATCGGCGCGGCGCTGGTGGCGGGGTTGTTCCAGTTTGGTGGCGACCTGTATCCGATGCTGGGCATCGTTGCGGTGTTCATGGTGGGGCAGGCGTTGGAGGGCATGGTGCTGACGCCGTTGCTGGTGGGCGACCGGATCGGTCTGCATCCGGTGGCCGTGATCTTCGCGATCCTGGCGGGTGGTGAGCTGTTCGGCTTTACCGGCATCCTGCTGGCGCTACCGGTGGCGGCGGTGATCATGGTGCTGGTGCGCCATGTGCATGATCTGTACAAGGATTCGGATGTATACACGGGGGTGGAAGACCCCGACCTGTAACCCCTTCGTCACAAACCCGGCCCAGGCCGGGTTTGTTGTTTATGGGGGAACTGCGTCAAACAATTTGCGCAAATCGCCCAAGTTAACGCAAACCTTTGATTTTGCTTGTGGTCTGCTGCATTGTGCGCCCGGCGTCACGGGTATAAACTTTGCAAACTTTACACAGAGGCCACTAACGGTTCGTTTGGAGCCGTTCAGTCAGCATGAAACCGATTCAGCTGCCCTTGGGTGTGCGTCTGCGTGACGACGCCACCTTTATCAACTACTACCCAGGCGCCAATGCCGCTGCACTCGGCTATGTCGAGCGGCTTTGCGAAGCCGACGCCGGGTGGACTGAAAGCCTGATCTACCTGTGGGGCAAGCACGGCGTGGGGCGTACCCACCTGTTGCAGGCCGCGTGCCTGCGCTTCGAGCAGATGGGCGAGCCGGCGGTATACCTGCCCCTGGCGGAGTTGATGGATCGTGGGATCGGTATCTTCGACCATCTGGAACAATACGAGCTGGTGTGCCTGGACGATCTGCAAGCGATCGCCGGCAAGGCCGAGTGGGAAGAGGCGTTGTTTCACCTGTTCAACCGCCTGCGTGACAGCGGCCGGCGCCTGTTGATCGCGGCATCCACCTCGCCACGCGAGTTGCCGATCAAGCTGGCTGACCTCAAGTCGCGCATGACCCTGGCGCTGATCTTCCAGATGCGCCCGTTGTCCGACGAGGACAAATTGCGTGCCTTGCAATTACGCGCTTCCCGTCGCGGCCTGCACCTCACTGACGAAGTGGGGCACTTTATCCTCACGCGTGGCACCCGAAGCATGAGTGCGTTGTTCGACTTGCTCGAGCAACTCGACCAGGCCTCTTTGCAGGCCCAGCGCAAGCTCACCATTCCCTTCCTTAAGGAAACCCTCGGCTGGTAGCCAACCCTTGTGTTTCGCGGCTCCTGGCAAATTCCAGGCGCCAGAAAACCTGCGTTTGGGCCGGTTTGGCCACGCAAAAGGCACGTATAGGGTGTTAAGGGCTTAGATGTCATAGTCCAAACAAGAAGTCACATAGATCACGATTGAATTTGCAAATCGATCTGATAGCGGGCATAGTCTCGACTTCTTTACATATCAGCCACGGTCGTGCCCATGCTAAATCGCTTCGCACCCCTCGTGCCCCTCGCACTCGTTACCCTGTTGTTTGGTTGCGCCTCCCACCCTCAACAAGTGGCAGAGCAGCAGAAAACCCAACAGCAGTCCCAGGCAAAATTCGTTGCATCGCAGTCTTCCACTGTTTATGAGGAAGAAGTTGCAACCGAGAAGGAACTGGCCGACTTCGCCGGCAACAAGCCTTATCAGCTTCCAGTTCTGGCCGACAGCATTCTTGAACGCGGCATGTCCCTGATCGGTACCCGTTACCGTTTCGGCGGTACCTCTGAAGCCGGTTTCGACTGCAGCGGCTTCATCGGCTACCTGTTTCGCGAAGAGGCGGGCATGAACTTGCCACGCTCCACCCGCGAAATGATCAACGTGGATGCACCGTTGGTCGCGCGCAACAACCTCAAGCCGGGTGATCTGCTTTTCTTCAGTACGGCGGGTCGTGGTCGCGTAAGCCATGCCGGTATCTACCTGGGCGACAACCAGTTTATCCACTCCAGCAGCCGTCGCAGTGGCGGTGTTCGAGTCGACAACCTGGGTGACAGCTACTGGAGCAGAACCTTCATCGAAGCCAAGCGCGCACTCGCCATGGCCCCGACGACGGTTACCGCTAGCAAGTAAACTTAAAGTGATACTTGAAGTTTGACGTGTAAGCGCTAGAATCCTTGGATATTGTTGGAATCCGTTCGCGCGAGCTTTGCTTGCGCGTTCTGGTTTTCAGCGTTCGGCAGCGAAAAGCCGCATCCAGACCAGGATTGTTCTGCCCATGTCGACCTCAGCCCGCCTCATTCTTCTCGTTTGCGCCGCGCTCCTCAGCGCCTGCGCAAGCCGCCCACCGCCCCCTGCGTTCGTGGCGGCCAAGCCCAAGCCAGTGTTCAACTATTCCAGCCAGAGCTTCTCGCCTGCTGCCGAAGACGTGCTCTTCCGTGCGCTGGGTCTGGTGGGCACGCCTTACCGCTGGGGCGGCAACACACCGGACTCCGGTTTCGATTGCAGTGGCCTGATCGGCTTTGTCTACCGCGATGCGGCGGGCATCTCGTTGCCGCGCACCACCCGTGAGTTGATCGTGATGCGTGCCCAGGACGTCAGCGAAGAAAACCTGCAGACCGGCGACTTGCTGTTCTTCGCCACCGGTGGCGGTTCACAGGTCAGCCATGCCGGGATCTACGTGGGGGAAGGGCGTTTTGTGCACGCGCCGCAAACCGGCGGTACGGTCAAGCTGGATACCTTGTCCAAGGCGTATTGGCAGAATGCCTACCTGAGCGCCAAGCGCGTGTTGCCAGCAAACCTGGCTCGCAACCCCTGACAAAAAACTGTAGGAGCCGGCTTGCCGGCGATGAGGCCCTTGAGGACGCCATCGCCGGCAAGCCGGCTCCTACAGTTCATTTTGCGGCCGACACCCGCCACACCTTGTTCCCCACATCATCGGCCACCAGCAAGTCCCCCTGCTGATCAATCACCACACCCACCGGCCGACCCATGGCCTTCTCGTCGTTGTCGAGAAACCCAGTCAGCACGTCCACCGGTTGCCCTTTGGGCTGGCCACCCTCGAACGGCACAAAGATCACCTTGTAGCCACTGTGCGGCTTGCGGTTCCACGACCCATGCTGGCCGATGAACGCCCCGTTGCTGAACTGCGCCGGTAGTTTATTACCCTCGGCAAACGTCAGCCCCAATGACGCCGTATGTGGGCCCACGGCATAGTCCGGCGCAATGGCCTTGGCCACCAGGTCCAGGTTCTGCGGCGAAACGCGAACATCCACGTGCTGGCCGTAATAACTGAAAGGCCAGCCGTAGAAACCACCCTCCTTGACCGACGTGATGTAGTCCGGCACCAGATCACTGCCGATTTCGTCGCGCTCATTCACCGCCGTCCACAGCTTGCCCGTCTGCGGCTCCCACGCCATGCCATTCGGGTTGCGCAGGCCGGAGGCGAAGATGCGGTGCTGACCCGAGGCGCGATCCACTTCCCAGATCGCCGCCCGACCTTCTTCCGCTTCCAGGCCGTTTTCGCCAACGTTGCTATTGGAGCCAACGCTCACATACAGCTTGCTGCCGTCCTTGCTCGCCACCACGTTCTTGGTCCAGTGGTGGTTGATGCTGCCACCTGGCAGGTCGACCACCTTGGTACCGGCTGCCTTGATCGCGGTTTCGCCCGGCTGGTAGGGGAAACGCAGCAGTTTGTCCGAGTCCGCCACGTACAAATCGTTGCCGACCAGGGTCATGCCGAACGGTGAGTTCAGGTTCTCCAGGAACACTGTGCGCGTCTCGGCAACGCCGTCGTGGTCGGCATCGCGCAGCAATGTGATGCGGTTCGGGCTCGGCACACCGGCGCCGGCGCGGCCCATGACCTTCTCCATCACCCAGCCGCGAATCCCCTTGGCGTCATCCGGTTTGGGCGGCGCATTGGTTTCGGCCACCAGCACATCGCCGTTGGGCAGCACATACAGCCAGCGCGGGTGGTCCAGCCCTTCGGCGAACGCGGCCACTTGGGTGCCAGCGGCCGCCGTGGGTTTTGCGCCCTCAGGCCAGCCGATCGCCGGGGCGATGTTGACGGTCGGGATCAGTGTCTTGTTCGGTTCGGGCAACTTGGGCGAAGGGCCGGTGCCATCGGACACCTGCAACGTTGAGCTTTCACCGCAGGCGGCGAGGGTGCCTGCGAGCATGATCAGCAAGGCGAGTCTGGTTTTATGCATGGTTTTCTCCTTGATACCTGTAAGGGTAGAGGAGTGCGGCGGTCCGATGGTTCAAGTGCGAGGCCAGCTTTAATTGACGCTCCACCCCCAACCCACTAACCTTCGCGGCTTGTTCCAGGTGCTCTGTGGCGCATGCGTCGACAGGGTGAAACAGGGAAGCCGGTGAGTGAGCACACTTGTACACAGTGCTGCCGCGATTCCGGCGCTGCCCCCGCAACGGTAAATGAGTCAAGACGCTGCCTTTTGCCACTGTATCGCGCGCGATATGGGAAGGCGCAACGTCGGCCTGCTCGCTCTTTTCATAAGCGCAGGGCGCCACTCATGAGCCCGGAGACCGGCCCGGAGCATCCAACAGCATCACGGTGGGCGATGCTTGGCTGTCTGTATTGTCTTTTTCCTGCCCGCCGTTTTTGTCCAGCCCCAACGGAGAGCTGCCATGACCGATTCCCCCGACCGCGACGAACGCCACCTGGCGCGCATGCTGCGCAAAAAAGCCGTGATCGACGAGCGCATCGCCAACTCCCCCAATGAATGTGGTTTGCTGCTGGTATTGACCGGCAACGGCAAAGGCAAGAGCAGTTCCGCATTCGGCATGCTGGCCCGGGCCATGGGCCACGGCATGCAGTGCGGCGTGGTGCAGTTCATCAAAGGGCGTAACAGCACCGGTGAAGAGTTGTTCTTCCGCCGCTTCCCCGAGCAAGTGCGTTTCCACGTCATGGGCGAAGGCTTCACCTGGGAAACCCAGGACCGCCAGCGCGACATCGCCGCCGCCGAAGCCGCTTGGGCGGTGTCCCGCGAACTGCTGCAAGACCCGGCCATCGGCCTGGTGGTGCTGGATGAGCTGAATATCGCCCTCAAGCACGGCTACCTCGACCTGGACCAGGTGCTCAGCGACCTGCAAGCCCGCCCGCCGATGCAACACGTGGTCGTCACCGGTCGTGGCGCCAAACCCGAATTGATCGAAATGGGCGACACCGTCACCGAAATGGGCATGCTCAAGCACGCGTTCCAGGCCGGTATCAAGGCACAGAAGGGCGTCGAACTTTGAATCAGCCCCGTCATTGCCCGGCCGTCTTGATCGCCGCACCGGCGTCCGGCCAGGGCAAAACCACCGTCACCGCTGCGCTGGCCCGGTTGCACCGCAACCTGGGGCGCAAGGTGCGTGTGTTCAAATGCGGTCCGGACTTCCTCGACCCGATGGTCCATGAGCGCGCCAGTGGTGCGCCGGTTTATCAGCTGGACATGTGGATGGTGGGCGAGCAGGAAAGTCGCCGCCTGTTGTGGGAAGCGGCCGGTGAAGCCGACCTGATCCTCATCGAAGGCGTGATGGGCCTTTTCGACGGCACCCCCTCCAGCGCCGACCTGGCGCGGCACTTCGGCGTGCCGGTACTGGGCGTGATCGACGGCACCGCCATGGCCCAGACCTTCGGCGCCCTGGCCCTGGGCCTGGCGCGTTATCAGCCGGACCTGCCGTTTGCCGGCGTGCTGGCCAACCGCGTCGGCACCTTGCGCCACGCGCAACTGCTGGAAGGCAGCCTGACTGAAGGCCTGCGCTGGTATGGCGCATTGTCCCGTGAAACTGGCATCGAACTGCCCAGCCGACACCTGGGGCTGGTGCAAGCCAGCGAATTGAATGACCTCGATGTACGCCTGGACGCCGCCGCTCAAGCATTGGGCAGCAGTTGCGAAGTGGCCTTACCGCCTCCGGTAACCTTTGCCGCGCCCGAAGTGATCGTGGCCGAGCCGCTGTTGGAAGGCGTGCGTATTGCCGTGGCCCGCGACGAAGCCTTCGCCTTTACCTACGGCGCCAGCCTCGATCTGCTACGCGCGATGGGGGCCGAGTTGCACTTCTTCTCGCCGATCCATGACCACCAATTGCCAGACGCCGACAGTCTCTACCTGCCGGGTGGCTATCCGGAATTGCACCACCAGGCGCTGTCGCAAAACACCCCGATGCTCGACGCCATCCGCGCTCATCATGCTGCCGGCAAACCCTTGCTCGCCGAGTGCGGCGGCATGCTGTACCTGCTCGACTCGCTGACCGATGTCGAGGGTACCCGCGCCGAACTGGTGGGCCTGCTGCAAGGCGACGCCGTGATGCAAAAGAAACTCGCGGCCCTGGCCCTGCAGAATGTCGAGCTGCCCGAAGGCACGCTGCGCGGCCATACCTATCACCACTCCCTCACGACCACCGAGTGGCAGCCGATTGCCCGTGGCCTGAGCCCCAATGGTGGGCGTGGTGCCGAGGCGGTTTTCAGACAGGGGCGTATGACCGCGTCCTACGTACATTTCTATTTTCCATCCAATCCCGTGGCAGTGGCCGCCTTGTTTGCGCCAGACCAGGAAGCCGCCATCGCAGGCAAGCCAGCTCCCACAATGTACCGAGTTGAAACCCCATCCAATGTGGGAGCGGGCTTGCCCGCGAAGAGGCCATGACTGACAACGCCTTCCCCGAAGCCGACCGCGATGCCATCTACCGCGCCATCGCCGAACGCCGCGACATGCGCCATTTCAGCGGTGGCACCGTCGCCCCTGAATTGCTGCACCGTTTGCTCCAGGCTGCCCATCAGGCCCCCAGCGTCGGCCTGATGCAACCCTGGCGCTTTATCCGTATCAGCGACCGCCAACTGCGTGGGCAGATTCAACAACTGGTGGAAGAAGAGCGCGTACGCACCGCCGAGGCGTTGGGCGAACGCTCTGATGAGTTCATGAAACTCAAGGTCGAAGGCATTCACGACTGCGCCGAAGTGCTGGTCGCGGCGTTGATGGATGACCGCGAGCGCCACATCTTCGGCCGTCGCACTTTGCCGGAAATGGACATGGCCTCGCTGTCCTGTGCCATCCAGAACCTGTGGCTCGCCGCCCGCGCCGAAGGCTTGGGCATGGGCTGGGTCTCGCTGTTTGAACCCCAGGCCCTGGCCGATCTGCTGGGCTTGCCGCCTGGCGCAAAACCTTTGGCGGTGCTGTGCCTGGGGCCGGTGGCCGAGTTCTATCCGGCACCGATGTTGCAGCTCGAAGGCTGGACCGAGCCTCGGCCGCTGAGTGACATGTTGTATGAGAATGCGTGGGGAGTGAGTCAATGAGTGTGGCCTTGCTGTGTGTCGCTGCGGTGGCGCTGGATGCGCTGCTGGGCGAGCCCAGGCGCCGGCATCCACTGGTGGCGTTCGGCAATTTTGCCGGGCGCATCGAGCAGCGTTTCAACACCGGTGGGCGCGGTTGGCGCAGCCATGGCGTGACTGCGTGGTTTATCGCAGTAGTGCCGTTGACCCTGCTGGCCACGGCGCTGTCGTGGGCGCCGTATATCGGTTGGGTACTGGAAATCCTCGCGCTGTACTGCGCCCTCGGCATGCGCAGCCTCGGTGAGCATGTGATTCCGGTGGCGCAGGCCCTGCGCAGCGATGACCTGGACGAAGCGCGCAAACGCGTCAGCTACCTGGTGAGCCGCCAGACCAGTGAATTGGACAGCACCGAAGTCGCCCGCGCCGCTACCGAATCGGTGCTGGAGAACGGCAGCGACGCGGTGTTTGCCGCGCTGTTCTGGTTTGTGGTGGCCGGTGTGCCGGGCGTGGTGCTCTACCGCTTGAGCAACACCCTCGATGCCATGTGGGGTTATCGCAACGAACGCTTCGAACGTTTCGGTTGGGCAGCGGCCAAGATCGACGACGTGCTCAACTACATTCCCGCACGCCTGGTGGCGTTGACCTACGCCGTGCTCGGCAAGACCCGCCTGGCCCTCAAATGCTGGCGCACCCAGGGCCCGACCTGGGACAGCCCCAACGCCGGCCCGGTGATGGCGGCGGGTGCTGGCGCCCTGGGTGTGGAGTTGGGCGGCGCTGCGATCTATCACGGCGAAGTGCACCATCGCCCGCAATTGGGCGAAGGCCCGGCGGCGGGTGCCGATTCCATCGACCGGGGCTGGCAACTGGTGCAGCGCGGCGTATGGTTGTGGCTGCTGATCCTGTGCGCGGGGGCGCAATTCTATGCTTGAACACGGTGGCCGGCTGCGCAAGGCAGCGATTCAGTACGGGATTGCCGAAGCCGACTGGCTCGACCTGTCCAGCGGCCTCGCGCCCTGGCCGTGGCCGATCCCGGAGATCCCGTTGCGCGCCTGGGCACGCTTGCCCGAAACCGATGACGGCCTGGAGCAAGCCGCCAGCGAATACTACGGCGCTGCGCACCTGTTGCCGGTGCCCGGTTCCCAGGCGGCCATCCAGTTGCTGCCACGCCTGCGCCGTGCCGGCAAAGTCGGCGTGTTGTCGCCGTGCTATGCCGAACACGCCGAAGCCTGGCGTCGCGCCGGCTATGTGGTGCGCGAGGTGCAGGAGCAGGAAGTCGACTTCTTCCTCGACGGCCTCGACGTGCTGGTGGTGGTCAACCCCAACAACCCCACCGGCCTGAGCCTGTCGCCGCAACGCCTGCTGGACTGGCATTCGCGATTGGCCCAGCGCGGCGGTTGGCTAGTGGTGGATGAAGCCTTCATGGACGTCACCCCTCAATTGAGCCTGGCGGGCCAGGCCCACCAGGTTGGCCTGATCGTGTTGCGCTCGTTTGGCAAATTCTTCGGCCTGGCCGGAGTGCGGCTGGGCTTTGTGCTGGCCGAGCGCAAGCTGCTCAAGTTGCTGGCCGAACAGGTCGGCCCCTGGGCAGTCAGCGGGCCAACGCGCGTGTTGGGTCAGGTGTGCCTGCGCGACACTGCCGGCCAGGCCCGGCAACGCACGCGTTGCATCGAGGCGGGCCGACGTCTGTTTGCCTTGCTCGAGCGCCACGGCTTTCAGCCCCAGGGCGGCTGCGCGTTGTTTCAATGGTTGATCACGCCCCACGCTGAACGCATGCACGAATTCATGGCCCAGCGCGGCATTCTGCTGCGGCTGTTTGTCCATGACAGCAGCCTGCGCTTCGGCTTGCCCGACACCGAGGCCGACTGGTTGCGCCTCGATGAGGCCCTGGCCGCCTACAAGGAAGCTTCATGAGTACATTGATGGTGCAGGGCACCACGTCCGATGCCGGTAAAAGCACCCTGGTGACCGCCTTGTGCCGCTGGTTGGTCCGCCAAGGGGTGGCGGTCGCACCGTTCAAACCGCAGAACATGGCGCTCAACAGCGCCGTGACCGCCGAGGGCGGCGAGATCGGTCGCGCCCAGGCCGTGCAGGCTCAGGCCGCCAACCTGCCACCCCACACCGACATGAACCCGGTGTTGCTCAAGCCCAACAGCGACACCGGCTCCCAGGTGATCATCCATGGCCGCGCGGTCACCAGCATGAACGCCGTCGCCTATCACGACTACAAAGCCATCGCGATGCAGGCGGTGCTGGCCTCGCACGCGCGGTTGAGCCAAGCCTACCCGGTGGTGATGGTGGAAGGCGCCGGCTCCCCGGCAGAGATCAACCTGCGCGCCAATGACATCGCCAACATGGGCTTCGCCGAAGCCGTGGACTGCCCGGTGCTGCTCATCGCCGACATCAATCGCGGCGGCGTGTTTGCCCACTTGGTCGGCACGCTGGAGTTGCTGTCGCCCACCGAGCAAGCGCGGGTAAAGGGCTTCATCATCAACCGTTTTCGTGGCGATATTGCCTTGTTGCAGCCGGGCCTGGATTGGCTGGAGGCGCGCACCGGCAAACCGGTGGTGGGCGTTTTGCCCTATGTGATGGATTTGCACCTGGAAGCCGAGGACGGTATCGACCGGCGCCAGATCGACAAGGCTGCGCAGGTGCTCAAGGTAGTGGTGCCGGTGCTGCCGCGTATCAGCAACCACACGGATTTCGACCCGCTGCGCCTGCATCCCCAAGTGGACTTGCAGTTCGTCGGCCCGGGCCAGCCTATTCCCGCTGCCGACCTGATTATTTTGCCGGGCTCCAAAAGCGTGCGCGCCGACTTGGCGTACCTGCGTGCCAATGGCTGGGACAGCGCCCTGGCGCGGCATCTGCGTTACGGCGGCAAGGTGCTCGGCATCTGCGGCGGCTTGCAGATGCTCGGTGAGCAGGTGCATGACCCGCTGGGCCTGGAAGGGCCTGCCGGTTCCAGCGAAGGGCTGGGTCTGTTGGCGTTCAGTACGACCCTCGAAGAAGAAAAACAGCTGCGCAACGTTCGTGGCCGTTTGCTGCTTGAAGACGCCGAGGTCAGCGGCTATGAGATTCACGCCGGCGTTACGACGGGCGATGCCCTGTTGCACGCCGCCGTGCGACTGGACGATGGCCGCAGCGACGGCGCCAGGAGCGCGGACGGGCAAATCCTCGGCACCTACCTGCACGGGCTGTTTGAAACCCCGGCGGCGTGCAGCGCCTTGCTGCGCTGGGCCGGGCTGGTGGATGTGCAGGAGGTGGATTACCACGCGCTGCGCGAACGTGATATCGATCGCCTGGCGGACCTGGTGGAAAACCATCTGGATACCGAGTTGCTGCGCACGCTATGTGGAATCTGACCATGCGACTGCGAACCTCCTCGTGCATTAACGTTGACGATCATCGCCGGCAAGCCGGCTCCTACAGGTTTGCAGCATGCATCAACTGATTTTGGGTGGTGCCCGCTCCGGCAAAAGCCGCCTGGCCGAAAAACTCGCCAGCGACAGTGGCCTGCCGGTCACCTACATCGCCACCAGCCAGCCCCTGGATGGTGAGATGAATGCGCGTGTCGCGCTGCATCGCCAGCGTCGCCCCGACCACTGGAGCCTGGTCGAAGAACCGCTTGAACTGGCGCGCGTCCTGCGGGAAAACGCAGCCGCTGGGCAATGCCTGCTGGTGGACTGCCTGACCCTGTGGCTGACCAACCTGCTGATGCTCGAAGACGGCGAGCGCCTGGCGATCGAGCGCGACCAACTGCTGGACACCCTGGCGTCGTTGCCGGGTGAAATCATTTTTGTCAGCAACGAGACCGGTCTGGGTGTCGTGCCGCTGGGCGAATTGACTCGCCGCTATGTGGATGAAGCCGGTTGGCTGCATCAAGCCTTGGCCGAGCAGTGTCAGCGCGTTGTCCTGACGGTCGCCGGCCTGCCCCTGACTTTGAAAGGTACTGCGTTATGACTGACACCTGGTGGCTCAACCCCTGCAAAACCATCGACGCCTCGGCGCACGCTCAAGCGCTGGCGCGCCAGCAGCAATTGACCAAACCGGCCGGTTCCCTCGGCCAACTGGAAGCCTTGGCGGTGCAATTGGCCGGCTTGCAGGGCACGGTCAAGCCGTCGGTGGATTCACTGTGGATCGCGATCTTTGCCGGTGACCATGGGGTGGTGGCGGAGGGCGTGTCGGCTTTCCCGCAGGAAGTTACCGGGCAGATGCTGCACAACTTTGTCACCGGCGGTGCGGCCATCAGCGTATTGGCGCGGCAACTGGATGCGCAGTTGGAAGTGGTCGATCTGGGCACGGTGACGCCTGCGCTGAACCTGCCGGGCGTGCGCCATCTGAACATCGGTGCGGGCACTGCCAATTTCGTCAACGGCCCGGCGATGACCGAGGTTCAAGGACGGCTCGCCCTGCAAGCCGGCCGCGACAGCGCACGCCGTGCGCTGGAAAGCGGCGCCCAGCTGTTTATTGGCGGTGAGATGGGGATCGGCAACACCACGGCGGCAAGCGCGCTGGCGTGTGCATTGCTGGCCTGCCAGGTCAGCGACCTGACAGGCCCGGGCACCGGCTTGAACGCCCAGGGCGTGAGCCACAAGGTGGCGGTGATCGAGCGTGCATTGGCCCTTCATGCGGGGCAGCGCGGCGATGCGTTGCAGACCCTCTTCAACCTGGGTGGTTTTGAAATCGCCGCGTTGGTCGGCGCTTACCTGGCCTGTGCCCAGGAAGGCATCGTGGTGCTGGTGGACGGGTT
Source organism: Pseudomonas sp. GW821-FHT09A09 (assembly GCF_059418405.1). NCBI lineage: Bacteria > Pseudomonadati > Pseudomonadota > Gammaproteobacteria > Pseudomonadales > Pseudomonadaceae > Pseudomonas > Pseudomonas sp. GW821-FHT09A09. Next base: position 165,239 of record NZ_JBWKPU010000015.1, read on the forward strand.
TATCTGCAGCGTGGCGGCGTTGGTCGCTACTCGCCTGAACCCGGCATGTCGCGAGTGGCTGGTGTTTGGCCATCGTGGGGCCGAACCGGGCCATCGTCATGTGCTGCAAAGCCTTGAGGCGCAGCCGCTGCTGGAACTAGGCCTGCGTCTGGGCGAGGGCAGCGGTGCGGCGCTGGCGGTGCCGTTGTTGCGCCTGGCGTGTGCGTTGCACGGGCAGATGGCGACCTTCGCCGAAGCCGCCGTGGCTGACCGCCCGGCATGACCTTGCACCTGGACCTGCTGCGTCACGGCGAAACCGAACTGGGTGGCGGCCTGCGCGGCAGCCTTGACGACGCACTGACGGCCAATGGCTGGGCGCAGATGCGTGCCGCCGTGTTGCAGCAAGGGCCCTGGGACCGTTTGGTCAGCTCGCCGCTGCAACGCTGTGCGCGTTTTGCCGAGGAATTGGGCGAACGCCTGAACCTGCCGGTGAGTCTGGAGAAGGACCTGCAAGAGCTGCACTTCGGCGCCTGGGAAGGGCAGAGTGCTGCGACGTTGATGGAAACCGATGCTGAAGGGCTCGGGCTGTTCTGGGCCGATCCTTATGGCTTCACGCCGCCTGATGGGGAGCCGGTGAGTGACTTTTCCCACCGGGTCCTGGGCGCTGTCGCACGCTTGCATCAGGCGTATGCCGGGCAGCGTGTGTTGTTGATCAGCCATGGTGGGGTCATGCGTTTGCTGTTGGCGCAGGCGCGGGGTTTGCCTCGCGAACAGTTGCTGAATGTTGAAGTCGGCCACGGTGGGTTGTTCCGCCTACAGGTCACGGCAGGCGGTCAACTCAAGGAAGTGGGGTAAACATGCTGCCGTTCTGGATCGCCTTGCAATTTCTCAGCAGCCTGCCGATTCGTCTGCCGGGCATGCCGCAGCCTCGGGAAATGGGGCGTTCACTGCTGTTTTATCCGGTGGTCGGCTTGCTGTTCGGTGTGTTGCTGTGGGGGGGGAATACGGCGCTGATGGGCGCGCCACTGTTGTTGCACGCCGCGTTGTTGCTGACCGCCTGGGTGCTGCTCAGCGGTGGTTTGCACCTGGACGGTTTGGCCGACAGCGCCGACGCCTGGCTCGGCGGCTTCGGTGACCGCGAGCGTACGCTCACGATCATGAAGGACCCGCGCAGCGGGCCGATCGCCGTGGTCACACTGGGGCTGGTGTTGTTGCTCAAGTTCACCGCGCTGGTGGCGTTGATCGAGCAACACAACGGCGCGGCGCTGATCCTGGCTCCGCTGATCGGGCGCGCATCGCTGTTGGCGTTGTTCCTCACCACGCGCTACGTGCGGGTCGGTGGATTGGGCCAGGCGCTGTCGGATCATTTACCCAGGCTTGTCGGTCAACAGGTGCTGATCCTCAGCGGCTTGGGGTGCATCCTGATCGGTGGTTTCAGCGGCGGGATTGCCGTGCTGCTCGCTGCCCTATGCTTCATGGGGCTACGCCAATTGATGGTCAATCGCCTCGGTGGCACCACCGGAGACACAGCCGGCGCGCTGCTGGAGCTACTGGAAGTGGCAGTGTTGGTCGGCTTGGCCCTGTAACACTTTCTTGCATTTCCTTAATCCCGGGTATATACACGCTCCATGCTTGCCTCCCAATGTTTATGCACAAACCTGCGTCGCGCCGCCCGTGGCGTCAGCAGGTATTACGACGGCGCTCTCGACGGCTTCGGGATCAACGTTGCCCAGTATTCTTTGCTGTGCAACTTGCAACGCCTCGACCAGCCGAGTATTTCCAGCCTGGCCGAAGCCATGGGCCTGGACCGCAGCACCCTGGGGCGAAACCTGCGGGTGCTGGAAGGTGAGGGCTTGGTGCAGATGGTTGAAGGTGATGACTTGCGCAACCGTCTGGTGTTGTTGACGGACGCTGGCATCGAACGGCTGGCGGCGGCGTTGCCGGCGTGGGAAGCGGCACAGCAGAAATTGATCGATCAACTGGGCGCGGAAAAGCGCGAAACCCTGTTGGCCTTGCTGGACGAACTCGCTTGAAGGCGAGTTTGTTCGAACACAAGCGGGTATATACCCGCGGCGGAGAATAAGAAATGACCTCGATGTGGCGCACCAGTGGCTGGGTTCTTTTGGGGAGTGCGCTGATCCTGGCGTTGTCCTTGGGCGTGCGGCACGGCTTCGGCCTGTTCCTGGCACCCATGAGCAGCGAATTTGGCTGGGGTCGCGAAACCTTTGCTTTCGCTATCGCCTTGCAGAACCTGATCTGGGGCCTGGCGCAGCCGTTTACCGGTGCCCTGGCCGACCGCTTTGGCGCGACCAAGGCGGTGTTTGTCGGGGGCGTGCTGTACGCCGCAGGCCTGGTGTTGATGGGCATGTCCGACTCGGCGTGGTCGTTGTCCCTGAGTGCCGGCTTGTTGATCGGTATCGGCCTTTCCGGCACATCGTTCTCGGTCATTCTGGGCGTGGTGGGGCGCGCCGTGCCTCCTGAAAAACGCAGCATGGCCATGGGTATTGCCAGCGCGGCCGGTTCTTTCGGCCAGTTCGCCATGGTGCCGGGCACCCTCGGTTTGATCGGCTGGCTGGGCTGGTCGGCGGCGCTGTTGGCGCTGGGCATGATGGTCGCGCTGATCCTGCCGTTGGTGGCCATGCTCAAGGACCGGCCGCTGCCGGTGGTGGTCGGTCAGCAGACGATGCGCGAAGCCTTGAAGGAGGCCTGCTCCCATTCCGGGTTCTGGCTGCTGGCCTTCGGCTTTTTCGTGTGTGGTTTCCAGGTGGTGTTTATCGGCGTGCACCTGCCAGCGTACCTGGTTGACCAACACCTGCCCGCGACTGTCGGCACCACGGTGTTGGCATTGATCGGCCTGTTCAACGTGTTCGGCACCTACACCGCCGGCTGGCTGGGCGGGCGCATGTCCAAGCCGCGCTTGCTGACTGGGTTGTACCTGCTGCGCGCGGTGGTGATCGTGTTGTTCCTGTGGGCCCCGGTGACCGAAGTCACGGCCTACCTGTTCGGCATGGCCATGGGCTTCCTGTGGCTGTCCACCGTGCCGCTGACCAACGGTACGGTTGCGACGTTGTTTGGTGTGCGAAACCTCTCGATGCTCGGGGGGATCGTGTTCCTGTTCCACCAGTTGGGTTCGTTCCTCGGCGGCTGGTTGGGCGGGGTGGTCTATGATCGAACCGGCAACTACGATCTGATCTGGCAGGTGGCGATCCTGCTGAGCCTGCTCGCTGCTGCGTTGAACTGGCCGGTGCGTGAGCGTCCGGTGGCGCGCTTGCAAACCCAACTGGAGGCGGCATGAATGTAGCATTGCGGTTCCTGCTGCCGGTGGCGGCCATGCTGTTGCTGCTCCTCGCGTGGTGGGGCTGGCAGCACGGTGGGTTGGCGTTGATGCAACTGGGTATGTCGATCTGTTAAGTTCAGTGCCTGAACTCTTGCAAGGACACCCCACATGCTGAAGCGTTGGCTCGCTGTACCCGTCCTGATGGCTGCGTTTGGCGGCGTGGCCATGGCCGCTGATTGCCCGCCGTTGCTGGAAGGCCAACTGCCCAAGTTGCGCGCCAAGGAATCCATCGACCTGTGCCAGCACTTCGCCGGCAAGCCGTTGGTGATCGTCAATACCGCCAGCTTCTGTGGTTTTGCGCCGCAGTTCAAAGGTCTTGAAGCCCTGTACCAACGTTACAAGAGTCAGGGATTGGAAGTGATTGGTGTGCCGTCCGATGACTTCAAGCAGGAAGCCAAGACCGGCGAAGAGACGGCCAAGGTCTGTTATGTGAACTACGGCGTGACCTTCACCATGACCGAGCCGCAGAGGGTCAAAGGCCCGGATGCAGTGCATCTGTTCAAGGTCCTGGCGCAGCAGACCAGTGCGCCGAAGTGGAATTTCTACAAGTACGTGGTGGATCGCCAGGGCAAGGTGATTGCCAATTTCTCCAGCCTGACCAAGCCGGACAGCCCGGAGCTGATCAAGGCGGTTGAGCAGGCACTGGCTTCAAAGCCCTGATCATCGACCACTAAAAAGCCCCGCTTCCTTTGCAGGAAAGCGGGGCTTTTTTACACCGGTCTGAATCAGAAGGTGTAGGTCATGCCCAGGCCGAAACCGTTGGCACTGTTTTCGTATTTGGCGCGGTAGCTGGCCGTCGACGGAGCGGCAGCAGTCTGATTGACCTTGACGTCTTCTTCCTTCAGGTAGGAGTAAGCAAGGTCGATGGTCATGTTATCCATGACTTTGTAGCCCAGGCCCACGCTGAAGATTGTACGGTCACCGGTAGGAATGCGCGGCGAACGATCAGTGTTGTTGGTAGGCGACTGGTCGAACGTCAGACCCGTACGCAGCACCACCTGTTTGGTCAACTGGTACGAAGTACCCACGGCGTAGGCCCAGGTGTCGTGCCAGTCCTGTTTCTCGGTGATCGCCGTCAGCTGGCTTGGTGCCAGGCCACCGCCTGCAGCAGCGGTCACACCTTCGTTATTGACGGTGATTTCCTTCAGGCGGCTCCAGCGTGTCCAAGTGGCACCACCGTACAGTTTCCAGGCGTCGGTCAGGTCTTGAGTGACCGACAGATCGTAGGACTCAGGCGTTTCGATTTTCAGCGAAGCGTCGTAACGGTTGTTGCGCAGGAACGGTTGAGTCGCCGCCGGACCGCTGACGGTGGTGTGGCCGTCCAGTTTGTAGTTGACCTTCGAGTGGTAGGTCAAGCCCACGCGTGTGGTATCGGTTGCTTGAACCAGCACGCCGACGTTGAAGCCCAGGGCAGTATCGTCACCCTTGATTTTGACATTGGTGTCGCTGACGGCAGGGTTGAGGGTCTTGTCCGACTCCAGCACACCGGAGATCCGGTTAATGGTCGGACCAAAGCCGATGGAAACCCGGTCGTTGAATGCATAGCTGACAGTCGGCTGGAAGGTGATGACCTTCACTTCGCTCTTGCTGCCGAAGCCACGGCCCTGGAAGCCGCTTTCATAGTCGGTCACCAGGCCGAACGGTGCGTAGACACCGAAGCCGATGGCCCACTGATCATTGAGTTTGTTGGTGTAGAAGCCAAATGGCACCGCGGTGAACGGAACCATGTCACCTTTGTTGGAACCGCGAGAGTTGCCGCCGGTGTCGCTGATGTCAGTCGAGGCATCAATGGCCGCAACACCGCCCGTGATTTGCTGGCCATTCAGGCGAGCCATACCGGCAGGGTTACCGTAAACAGTGCTTGCATCATCGGCAGAAGAAGAGCGACCTGCGAAACCCGTACCCATCCCGCTGACGCTCTGTTCGTTCAGCGCGAAACCACTTGCGAACAGTTGGGAGGATGCCATGGCAACGGCGAGGCTAAGTGTGGTCTTGAGCATTACTTTTTTCATTATTAGAACTCCGTGGTGATCACCGCTGCGGAAAGTAACAATAAATTTAAGTTCGCGCTATAGGCTGTAATGCAGGAGATAGAGCGGTTTTGTAGGACAATCCGACCAAAATCAACGTTTTTAGCCGAATCTTGCAAAACGCCTGATCAACAAGTGACCTGATTCATGGGTGAAACACAGGTTTGCCAGGCTTGAGTGAAATCGCGCAGCCTTCCTTGTGGATGAAAAATTTCTTTCCAGATACGCGCCATCGCCAGAACATCTCCAGGCGCAGGCAATGCACGGGTGTGCTGTTCGACCAGCAGCCAGGCGATGGCGGTGGCGTAACGCAGGTTGACGGTGAGCTCAAGTTGCGGCGCGCTGAGAAAGGCATGCTGGCTGGCCAGCCCCCGCACCAGGCTGGCGCGTTCGGGGTCCAGGGCCAGGTAGTCGTCCCAGAGTGCGCGGTGACGAGGTTCAGTGATGCTGTACAGGCCATGGCCACGCCGGTCGTGCAGGGCCGAGCCCAGTTCCGATTGGCTGGCAGCAATGCCCAGCAGCAAGGATTCGGCCGCTTGATCATCCCGACCCAGGTACTTCAGCGTGGGCCTGATCACATAACGACACAATTCGCTGGCAGCGATACCCATACAAGCCTCAATCCGTGAAAGTGGTCGACGAGGCCTGAGAGAGGGGGCTTGGCAGCAGTGGATCGGATCTCAGGCCCGTCGCAAGCGGATCATGCCGCTTGAGTTGAAGTGTAGTGTCATATTTGCGATGTAAAGGACTGTTTTTAAAACATCTTCCTCATTTAGTTATAACGTTTATATCTATTCGGCCTTAGTGCAAAAACTCAAACCTTGAATTTCAGGCAATAAAAAACCCTGCTTTTCAGGCAGGGTTTTTGGGTTTCAGCGACCTTGGTTGGTCAGGCAGTCAGAGCCTGACGGGTACGCTCGATCACGGCCTGCAGCGGTTCTGCGCTGGAGTATTGATCGGGGTACAGGCGTTCGCTGTGACGAGCGATGCCGTGTTCGTTGACCAGGGTGAAGCTGAAGCAGCCTTTGCGAGCGGCCATGATCAGGCAGTTCATTGGTGCAAAAGCGTTGGTGAGGGTGCGAATGGCATCCTGAGTGTGGATTTGAGCGTTCATGTTATGGGTGTTCCTACAAATGACACGGATTAAGAACCGTGCAACGTTAAAACGTTCCAGTAACGTTGATCACCATTGATCAAACGAAGAACCCGACTGGAACAAAGCAGCCAGTTTGAAGCGCTGATAAGTTAGGCGCGCTTGGGCTGGCAGGTAGGTACTTAGGAGGGCAGGCAACACAACAGGGGCAAAGGTTCTGGGCCCGGGGTGAAGATCCTGATCAATTTGCAGGTTGGTTCGGTCAGAGTATTGAGACTTCGCGACACCCTTTGCTTGTTCAAAGGCTGTGTCGTCGCAAGGCATACCTGGAAACCATCGAGGTGGTCGATCCCGTGTTGTTCAGGGGACGTGTTCGACCAGAATTGACTTTCAGCTTGGTACTAACGCGGCGGATGGTAACGGATTGAAACAAGGAAAGGAAGTGTGCTAGTCAAAATAATTCATTCAGGCACCCAGCAGCCCGCGATAGACCAGTACCGTGATTGCCGCGGCCAGCGAGCAGCCCAGCCCGTAGGCGGCCAGGGTCAGGCGCAGGGATTGGCCGGTTTCGACCACCTTCATCACATCGCGCATGTCGTTGATCCTGCCTTCGCCCAGCTCGATGCACAGGCTCACGGCAGTAAAGGCGGCCGACAGCAGGATGGCGATGGCGAACAATGCGCCGTCCGGGGAAGGCAGCACGGCATTGATGCCCAGCGAGATCACACAGACCGCCAGCAGCAGCAGGGCGAATAGCAGAATTCCTTTCATTGAGTCGCACAGGGTTGTGTGGTGGGTGAAGCAGTGTGGCGAGCCGGCGCGAATTTGAAAAGCACCTCGGTTTGGTCCGCCGGTAACATTTTTCCACCGTGTCGGATCAAAAAACGCCGATGATATAACCATCAGGTGGGTACTTGTGCACATTAGTTGCGGCGTGTGTAACCAAGCTGTCAAGTGCGATGAAGTGCCGCCAATTGCCTGCAATGGAAATTTAAGTCAATGAAAAATCTCGCTTTTTTTTATTGGTGAAAAAATCGTCAGTTTGACTGCGGCCCCCATTCCATGGGCCTTTGCGAGAGTTAAAGGGGGGTTGTCCACTGAGTTATCCACAGCTTCTGTGGATTGTCCCGAGCGCTTGCTCTAGAACGGGCGTGCAGGGTTTTTTCAGCTTTACCTGTGCGAAAAAAAGAGTAGAGTGGCGCGCCTTCCGTTCTGTCCCACAGTGCTTTATGAAGTTTCGCTCAGTATCACCTTCTGTTACCGACACTCCTCAAACTGTTACCGCCCCCAAGCGTTTCTCCTTGAAAGTTGCCTTGTGGTTGCTCGACAGCCCGCGCCTGGGCCATAACACCAACGTCAAACACTTCGCTGGGCGCTTGCTCAAGCAGCCGGCCCGTGAAGGCGTGGTGGCAGCCCAAAGCCGCCTGGGCCAATTGATGTGCCGTGAGTGCGGCAACGCCCGCGACCGCCGCATCGGCCACGACCTGCTGCGCCTGGCCGCCCGCGCCGGTGATCGCCGCGCCCAACGCGAGCTGGGCCAGGTCGAAGACTGAGCTGTCCTCGCGCCCCGCGCTTGGTTAACCTTGCACTTTTTCGGTAATGGCAGAAATGGCTATGGCTTTTGACTGGACCAGTATTGCCTTGGGTCTTGCTGGCGCAGCGGTGCCGTTGTTGGCTCTGTGCTGGCAGCTCCAGCAACGCCTGAGCGCACGCATGAGCGGTTGGGAGTTGCTCGAAGAGCGCCTGGCCATGGCGCAAATGGCCCAGGAAGGGCTGGCGGCCCAGTTGGATGCCAGCCGTGACGAGATCAGCGACCTGAGCCAGGCCAATGCCGCCAAGCAGGCTGATCTGGCCGCTGTGCGCCGCGAGGTCGAGCTGTTGCAGATCGACCGCGATAACGCCCGCGACGCGGCCCACGCCTGGAACCTCGACCGCAGCGCCAAGGACACCGAACTGCGCCGTCTCGACGCGCTGGCAGCGGCCCTGAGCGCCGAACTGCGCGAGCAGCAGGAAAGCCATCAACAACGCCTCACCGACCTGCAAGGTTCACGGGACGAGCTGCGCGCGCAGTTCGCTGAACTGGCCGGCAAGATCTTCGATGAGCGTGAGCAGCGTTTCGCCGAAACCAGCCAGGAACGCCTAGGGCAGCTGTTGGACCCTCTGAAGGAGCGCATTCAATCCTTTGAAAAGCGCGTCGAAGAGAGCTATCAGAACGAAGCCCGCGAGCGCTTTTCCCTGGCCAAGGAACTTGAACGCCTACAACAACTGAACCTGCGCCTGTCGGACGAAGCCACCAACCTGACCCGTGCCCTCAAGGGCCAGAAAACCCAGGGCAACTGGGGCGAGCTGATCCTTGAGCGCGTGCTGGAGCACGCCGGCCTGGAGAAGGGCCGCGAGTACCAGACCCAGGTCAGCCTCAAGGGCCCGGACGGCGAGCGTTTCCAGCCGGATGTGCTGATCATGCTGCCGGGCGACAAGCAGGTGGTGGTCGACTCCAAGGTCAGCCTCACGGCCTATCAACAGTATGTGGGCGCTGATGATGAGGTGATTGGCCAGGCAGCGCTCAAGCAGCACGTCTTATCCCTGCGCAATCACGTCAAAGGCCTGGCCGGCAAGGATTACAAACGCCTGGAAGGCCTGCACAGCCTGGATTTCGTGTTGCTGTTCGTGCCTATCGAGGCTGCGTTCTCCGCCGCGTTGCAAGCCGAGCCCAATCTGTTCCAGGAAGCCTTCGACCGCCATATCGTGATCGTCAGCCCCACCACCTTGCTCGCCACGCTGCGGGTGATCGACAGCCTGTGGAAGCAGGAACGGCAGAGCCAGAACGCCCGTGAAATCGCCGAGCGTGCCGGCTGGCTGTATGACAAGTTCGTGCTGTTTATCCAGGACCTGGATGAAGTGGGCAACCGCCTGCAGCAGTTGGACAAGGCCTACAGCGCTGCGCGAAACAAGCTGACCGATGGACGCGGAAACCTGGTCAGTCGCACCGAGCAATTGCGCTTGCTGGGCGCCCGTGCCAGCAAAAGCCTTCCCGCTGATCTGCTGGAACGTGCCATGACCGACGCCGACGGCGTCGCCCATCTCCCCGAATAAACAATGCGGTCGATGTGGGAGCGGGGGGGGGGGGGGGGGGGGGGGGGGGGGGGGGGGGGGGGGGGGGGGGGGGGGG
>NZ_JBWKPU010000016.1:0-54466 GCF_059418405.1 Pseudomonas sp. GW821-FHT09A09
TCACCGACCAGTTCGTGCACCCAGCGTGTGGCCGGGAAGCCTGAGTCGGTACGGTCCCACAGTTGCAGGATGTGCTGTTGCTCTTCGGTGTCGAGCAGGTTCAATTGGCCGACGGTTTGCTGCTGGTCAGCCACCATCGCCTGCAACAGGTTCTGCCAGTGACGCGCCATGCGCTCGATGGTGCTGGCGTCGAACAGGTCGGTGGCGTAGCTCAGCGAAGCGCGCAGTTGCTCCTGGGACTCCTCGATATCCAGGGTCAGGTCGAACTGTGCCACGGCCTCATCCCAGAGAACCGGGCTGATGTCCAACTGCGCCAGGCGCCGCAAATGGCTGCCCGCCAGGCTCACATGGTGGTTGAACGCGACTTGGAACAACGGGCTCAAACTCAGGCTGCGCTCCGGTTGCAGCGCTTCCACCAGTTGTTCGAACGGCAAATCCTGATGGGCCTGGGCCTCCAGGGCACGCTGCTTGACCTGTTGCAGCAGTTGGCCGACGGTGGTGTGCCCGTCGATATCGGCCTTGAGTACCTGGGTGTTGACGAAGAAGCCCAGCAGGCGCTCGGTCTCCACACGGTTGCGGTTGGCAATCGGCACGCCGACGCGGATGTCTTGCTGGCCGCTGTAGCGGTGCAGCAACACCTGATACGACGCCAGCAACAGCATGAACAACGTCACGCCTTCACGCTGGGCCAGGCCCTTGAGGCCGTCGAGCAACGGCGCCGGCAACGCAATGCTCAAGCGCGCGCCACAGTGAGTGGGCACGGCGGGACGCTGGTGATCGAACGGCAGTTCCAGCACCGGCTGCTCGCCGCCCAGCAGGTCGCGCCAATAGTCGAGTTGACGGGCCTTCTCCCCCGCCTCCATCCACTGGCGTTGCCACACGGCGTAGTCGGCGTACTGGATCGGCAGGTCCGGCAGTTGCAGGGGTTGCGCCTGGCTGTAGGCGGCATAGAGCTGCACCAGTTCATCGACCATCACCTGCATCGACCAGCCATCAGAAATAATGTGGTGCTGCACCAACACCAACACATGGTCATCGTCGGCCAGGCGCAGCAAACCGGCGCGCATCAGCGGGCCCGAGCGCAGGTCGAACGGCTGGGTGATGCGCGCTTCCACCAACGCCTTCAGGTTTGCCTCGTCGGCCTCGGCCGTGTCGAGCTGAATGCGGGCAACCGGGCTGATCACCTGCACGGTGCGATCAGCGTCCTGCTGCACGTGCGTGCGCAGGCTTTCGTGACGGCTCACCAAGGTATCGAACGCGCGCTGCAAGGCGTCCTGATCGAGCGCGCCCTTGAGGCGCAAGGCGCTCGGCACGTGATACGCCGCGCTGTGCGGGTCCAGTTGCCAGAGGAACCACTGCCGCTCCTGGGCATACGACAAGGCCAGCGGCTGGTCGCGCTCAACCGGTTCAATCGGATGGGTTTCCACCCGCTCGGCGCCCAAAGCCTGGACAAACGCCCCGAGCACCGGCTGATCGAACAGCGCCTTCAGCCCTACCTCAAGGCCCAGGCCGTGGCGCACGCGCGCGATGGTCTGGGTGGCCAGCAACGAATGCCCGCCCAGCTCGAAGAAATGATCGCTCAGGCCAACCCGCTCCATGCCCAGCACTTGCGCCCAGATCGCAGCAACCTGCTGTTCCAGTGCGGTATGGGGCGCTAGATAATCCCGCGATTGGGCCTCCACTTTCGGCAAGGCCTTGCGGTCCAGCTTGCCGTTGGGGCTCAACGGCATTTGCTCCAGCACCATCCACTGGGCCGGCACCATATAGTCCGGCAGGTGCTGGGCCAGGTGGGCGCTCAATACATCGCGCCAGTCGTCACCCGCCTGTTGCAGCACCAGGTAACCCGCCAGGGTTTGTCCGTCGACTGCCAACACGGCCGTTTCACGCACCCACTCGTGCTCCAGCAGGCGCGCCTCGATTTCCCCCAGCTCGATACGCAAGCCACGCAGCTTGACCTGGTGGTCGATGCGCCCGGCGTATTCGATCACGCCGTTGTCGCGGTAGCGCGCCAGGTCGCCGGTGCGGTACAGGCGCTCGCCTTTTACAAACGGGTGGGCAATAAAACGCTCCGCCGTCAGGGCCGGGCGACGGTGGTAACCCCGGGCCAGGCCGACACCGCCCAGGTACAGCTCGCCAAGCACACCAACGGGCGCAGGCTCGAAGTTGCTGTCGAGGATGTAGCACCCGAGGTTGGCAATTGGGCGGCCAATCGGCACCGCGTCGCGACCTTCATCGACGCAGGTCCAGTGGGTCACGTCGATGGCCGCTTCGGTCGGGCCGTACAGGTTGTAGAGCGCGGCCTGCGGCAGCTTGGCGAAGACTTGGATCTGCGCATCCACCGGCAAGGCCTCGCCGCTGCAAACGATGCGGTGCAGGGTATGGCAGGTGGAGACCATCGGGTCTTGCAGGAATGCCTGCAACATCGACGGTACAAAGTGCAGCGTGGTGACCTGCTCGGTGTTGATCAGGCTGACCAGCTTGGCCGGATCGCGGTGATCGCCGGGCGCAGCGACGACCAGGCGTGAACCGGTCATCAACGGCCAGAAGAACTCCCACACCGACACGTCGAAGCTGAACGGGGTCTTTTGCAGCACGCTGTCGCTGGCATCCAGCGCATAGGCTTCCTGCATCCACTGCAGTCGGTTGAGCAGCGCCGAATGACGGTTGCCCGCGCCTTTCGGCTGGCCGGTGGAACCGGAGGTGTAGATCACGTAGGCGAGGTTTTCGCCGTCCAACGTCACGTTCGGATTGGCTTCGCTGAAACCCTCGAAGGTCGACTCACCCAGCACCAGGCATTCCAGCCCGGTCGGGATTGGCAACTGGTCAAGCAGATGAGCCTGGGTCAGCAACAGCTTCACGCCACTGTCGTCGAGCATGTAGGCCAGGCGTTCACGCGGGTATTCAGGGTCCAGCGGTACATAGGCGCCCCCGGCCTTGAGCACAGCGAGCAAGCCCACCACCATCTCGATGGAACGCTCTACGGCGAGGCCGACCAGCACATCCGGCCCTACGCCCGCCGCTATCAGGCGATGGGCCAGGCGGTTGGCACGACGGTTCAATTCGCTGTAGCTCAAGCGCTGCTCGGCAAAGGCCAATGCCGGGGCGTCCGGTGTATTGGCGGCCTGCGCTTCAATCAGTTGGTGCACACACTGCTGCAACGGGTAATCGCGTGCGGTGGCATTCCACTGACGGATCACCTGCTCGCGCTCTGCCTCGGTCAACGGCGACAGATCCCCCAGGCGTTGTGAAGAATCCTTGGACAGGCCGTGCAACAGGCAGTGGAAATGCTCGGCCAGCTGGTGGATTTCACCTTCAGCAAACAATTGCACGTCAAAGCTGAACTCAAACGCCAGGGACGCCCCAGCGCCCAGCAGTACCGTCAGCGGGTAATGGGTCTGTTCCACGTTTTGTACGTTACTGAACGCAAGCCCGGCCGGCGCCCCGTGGGCCAACGCCTCGGATACCGGGTAGTTTTCAACCACCAGCAGCGTGTCGAACAACGCGCCGCCGCTGGTGCCCGCCCAACGCTGGATATCGAACAACGGCGTGTGTTCGTGCTCACGCAGGGCAAGGTTCAGGTCCTGGACCTGCTGCAACCATTCGCCGACCCGCAACGTCGGACTTGGCGTGGCGATGACCGGCAGCGTATTGATGAACAGCCCCACCTGCTGCTCGACCCCTTGCAAACCCGCCGGGCGTCCGGAAACAGTGGCGCCAAAGGCGACGGTGTCCTGGCCGGTCTGGCGTTGCAGCAACAACAACCAGGCGGCTTGCACCAGCGTGTTGAGGGTGACTTTGTGCGCTTGGGCAAAGGCTTTGAGTTGCGTGGTTTGCGCCGCCGTCAACGCCAGATGCACCGCACCCTTGGCCAATGAAGGATCAGGCGATACCGTGCGAGCCAGGTGTGTAGGCGTTTGCAGCGCTGCCAACTGACCTTTCCAGAAGGCCTCGCTGGCGGACGCATCCTGCGCCTGCAACCAGGCGATGTAGTCGCGGTAATGCCCCTGAATCGGCGCCAACGACTGGCCGGCATAGTGCTGCAAAACCTCGCCGAACAACTGCGCACGGCTCCAGCCATCGAGCAGGATGTGGTGGTTGGTGTAGATCAAATGGAAGCGATCAACGCCCGTGCGGATCAACTTCAAGCTCAACAGCGGCGCCTGTTCCAGCACAAAACCCTGGGCCCGGGCCGACTCGCTCAGCTCATCGAGCGCCGCTTGCTGATCAGGTCGGGACTGCCAGTCATACGCGGCGAACGGCAAGGCGACCTCGCGGTAGACCGCCTGCAACGGTTGCGCTTGGGCGTCCTGCCAGACAAAGCCGGTGCGCAACATGTCGTGCCGGGCCACAACCTGCTCCCAGGCACGCTGGAAGCGTGCGACGTCCAGGCCCTGGATATCGGCGCGCAGCTGGCTGACATAGATGTCGTCCTGCCCTTGTTGATACAGGCTGTGAAACAGCATGCCCTGCTGCATCGCCGACAACGGGTACAGGTCCTGTACCCGACGGGCCGGCAGTGCCAACTCATCCAGTTGTGGCTGGGCCAGTTGTGCCAGGGGCACGTCGGCCGGCGTCAGGCCGCCCTGTTGCGGGTCCACGCAATGGGCGATCAGCGCCAGCAATTCGCGACGGTAATCTTCGGCCAGGCGTTCGATGGTCGCCGCCTGGAACATCTCGCGGCTGAACCCCCAGCTCAGGCTCAGCTCACCGCCGTACACCTGCCCTTCCACCGTCAGCCAGTTGGCCAAAGGCGCCTCGGCGTCCTGGGCCTGGCCGCTGCCTTGAGTGGCCGGCACAAACAGTGCCGAGTCATCGAACTGGCGGTCAAACTGCCCCAGGTAGTTGAAGGTGATACGAGGTACAGCCAACCCTGCAAGGGCTTGGTGAGACTCGGAGGTGCCCATATAGCGCAACAGGCCATAGCCCACCCCCTTGTCGGGGATTGCGCGCAGTTGCTCCTTGACCGCCTTGATCGCGCTCGACAATTCGCCATCGGCTTGCAAACGCACCGGGAACAGGCTGGTGAACCAGCCAACGGTACGGGTCAGGTCGACGTCGTCGAACAGGTCTTCACGGCCGTGGCCTTCCAGTTGGATAAGCGCCGCAGCCTGGCCGCTCCAACGGCCGATGACCCGTGCCAGCGCCGTCAGCAACAGGTCGTTGACCTGGGTGCGATAGGCGGCCGGCGCGTCTTGCAGCAGTTGGCGGGTGTCTTCGGCGTTGAGGCGGATTTCGAGCTGGGTGCCCAGGCGATTCTGCAAGCCGCCTTGAGGGTTATCGCACGGCAGGTCGGCGTCGAGTGACTGCGCCTGCCAGTAAGGCAGTTGAGCCTCCAGGGTCTGCGCATGAGCCTGCAGCCGCTGCGCCCAGTGCTGGTAGGCGCTGGTCTTGGCGGGCAGTGCCGCGTTGCGATAAGCCTGTTGCAAGTCTTCCAGCAGGATGCGCCACGACACACCGTCGACCGCCAGGTGATGGACCACCAGCAACAGGCGCTGAGTGCCATCGGCCAGGCTGATCAAGGCGGCGCGCAACAACGGGCCTTGCGCCAGGTCCAGGCTGCGCTGGGCTTCATCGCACAAGGCGGCCAGCGCTGCATCGTTTTGCGCATGGGACTGCCACAACCCGGACGCGCTGACCGGGGCCCCGTGAGTTTGCTGCCATCCGTCAGCCTGCGCCACAAAACGCAGGCGCAGGGCATCGTGGTGGTTGATCAATCGGTTCAGGGCCGCGTCCAGGCGTGCAGGGTCGAGCGCCTCACGCGGGGTCAGCAGCAACGACTGGTTCCAGTGATGCCGCGCCGGGATCGCCTCGCTGAAAAACGCCTGCTGCACCGGTGTGAGGATCACCTCACCGCTGACCGGGCCCTGGTCGATCACGATGGCCTGCTCGAAGCTTGCCACCCGCGCCAGGCTGCGCACGCTCTGGTACTGGAACAGGTCACGCGGGCTGAGGCGAATGCCCGCCTGACGGGCGCGGCTGACCACCTGGATGGAGATGATCGAGTCGCCGCCCAGTTCGAAGAAGTTGTCGTCCAGGCCGACTTGTTCAAGGCCAAGCACGTCCTGCCAAATCGCCGCCAAGGCGATTTGCAAGGGTTCTTGCGGCGCCTCATAAGCCTGTTGCGGCGCAGCATCCGGCACCGGCAGGGCCTTGCGATCGAGCTTGCCATTGGCGGTGACCGGCAGCTTGGCCAGCGGCACCAGATGGGTCGGCACCATGTATTCCGGCAGGCTGCTGAGCAGCCACGCTTTGAGGTCGGCAGGTTCTTCGTGTTCGAGTACCAGGTAAGCGACCAACTGTTTGCCGCCCTGCACCAGCACCACGGCTTCGCGCACGTGGGGGTGCTGCATCAAGCGCGTCTCGATTTCACCGAGCTCGATCCGCAAGCCGCGCAGCTTGACCTGATGGTCGAGGCGGCCGAGGTATTCGATCACACCGTCGGCGCGCTGGCGCACGCGGTCACCGGTGCGGTACAGGCGCGCACCATCGACAAAGGGGCTGGGCACAAACCGCTCGGCGGTCAGCCCCGGGCGACGATGGTAGCTACGGGCAAGGCCGACGCCGCCCAGGTACAACTCACCGGAAACACCGGCCGGCACCGGGTTGAGCTGGGCGTCGAGCACATAGGTGGCGAGGTTGGCGATCGGGCGGCCGATGGGCACGCTGTCGGCACCTTCGTCCAAGCAGGTCCAATGGGTCACGTCGATGGCGGCTTCGGTGGGACCGTAAAGGTTGTACAGGCCGGCGCCCGGCAGCTTGGCGAACACCTGCAGTTGCGCATCCAGCGCCAGGGCCTCGCCGCTGCACACAATGCGTTTGAGGCTCGAGCAGGCCTGCACACCCGGCTCATGGATAAACGCCTGGAGCATCGACGGCACGAAGTGCAACGTGGTGATGCCGTGGCGACCAATGGTTTCGATCAGCCGCGCCGGCTCACGGTGCTCACCCGGGGCGGCGACCACCAGGCGTGCGCCGGTCATCAGCGGCCAGAAGAACTCCCACACGGACACGTCAAAACTGAACGGCGTTTTTTGCAGCACCGCGTCACTGGCGTCGAGACCATAAGCCTGTTGCATCCAGCACAAGCGGTTGACCAGCGCACGGTGGCTGTTGCCGGCGCCCTTGGGCTTGCCGGTAGAACCGGAGGTGTAGATCACGTAGGCAAGGTTCAGCGCATCGAGGGCGACGGCGGGCGATGCACCGCTGTAACCGTCGAGCCACGACTCGGCCTGATCCAGCACAACCACGTCAATACCTGCGGTCGGCAACAGCGCCAGCAGGCTTTGCTGGCTGAGCAGCAACCGGATGCCGCTGTCCTCGATCATGTAGGCCAGGCGCTCCTGGGGGTATTCCGGGTCCAGCGGCACATAGGCGCCACCGGCCTTGAGAATCGCCAGCAGGCCGACCACCATTTCTACTGAACGCTCGATGCAGATACCCACCAGCCCATCCGGGCCTGCGCCGCGCTCGCGCAAGGCGTGGGCCAATCGGTTGGCGCGAGCGTCAAGCTGGGCATAGCTCAAGGTGGTGGCGCCAAATACCAGCGCCGGGGCATGCGGGGTGCGTTGCGCCTGAGCTTCGATCAGCTGATGGATGCCCTGCTCGGTCGGGTAGGCCTCGGCAGTCCGGTTCCAGCCGTGGATCAGCACCTGCTGTTCGTCGGCAGCCACCATCGGCAATTCGCCGATGCGTTGCTCACCGTCGGCGACCATGGCGTGCAACAGGCGGGTCCAGTGCTCGGCCATGCGTGCAATGGTGGGCGCGTCGAACAGGTCATTGGCATAGGTCAGCGCGGCGTGCAGCGTGCCGGACTTCTCAAAGGTGTCGAGGGTCAGGTCGAACTGGGTGGTACGGCCTTGCCATTCCACCAGGGTCAGTTCCAGGCCGGACGCAGTGCTCACCGAGCTGATATCCGCCACCACCGGCTGGTGGTTGTACATCACCTGGAACAGCGGCGTATGGCTGAGGCTGCGTTCGATCTTCAGCGCTTCCACCAAGCGCTCGAATGGCAACTCCTGATGGGCCTGGGCGCCCAGTGCGTGCTCCTTGATGCCTTGCAGCAGTTCGCTGACGCGGGTCTGCCCGGTCAGCTCGGTGCGCAGCACCTGGGTGTTGACGAAAAAGCCAATCAGCCCTTCGACCTCACTGCGGTTACGGTTGGCAATCGGCACGCCGACACGGATATCACCCTGCCCGGTGTAGCGATGCAGCAGTACGTTGAACGCGCCGAGCAGCAGCATGAACAAGGTGACATTGTGTTTTTGCGCGCAGCTGCGCAACTGCGCCGCCAGGCCCGGGTCGATGGCGAAGTTATGACGGGTGCCCTGGTAGCTCGGCATGGCCGGGCGCGACCGGTCTGTGGGCAGCTCCAATACCGGGTGCTCATCCCCCAGGCGCGCTTGCCAGTAGTCCAGTTGACGCGCCTGCTCCCCCGCTTCCAGCCAGCGCCGCTGCCACAGGGCGTAATCGCTGTACTGGATTGGCAGCGCCAGCAATTGTGGCTGTTCGTTGCGCTCGTGGGCGTCGTAGCAGCGGATGAACTCGTCGATCAGCACGTTCATCGACCAACCGTCGGAGACGATGTGGTGCAGGGTCAACAGCAGCACGTGTTCTTGTTCGTCGAGCTTGAGCAACTGCACGCGCAGCAGAGGGCCGTGCTCCAGATCGAAGGGCAGCAGCGATTGACGGGTCGCGGCCTCAACGACAGCCTGCTCGCGCTCGGCGGGCGCCAGCGCGCTCACATCCAACTGCTCGATGGTCACCTGCGACGTCATCGCCACCTGCAACAGGCGCTCATCGTCCTGGCGCTGGAACACCGTGCGCAGGGTTTCATGGCGCGCCACTAGGCTGGCGAACGCCTGCTCCATCGCGCCCAGGTTCAGCGCGCCCTTGAGCCGCACGGCGCCGGGCAGGTTGTAGGCACCGCTGGCCGGGTCCAATTGCCACAGAAACCACATGCGCTGCTGCGCGTAGGACAGCGCCTGGCGATCCTGTGCCTCCACCCCTGCCGGGATCGGGAACCGGGAAAAATCCACGCCCTCTTTCTGCAAGGCCTGCAGGAACAGTTGGCGTTTTTCCAGGGGCAACCCGATAAACCGGCGAGCAAGTTTCAAGGAGTCTTCAGCATTCATTTCTTGGAGTCCGGAGCAATAGGCGGGAAGCACAAAGGCACGTCGTCCCTATAAAACGAACCGGACAGCGAAAAATTAGCGGGGGATGGGAAGCGCGCAGCGGCGTGTCATCAAGGGTTACACCAAATTCGGCACGACGAATGAACCCGGGCTAGCATTGACGTAAACCACTTTTTGCAACTACATTTAGTTACACGCAGGGAACGCTGTGTCCAAAAATGAAAAATTGCTCGCCAAACTGCTCAATCCGCAGATGGGATTTACCTGGCAGGAGCTCGCCACGCTGCTGTGCCGGCTGGGCTACACACAGATTCAAGGGGCTGGAAGCCGGGTCAAATTCTACAACGGCGACCCCAGTGCAATGATTACGCTGCACAGGCCTCACCCCGGCAACGAAGTGAAACACTACATTCGGCGCCAGATCATCGAACAATTGAAATCAGGAGAACTGATTCAGTGAACAACCAACTGAAACACCAAGGCTACATCGGCTCCATCGAAGCCAGCCTCGAAGACAACTGCCTGTTCGGCAAAGTGCTGTTCATCAAGGCGCTGGTCAGCTACGAGGGCAAGACCGTCGCCGAGCTGGACGCGGCCTTTCGCGAAGCGGTGGACGACTATCTCGCCACCTGCCAGACCCTCAGGCAAGCACCGGAGAAACCCTGCAAAGGCTCATTCAACGTGCGCGTCGGCCACGACCTGCATCTGGCAGCAGCCCTGGAGGCAAGCCGCAAGAAAGTGACGCTGAACGATTTGACGCGCCAGGCGCTGAGCGAATTCCTGCTGCACCATCGCAGTGAGTCAACGCCTGCCGTCGGCTGAGCGCGGTATCAACCGTTTAAACTGCACACCCTGACCGCCTCGCGTGCCAACCTCCTTGCCTGGTGATCCTGCTCGAAAATATCGCTCAGGCTGGAGAGCGTCTGCAGGTTGATGCACTGTAAGGTGTGATCCACCACACGCGGGATCTGGGTGAACCGAACCCGTCGCCCCAGGAACGCCTCGACGGCCACTTCATTCGCGGCATTCAACGCCGCACTGGCGCGATTACCTTCGGCGAGCACTTGCAGGGCCAGGCCGAAACAGGGGAAGCGATGGAGGTCGGGATGCTCGAAGGTCAAGCCGCCAGAACGTGTGAGGTCCAGCGGCGACACTCCGGACTCGATACGTTGCGGATACGCCAGTGCGTGAGCCACTGGCATCCGCATATCCGGGTTGCCCAGTTGGGCCAACACGGATTGATCGCGAAACACCACCATGGAGTGCACCACGCTTTGCGGGTGAATCAACGCTTGGATGCGTTCGGCGGGCAAGTCGAACAGCCAGTGGGCTTCGATGATTTCCAGGCCCTTGTTCATCAGGGTGGCGCAATCCACGGAAATTTTGCGACCCATTGACCAATTGGGATGGGCACAGGCCTGGTCGGGGCTCACATCGTCCAGGCTGTCGAGGGGACGCTTCCTGAAAGGTCCACCCGAGGCCGTCAAGATCAGACGATCAACGTCCTCCAGCGAACCGTGACAGCCTTGCAGGCACTGAAAAATCGCGTTGTGCTCACTGTCGAGTGGTATCACCGTCGCTCCGCCGCTGGCCACGGTTTCGACGAACAAGGCGCCGGCCATGACCAAGGCTTCCTTGTTCGCCAAAAGGATTTTCTTGCCCGACTGCGCAGCACTCAAGGTCGGTAACAACCCCGCCGCCCCGACGATACCGGCCACCACCGTGTCGACATCCGACGAAGCGGCCACCGCACACAAGGCATCCAAACCACACAACACTTCGGTCGGCAGGCCGGCTGCCAGCAAGTGGGCCTGTAGCTCGATGGCATGCTGCGGTTCACTGACCACAGCGACGGGGGGACGAAATTGCAGGCACTGTCGGTACAACTTGTCGATGTTCCGATGAGCAGTAAGCCCTTGCACCATCAATGTCTCGGGGTGACGCGCGACTACATCCAGAACACTGTCGCCGACCGACCCGGTAGAACCGAGAACGAGCAGGCGTTGCAACATGATCAAACGTCCTTTGGAGGCGGCAGGTAATTAAAGTAACCGTAGCATCCGCCCACTACCTGACAAGTTAGCCACTCGACTAACTTGCGATAGGCAAGCACACTTTTATTTATATAACAGGCGACCTATAACGCGTTCAAAACTCGCTCATTCCAAATAAAACTATGCACGGACTTGCGCTGACGCCTGTTCCTTTCTAAAAATAACCTTCACCTCTTGCCTTTTCAGCCCATCTGTTTGGTCTGCAGTATCGTCCAATGGCTAGTCCCAATGAGACTGTACTGTGAACGCCTATAAAACATCACACGCAAGGTTTACCGAATCGCCGCCAGCAGACCAAAGCACGTGCTTCCACGGCAGCGGGCGTCACTCTTCTGCGCCTCGAAAACTAAACATAAATCCTGAAAAACGTTCAGCAAAACTAACTGCTGGCGAAGTAGCAGTCATGCGCCCACCCAATAAACTTGCTCTTCACAACATGAAAAACGGCAACTTTAATGTTTACACGGTCGATCCTTAGAACTTCGTTTTTTCTAGCGGTGAGCGTCAACACGGCTCGCAGGAGGCAACCATGTTCGAACTCCTCAATACCATTGATAACCCTGCCCGCCTGCGCACTTTGCACCCCGCCGCACTGCGGCCGCTGGCCGACGAACTGAGGGCCTTTATTCTGCACAGTGTCAGTACCACGGGCGGCCACCTGTCGGCGAACCTGGGCACGGTCGAACTGGCTATTGCGCTTCACTACACCTTCAATACACCGGATGACCGCATCGTGTGGGATGTCGGGCATCAGGCCTACGCCCACAAGATTCTCACCGGCCGCCGTGAAGACATGGCCGACATTCGCCAACTCGGCGGTATTTCGGGTTTTCCGCGGCGCAGTGAATCCGTTTATGACTGCTTCGGCACCGCGCACTCCAGCACTTCGATATCCGCCGCGTTGGGCATGGCACTCGCCGCACGCAACAAGGGTGAACACCGGCACTGCATCGCCGTCATCGGCGATGGTGCGCTAAGCGGCGGGATGTCGTTCGAGGCGCTGAACAATGCCGGCGTCTACCGCGACCTGCCATTCCTTGTGGTGCTCAATGACAATGACATGTCGATCTCCCCTTCCGTGGGCAGGTTGCGTGAACACCTGGGAGCATTGACGGCCAGCAGCGAAGCCCGCCACGAAGCCAACCTCTTCAAGACCATGGGGTTTGCCTATAGCGGGCCGATCGACGGGCATGACGTGGATGAACTGCAACGGGTACTGCGCCGCCTGAAATCACGTCGAGGGCCGCAATTGCTGCACATCATCACGGAAAAAGGTCACGGTTATTCTCCGGCGGCAGCCGACCCGGTGCGCTATCACGGGCCGACAAAGTTCGACCCCACCGAGGGCCTGCGCCCTGAGCCGCCAGGCAAACCCTCATACACCCAGGTGTTTGCTCGATGGCTGGCCGACGAAGCAGAACACGACCCACGGGTGATCGCCATCACCCCGGCCATGCGCGAAGGCTCCGGCCTGGGGGCGTTCGAACAACGCTTCGCGCAGCGCTATTTTGATGTCGGCATTGCCGAACAACACGCCCTGACGTTTGCCGCCGGGCTTGCAACGGAGGGCATGCGACCTGTGGTCGCGATCTACTCCACGTTCCTGCAACGGGGCTACGACCAGTTGATCCATGACATCGCGATCCAGAACCTGCCCGTCGTATTGGCCATCGACCGTGCCGGGATCGTGGGTGCCGATGGCGCCACGCATATGGGGGCCTTCGATGTGGCCTTTCTGCGCTGTATCCCCAACCTGACGATCATGGCACCCGCCGATGCCCAGGAATGCCGGCAGATGTTGCACACGGCCCTGCAACAACCCGGGCCGTGCGCCGTGCGCTTCCCGCGCGGCTGCGCACTGGGGGCTGTACCTTCGCAGGTGTTCAGTGAGCTGGCCATAGGCAAAGGCGAAATCCGCCGCCTCAGCCCCCGTGTGCCAGGGCAACGTGTGGCCATCCTGGCGTTTGGCTCGATGACGCAACACGCGCTGGAGGCCGCGGACCGCTTCGATGCCACCGTCGCCAATATGCGTTTCATCAAACCGCTGGACACCGAGCTGCTTCAAAACCTGGCGCGCAGCCATGACTTGCTGGTGACCGTTGAAGAAGGTTGCATCACCGGCGGCGCAGGCTCGGCTTGCCTGGAATACCTGGCCCGCAACAACCTGCACCGGCCGGTGCTGCAATTGGGTTTACCAGACCAGTTCATCGAGCACGGTGCGCCTGATCAGCTGTTGCGCCATTACGGCCTGGACGCCAACGGCATCAGCGCGGCCATCAACCGCTTTATCCATGAACACGCGCCGGGCGCGGCCATGCCCGTCATCACACCGCGTCAGGTGAGCGCCTGACCATGAACGTAATCATTGCCCAGCCACGGGGGTTCTGCGCCGGCGTCGTGCGTGCCATCGATGCCGTGGAACAAGCCCTGGACCAATTCGGCGCGCCGGTGTATGTGCGCCATGAAATCGTGCATAACCGCCATGTCGTGCAGACGTTGACGGACAAGGGTGCCACGTTCGTGGAAGAGCTGGACCAGGTACCCGTCGGTGCCGTGACCCTTTTCAGCGCCCACGGCGTAACCCGTGACGTGGAACGCGAGGCTCAGCAACGCCAGCTTCAGGTATTCGACGCCACCTGCCCGCTGGTGTCCAAAGTGCACAACCATGGACGCCAGTACGCGGCCAAGGGTTATTCATTGATCTTGATCGGCGAGCCCGGCCACCCCGAAGTCATTGGCATCCTGGGTCAGGTTGATGCACCAATCACCGTGATCCAGACCGTCAGGCAGGTCAGCGAGCTGCCGTTCGCCGAGGATGCGCCGCTGGCCTACCTGACCCAGACCACCCTGAGCGTTGACGACACACGGGCGGTGGTACAGGCGCTGACGCGGCGCTACCCCGGGATTGTCGGGCCCGCCAGCCGCGATATCTGCTACGCGGTGCAGAATCGCCAGCAAGCAGTGCGCGACCTGTGTACACAGGTGGAACGGCTGTTGGTGGTCGGCAATGCCAACAGCGCCAACTCGGTAACCCTGTGCGCACTGGCCAATGACCTCGGCGTACAGAGCTACCTGGTAACCGACGGCAGTGAAATCGACAGCCAGTGGTTCACGCCCGACATGACCGTGGGCATTACCGCAGGTGCTTCAACCCCGGAAAGCTCGGTCAAGGACGTCATCGCCGCGCTGGCACGCATAGCCCCGCTGCAGGTCAGGGCCTTGCCCGGGCGCGAGGAACAGGTGCGGTTTCACCTCCCCGCCGGGTTGATTGCCCGGCAATAGCGCAGAGGCGTCATGAGCATGAACACTTTCCCTGTCCGTCGCACCACCCGCCAGGTCAACGTCGGGCCGGTTCACCTGGGCAGCGATGCGCCGATCGTGGTGCAGGCCATGACCAATACCGACACCGCCGATGCCCAGGCCACCGCAAGCCAGGTGGAAAGCCTGGCGCGTGCGGGGGCCGAGCTGGTGCGCATCACGGTCAACAGCCATGAAGCCGCAGCCCAGGTCGCACACATCCGCGAGCTATTGGACCGGCACAACGTGAACGTGCCCCTCGTGGGGGATTTTCACTTCAATGGCCATCGCCTGTTGGCCGCTTACCCCGACTGCGCTCAGGCCCTGGCCAAGTACCGGATCAACCCCGGCAATGTCGGCAAAGGCGAACGGCGCGATGAACAGTTCTGCCAGATGATCGAGGTTGCCTGTCGCTACGACAAACCGGTGCGCATCGGCGTCAACTGGGGCAGCCTGGACCCGGACCTGCTGGCCCGCCTGATGGATACGAATGCTGCCCTGCCCGCACCGCTGCCGGCCGACGCGGTGATGCGCGAAGCGCTGGTGGTCTCGGCCCTGGAAAATGCCGGGCGCGCCATGGAGGTCGGGCTACCGGCAGACCGTATCGTGCTGTCGGCCAAGGTCAGCCATGTGCAGGACTTGATCACCGTCTACCGCAACCTGGCCGCTCGGTGCGACTTCCCTTTGCACCTGGGCTTGACCGAAGCAGGCATGGGCACCAAGGGCATCGTCGCCTCCACCGCAGCCCTGGCCGTGCTATTGCAGGAAGGCATCGGCGACACCCTGCGCATGTCCCTGACCCCGGAGCCGGGCGGCACGCGCACCCGTGAAGTCCAGGTGGCCCAACAACTGCTGCAAACCATGGGCCTGCGCGCCTTCAGCCCACAAGTGGTGGCCTGCCCCGGCTGCGGGCGTACCACCAGCGTGTTTTTCCAGGAACTGGCGCAGCGGATCGAGGCGTTCCTGAGCGCGCAAACGCCGGTGTGGCGCAGCCGCTACCCAGGCGTCGAGCGGTTGCATGTGGCGGTCATGGGCTGCGTGGTGAACGGTCCGGGGGAAAGCCGGTTGGCAGACATCGGTATCTCACTGCCCGGCGCCGGTGAACACCCTTCGGCACCGGTCTACATGGATGGCGAACGGGTGATGACACTCAAGGGCGCCACCATCGCCGAAGACTTTATCCGCTTGCTTGAGGCCTATGTCGCGGCGCGTTATGGCCACGACGAACAGGCCTTGCACGCGCTGCTTTCAGCCCAGGCGCCGGTAGCCCAGCAACGCTGAACCAAAAACCACTGCACCAGCCCCAAGTGCCACCCAGAACCCACTGGGGGCGCCGAAGTGGTCGATCATCCACCCGGAGCTGGCAGCGCCGATGGCCACGCCGATGCTCAGGCCGGTGATCAGCCAGGTCATACCTTCGGTGAGGCGGCTCGGCGGTACCACCCGCTCCACCAACGCCATGGACACGATCAGGGTCGGGGCAAAGAACAACCCGGAGATAAACACCGCCACCGCCAACCCAGGAATATTGGTCACCAGCAGCAAGGGCAAGGTGGTCAACGCCGTGGCCACGCCGCACAGCAGGAACTGGCGCGGCAGCGGTGCCTTGAGCTTGAGGGTGCCGAACGCCAGGCCAGCCAGGCAGGAACCGATGGCGTACACCGACAACACGATGCTGGCAGCCGCAGGCTGGCCCTGGTGCTGGGCGAACGCCACGCTGACCACATCCACCACGCCGACGATCACGCCCATGGCCAGCAGCAGGATCATCAGGATGAGCACCGAGGGCGAAGCAATCAGCCAGCCGCCGTGGTGCGCGTGGTGTTCGTGCACCGCAGGTTCGGTGTCACGTTGCAGCACAAAGGTGGTGACCCCAGCCGCCAGCAGCAACGCCGCCACCAGCGGCCCGGCTTCGGGGAACAGCACCACACTCAGGCCCACCGAGATCGGCGGGCCGATGATGAAACACACCTCATCGAGTACCGACTCCAGGGCAAAGGCAGTCTGCAACTTGGGTTGGCCCCGGTACAACTCGGTCCAGCGCGCCCGCACCATGGCGGACATATTGGGCATGCAACCGGCCAGCGCGGCAAACACGAAGAGGGTCCAACTGGGCGCCTGCAATCGCGTGCACAGCAGCAACATCAGCAACGCCCCGCCGCCGATCAATGCTGCAATCGGTAGCACCCGGCCCTGGCTGTAGCGATCCACCAGCCGCGACACCTGCGGCGCACAAAACGCCGTGGCCAGGGCAAACACCGCCGCCACCGAGCCCGCCAGGCCATAGCCACCATGCACCTGCGACAGCATGGTGATCAGGCCGATACCGGTCATGGACACCGGCATGCGCGCCAGCATGCCGGCCAATACAAACGCACGCGCGCCAGGCACCTGGAATAATTCGGCGTAGGGGTTTGCCATGTTGCTGAACCTCATTCTCTATGCCTTGAACCTTGCTATCTGAAGCGCCCGAGGCAAAATACATACGGTGCGTATGTGACAAATCATGATTAACATACGTAACGTATGTCAATCTTTTACTGACCCACAGCGAGCCTTAACCATGAGCCGAGCCCGAGCCGAAATGATCGAGGACACCCGCGCCCGGCTGATCGCCAGCGCCCGCCAAGCCTTTGCCAGCCAGGGCTATGCCAATACATCGATGGACGACTTTACCGCGCGCGCCGGGCTGACACGGGGTGCGTTGTACCATCACTTTGGTGACAAGAAGGGCTTGCTGGCGGCCGTGGTGGCCCAACTCGACGGTGAGATGGATGCGCACTTGCAAGGCATCACCGATCAGGCAAGCGACCCATGGGACGGGTTCCGCGAACGTTGCCGTACTTACCTGCGTATGGCACAAGATCCCGAAATACAACGGATTGTTTTCCAGGATGCGCCTGCGGTTCTGGGCGTCACCGAATCAAGCCACTCGCAACACTGCGTGGAGTCCCTGGCCGCCTTACTGGAAAGCCTGATGAGCGCGCACATCATCGTACCGGCCGCCAGCCAGGCGTTAGCGCGCCTGATCAATGGCAGCCTGGTGAGCACCGCCCTGTGGATTGCCGCAGACGAACACCCCAACCTGCGACTGGAAGAAGGCCTGCAAGGGCTGGAGCTGCTCTTGCGAGGGCTGAAGCAATAACCGCAAGCGCATCCATGCAAAGCGTGCACACTTAGACTGCCCGCCTGCCCTTTTCCCGGAGCCCATCATGCAGCGCATCGGTTTCATTACCTTTCCCGGTTTCGGCGTCATGAGCTTCGCCGCGCTGTCTGTCTTTGAGAGTGCCAACAGCGCCGTGGGCAAGGCTCATTACGATGTCAGGCTGCTCTCCGAAAATGGCGGGCCGGTACGCAGCTCCCTGGGTGTGGTGGTGCACACCGAAGGCTTCGATGACACCGCGTTCGACACGGTGATCATCGGCGGCGGCAGTGATCGCGAATTTACCGCGCCGCTGCTGGCTTATCTGCGACACGCCGCCGTGCACAGTCGCCGCCTTGCGGCCACCTGCTCCGGTACTTTCTTTCTGGCGCAGGCGGGGTTGCTCGACGGTAGGCGGGCGACCACTCACTGGTTTTTTGCCGGCGAATTTCGCGCGCGCTATCCAGAGGTCCAACTGGAAGTAGAGCGGTTGTTTGTGATCGACGGATCCATCTGGACCAGTGCGGGCATGACCGCAGGCATTGATCAGGCATTGACCATGGTTGAAACCGACCTGGGGCCGGAAGTCGCCCGCGCTGTGTCGAAAACCTTCATTCTTCAGAGCCGCCGCGTCGCAGGCCAGCCGCAACGCTCGGTGCTGCTGGACATGGAGCAGAAGACCGATCGCATTCAGGCCGCCATGACGTATATGCGCAATAACCTGCATCGCGCGCTGCCGTTGAGCGAGCTGGCAGATGCCGCGCACTTGAGCCTGCGCCAGTTCAGCCGGGCGTTTCATGCACAAACCGGGCTTACACCGGCCAAGGCTGTGGAAAAGCTGCGGATCGAAGCGGCCGTGGTGTTGATCCAGGATGGGCGCCACCCCCTAGACAACATCGCCCGCCAAACCGGGTTTGGTGACAGCGAACGCATGCGCCGGGCGTTCGTTCGCCAATTCGGCGAGCCGCCACGGGTGATTCGGCGCACGGCTAGGAACCCCGCCGAGGCAAGCGCAACGTCCCGAAACGAGGGTTAAATGGCCTTTGTCGCCCTGTGAGTTGGCCTAAGCTTTACCTCAGACCATCCCTGAGGAATCCTTATGAAACGCTGTGCACTGGCCTTCGGCGCCCTGTTTTCACTCTTCACCCTCACCTGCGCATTCGCGACCCCGCAAGAGGACGAAACCCGAGCGTTCTTTACTCGATTTGTCGAGGCTCAGAATGCCCATGACCTCAAGCAGATCAAGGTCATGCTGTGGGATTCACCGAAAATGCTCTGGTTTGCCCGTGGTGAAGCCAGCTGGGGGCCGGATGCCGTCGTCAGCAAACTCAAGGAATACTACAAGGGCACCTGGCAACTACAGCCGGACATGAGCCACTTCAGTGTAGTGACGGTGAACGACGAAGTTGCCCAACTGATGGTGCCGGTCGCCTTTACCCGAGGCCATCCAGGCGAGCCCGCGCAGGTGGACACTTTCCTGATCAGCCAGACGTTATTGAAAGGCAAGGACGGCTGGCATGTCGCAAGCATCCTGCCGGTCGCCGATACCCATTTCAAATAATCACACCAACCGCTTGATCTGCTTGTGCCGCCACACCA
This sequence comes from Pseudomonas sp. GW821-FHT09A09, assembly GCF_059418405.1. Taxonomy (NCBI): domain Bacteria; kingdom Pseudomonadati; phylum Pseudomonadota; class Gammaproteobacteria; order Pseudomonadales; family Pseudomonadaceae; genus Pseudomonas; species Pseudomonas sp. GW821-FHT09A09. The sequence continues at coordinate 19,224 of NZ_JBWKPU010000016.1, forward strand.
ACCGGTAATACGCGGTCTGCAACACCAGCATCGCCAGGTAGGTCACCGGAAACGCCATCCACACCCCTTCCAGGCCAAAGTGCGCGTTGAACAGGTAAGCCATCGGCAACTCGACGCACAGCACACAGAAGATCGAGATGGCCACCGGCATCAGCACCACGCCGCTGGCGCGCATGATCCCGCCGACCACCGCCTGGAAACCGAACACCAGGATGCTCCACAACATGATGTGCAACAGGTGCTCGGCATTGCTGCGCGCCGTGTCGTCGGTGATGAACAGGCCCAGCAACCAGTGCGACAGCAGGTAACCGAGCACGATCAGGCCACCGGTCAGGCAAGTGTTGATCATCAGCCCTGTGCGCAGGATCGGCCCGATGCGTTCCAGGCGCCCGGCACCGATGGCCTGGGCGCCGAGGATCGATGCGGTGATGGCAATCGACAGCGCCGGGAACTGCACGTAGTTGACGATCTGCGTCACCGCGCCATAGGCCGCCGTGGCCTGGGAACCGTGCCCGTTGACCAGCGCGAGGATGACCAATTCCGACAGCGACAGCACCACCATCTGCAAGCCGGTGGGCAAGCCGATGCGCAGGACCTTGCCGAGGATCACCCGGTCCAGGCGCAAGGCGGCGAGCAATTCGCGGTCCGGCGCCATTACGTGGTTCTTATGGCGCAGGCGCAGGATCAAAAACAGCATTGCCAACGCGTTCCCCACCAGCCCCGCGTACACCGCACTCTGGATGCCCATGGGTGGCAGGCCGATCCAGCCGCGAATCAGCGCCGGGGTCAGCAGCAGGCCGGCCAGCGTGGACACCATCAACGCCAGCAACGGCGAAATCGTGTCGCTAACGCCGCGCAACAACTGGGTGTAGAGGATGAAGACCAGCAGCAGCGGCATGATCAGCATCATCATCTGCGCATAGCCGACCGCATCGTCCAGCACATCGACCGGCGTGCCCAAGGCCTGCAAGGCCGGACGCGCAAACAGGCTGCCGAGCACCGCCGCAATCAGCCCCACCAGCGCGCCCAGGGTCAGGGTGGCGCCGGTGATGACCTTGACCATCGCGGTTTCCTGGGCGCCCCACGCCTGGCCAATCAGCACCGACGCGCCCGCCCCCAGGCCGATCACCAGGGCGATAAAGAAAAACACGATGGGAAACATCCCCGACACCGCCGCCAGTGCCTGGGTACCGAGCATTTGCCCGACGTAAATGCCGTTGAGCGTGCCGGAAAAACTTTGCAGGAAGTTGGACAGCACCATCGGTGCCAGAAAGATCAGGTAGATCTGCCACAACGGCCTTTGCTGGGTGACTTCCATGAAGATTCAGGTCCGTGAATTATTGTTAGACGGGAAAAGCATTGCGCGACAGCCACGCCAGGTACGTCTGCACGTCCACCGGCCACTGCGCGATCTTGTGGGAAAAGTCTGCGGCGTCGTGGGCAAACAATGCGCGGGAAGCCTCCTCGAAGCCTGGCAAGTCACCGCCGATGGCGCTCATGAAACGATAGCTGGCTTCCTTGGCCTGGCGTATCTGATCACGGGAAGCACTGGCGGTGCGAGCGTCATCTACCAAGCGACGCAACGCCGCCGACGCGCCACCACGTTGCTGGCCCAGCCATTCCCAATGGCGCGGCAGCAGGGTGACTTCCCGCGCCACCACCCCGAGTTTCGGGCGACCCACCGATGGCGCTGCCGGAGGCTCGTCATCCGCCTCGGCCGATGCCGGTTGCGCAGGTGCATACCCCGCTGGCCAGGGGTAATCCACCTGGCTGCCGGTGGCGTCATCGAACACCAGGAAGCTGCCAGGCGCCAAGGCGGATTGGGCAAGGCTATGGGCAACGTCGGCATAGGTGCCCGCCGCCACGCGCTGGTGATGGACAAAGGCGGTGCAGAGCGAAAGGTTGTGCGTAGGCATGATTTATTACCCGGGTGTTATTTGTTTTACCCGGGTTATATTAGCCAAAATTGTGCAACGCGCAAGCCTATTGACGTGAAACGTGCAACTGCTCATCCCGCACGGTCGCCCGCATGCCTTGCACACCAGGATCGTGCAGCACGCACTCGGCGATGGCGGGCTGCAGCTCCACCCGCAGCCGTCGGCCCAAGGCCCTGGCGCCAAAACGCGCATCGTGCTGGCGGCACAACCATGCCCGCGCGGGCTCATCCACTTCCAGCCAACGCTGGTGTGCCGCCAGGCGCCCGTTGAGCTTGCCCAGTTCCACTTCCAGCAACGCCTCCAGCCACTGGCCGTCGATGGGTTCGAACATCAGGATGCGGTCGATGCGGTTGAGAAACTCCGGCTCGAAGTGACCGTGCAACGCGTCTTCCAGCACCGCCGCCTCGTCCCGGGCAAATACCCGCAGCAAGCGGCGCCAGCCGTGGGCGAACCGTTGGCGATGGCGGCGCGCCTGTTGTGCGCCGATGTTGCTGGTCATGAAGATCAGGCAATTGCGAAAGTCCAGGGTGCGCGTGCCACCGGCCAGGGTCAGCTGGCCGTTTTCCAGGATGCCCAGCAGGCTGCGCACCACCTCGTGACTGGCCTTTTCCAACTCGTCGAACAACACAATGCCCGGGCAACTGTAGGTGCCCTGGATCAATTCGCTGTTGAACAGGCTGATGCCCTCTTTGCTCCCCACATACCCCGGAGGCGCGCCCGTGAGCGCGGCGGCGTAATGCTCCTGGGCGAGGGTGTGCATGTCGATACGGCAAAAACCATCGGCACGGCCGTGCAGCGCCTGGGCCAACAGGCGCACGATCTCGGTCTTGCCCACACCGGTCGGCCCCATGAACAGGTTGACGCTCAAGGGCCGGTCACGCTCACCGATATCGGCCTTGACCACGTTGAGCAGGCCCTCCACCTGCGCCAGTGCCGCGTCCTGGCCGACAATGCGGCTGCGCAACAGTGTCATCACCCGGGCCGGCTCAAAGGTAAAACGCATGCCCTACTCCGCCGTCTTCTCTTTACCGCCATGGGGCAGTTGGCCCACCGGGCACTCGGCGACACCGACGGTGCTGCGGGTGATTTTTTCGACATTCTCCTGGGCCTTCTGCGCATCCAGCACCCAGGTGCGGTAGAACTCGAACGGGCAGTCCGCCACGCCCTTGTCGCCATCGCCCGAGGCGTGCATGCCGGTGTAGCCCCGGTGCAGTAGCTTGAACAGGTGGTTCTGCGACTGGTCATTGGCCCGCGCATCGCGGATCTGAGACACCGACAGTTGCGCATACTGGATGCCCATCTCCTCCTCGCCGCATTCGCCCAGGGTGCGCCCGTCAAAACCGATGATCGCCGAGTGTCCGAAGTACGAATACACCCCATCGAACCCCGCCGCGTTCGCCACCGCCACATAGCAGTTATTGGCCCAGGCCATGCTCTTGGACATCTGCACCTGCTGCTCCTTGGCCGGGTACATATAGCCCTGGCAACGCACGATCAACTCAGCGCCCTTCATCGCGCAATCGCGCCAGATCTCCGGGTAGTTGCCGTCGTCGCAAATGATCAGGCTGATCTTCATGCCTTTGGGCCCGTCACACACATAGGTACGGTCGCCCGGGTACCAGCCTTCGATGGGACACCAGGGAATGCATTTGCGATAGCGCTGCACGATTTCGCCGAGATGGTTGATCAACACCAGCGTGTTGTACGGCGCCTTGTGCGGGTGCTCTTCGTGGCGCTCACCGGTCAGGGAAAACACGCCCCAGGTGTTCGCCTGGCGACAGGCCGCCGAGAAAATCGCGGTCTCTTCGCCGGGAATGCTTGCGGCGGTGGCCATCATTTCATCATTGTCGTACATGATCCCCATGGTGCTGTACTCGGGGAACACCACCAGGTCCATGCCGGGCAGGCCCTGCTTCATGCCGACAATGATCTCGGCAATCTTCTTCGCGTTGTCGATGACCTCGGCCTTGCTGTGCAGGCGCGGCATCTTGTAGTTCACCACCGCGACACCCACGGTGTCCGGGCTGCTGGAAATGTCGCCATGACGCATAACAACGCTCCTGTTCTAGTGGCTGATCATCCACGGCCGTGGGCCGGTTTTGGTCTTGAGCCCCAAGGGGTTGGCCTTACTCGGCAGCACCTTTTTGCTGGTGCCGCAGCAACTGCAACCGGCCGGGTGCTTGCGGCTTTCCTGGTACTCGCCGACGGTTTGCGGCGCATGGCGGCTGCGTTCGTTGCCCTCGATGGCCTTGCGCTGGTTGCCCGACAGCGTTTGCAACGCGGGCGCGCAAATCAGCAGTTGCCCGCCCGGCCCGTCGCAATACGGGCACTGGCTCGGTTCGTTGCGCTGGGCGATGGGCCGCAACATCGTGAAGGTGCCGCACGCCGCACAGGCGTATTCGTAGGACGGCATGGCTACAGGTCCGGGGCGATGGGCAGGTCGATGCTGCCATCGAGAAACTTGGTCGGCCCGTTGGCGTTGGGGTTGATGTCGAACTCGAAGATTTCCGTGGGCAACCACAAGGTCGCGCAGGCATTCGGGATATCCACCACGCCGCTGATATGCCCTTGTACCGGCGCCGAGCCGAGCAGCGCATAGCCCTGGGCCGGCGAGTAGCCGAACTTGGTCAGGTAGTTGATCGCGTTCAGGCACGCCTGGCGGTAGGCAACGTTGACGTCCAGGTAGTGCTGCTGGCCCTGTTCGTCCACCGAGATGCCTTCGAAGATCAGGTAGTTCTTGTAGTTCGGGGTGATCGGGCTCGGCTTGAACACCGGGTTCTTGATCCCGTACTTGGCCATGCCATCCTTGATCAGCTCGACTTTCATGTGCACCCAGCCGGCCATCTCGATGGCGCCGCAAAAAGTGATTTCGCCGTCGCCCTGGCTGAAGTGCAAGTCACCCACCGACAGCCCGGCACCCTTGACGTAGACCGGGAAAAAGATCTTCGAACCCCGGGACAAATCCTTGATGTCGCAGTTACCACCGTGCTCACGGGGCGGCACGGTACGCGCGCCGGTGGCAGCCGCATCGTCGCGTGCCTGGCCCTGCATCTTGCCCATGTGCGCCGTGGCCGCCAGGGGCGCGTTGGCCAGCGGCGGAACGCGGGTGGGGTTGGTGTCGATCAGTTCCTGCTCACGGCGGTTCCAGTCGGCGAGCATGACCGGGTCGGGCAGGCAGCCGATCAAGCCGGGGTGGATGAGGCCAGCAAAATTCACGCCCGGAATGTGCCGGGAGCTGGTGAACATGCCCTTGAAATCCCAGATGGCTTTTTGGGCGCTGGGGAAGTGATCGGTGAGAAAGCCGCCGCCGTTCTGGCGTGAGAAGAAACCGTTGAACCCCCACTGGGAATCGGCCTTGGCGCCGATGTCGAGCAGGTCCACCACGAGCAAATCACCCGGCTCGGCGCCGTGCACGCCTACGGGGCCCGACAGGTAGTGCACGGTGGACAAATCCACGTCGCGCACGTCGCTGGCGTCGTCGTTGTTCTTGATGGCGCCGGCGGTCCAGTCGTAGGTTTCAAGGATGAAGTCATCGCCCGGCTTGACCCAGCAGGCCATCGGAATATCCGGGTGCCAGCGGTTGTGGATCTGCTCGTTTTCGGTGACAGGCTGGTTGAGGTCGACTTTGATCAGCGTTTCGGTCATGGACAGGCTCCTGGACGGATGGCGGGTGCGTGCAATCCAGTCTCAAGGGGCCAGGGAAAACGGGGAATACGTTGGATGACGTATAAAACCCGAGCGTGGGGTTTTATTCCATCAATTCGCTCAATGTCAGGGTCAGCAATTTCTGATTGGACGCAACGTCGAGGGGTGATTAGATTTCGCGAGACAGATAGCTTTTAGCCATCACCTCTAACTCCTTGAATATCGAGCCTTTCATGAAAAAACCTGTCTCGTTGGCAATGCGTATCGGACTGGGCTTTGCGTCCACCCTGTCGTTGCTGGTGCTGATCACTGCGGTCGGTATCCAGCGAGTGGGGTTTATCGACGGCACCCTCAAGGAGGTCGGTGAAAAAGCCGCCGTGGTGCAGCGCTACGCGATCAACTTCCGGGGCAGCGTGCACAACCGCGCCATCGCCATTCGTGACGCGGTGCTGGTCAAGGATGAGCCAGCGCTCAACCGGCACCTGGCCGAGATCGACCAACTCAAGCGCGACTATCAGGATTCCGCCGTGATGCTCGACCGCCTGTTCGCCAGCGCCGCCCCCAGCGCCGAAGAGGCGCGCCTGCTGGCCGATATCAAGGCCATCGAAACCCAGGCCCTGGCCTCCAGCGAACGGGTGATTGCCCTGCGTCGCGGCAACGACATCGCCGGCGCCCAGGACCTGCTGCTGGCCCAGGCATCGGCGCATTACACCGAGTGGCTCAAGCGCGTGAATGCGCTGATCGACTTCGAAGAAGCCCAGATCAAGCAACGCCTGGACACGGTGCAATCGGCCGCCAGCAACTTTGCCGTGCTGATGGTGCTGGCCAGCGCGATCGCAATCATCCTGAGCGTGCTGGTGTCGCTGCTGATCATCCGCAACATCAAGGCCACCCTCGGTGCCGAGCCGGAGGAAGTGGCCGAAGCGATCCGCCGCCTGGCCCAGGGCGAATTGAACCAGCCCATCGAAACCCGCTACCCCGACAGCGTCATGGGCATCCTGAAAAACGCCCTGGCGCGCCTGGGCGACACCATCACCGAAGTGCGCGCCGCCGCCCAGGCCCTGCGCCATTCCTCGGTGACCCTGTTGTCGGTGGCCAGCGACAACCGCCAGCAGATCACCCTGCAGACCAGCGAAGCCCAGCATGTGGCCGCCGCCATCACGCAGATGGCTGCCTCGGTCAGCGAGGTCTCGGGCTACGCCTCGGCGGCGTCGAAGGCCACCATCCTGGCCGACGCAGAAGTGGACAGCGGCCACCGCCTGGTGGGCGAAGTGACCGTGGCCATCGAAGAGTTGGCGACGATCCTTGAGCAAGCAACCACGCGGGTCAACCAGGTGTCCAGCGACAGCGAAAACATCGAAACCGTGATCGAGGTGATCAACGCCATCGCCGCCCAGACCAACCTGCTGGCCCTCAACGCGGCCATCGAAGCGGCGCGGGCCGGTGAGCATGGGCGTGGTTTTGCGGTGGTGGCCGATGAAGTGCGCTCCCTGGCCACGCGCACCCAGGAGTCCACCCAGGAAATCCGCGACATGATCGGCAAACTGCAAAGCGGCACCCAGGACGCCGCCGACATCATGCAGCGCAGTCGCAACCTGGCCCAGGTCACCGTGGCGCAAACCCGCGACTCTCAGGTGGCATTGGGCAAGATCAGCCAGGAAGTCGGCGCGATCAACGCGATGAACGCGCAAATCGCCAGCGCTTCGGTGCAGCAAAGCGCCGCCGCCGAAGAGGTGGCGCAGAACGTCACGCGTATCCACAGCTCCACCGTGCAATCGGCGGCCGGTTCCGAAGTGGTGGAAAGCTCCAATCAGGAACTGGCCGAGCTGGCGGACCGCTTGAGCACCAAGGTGGCGTTCTTCAACGTGGCTTAAAGCTTGTCGCGCTTCATCTGCATGGTCAGGGTGAAACGGTCTGCCGGGTAGACCGTTTCCGACACGGCAATCACCTCACCGGCGTCATCCCGGTACTGGCGGATGATGTTCAGCCCCAGTGCACCGCCCTGGGCCTTCAGGCTGGCGGCCAGTTCGCTACTCAGCTGCACCGGCCGCACCTGCTGGTCGACCACATCGATGTGCCGCGCAAACGCCTTGCCGATCAACGCCGCGATCAACTCATCGGGGTGTTTGCGCGCTTCGGGGATCACCTCGGCGAAGGTCTGTTCGGCGTACACGTCGGTCCAGCACAACGGCGCATTGCCGTCGCCGGCATCCACCTTGATGCTCGACACGCAGAAGTAGTGCCCACCCGGCTCAAGCCCCAGGCGCCGGGCCAGAGCGATATCGGCGACGAATTCACGCACGCCCTGGATATCACGAATGTGAGTTTCGGCCACTTGCACCAGGTCGGCCACCGACGCCATCGCCTGGGAATAACCGCCCTTGGGTGACGACGCCTCGACCCGCGTGCCCACGCGCTTGCGCCGCGAGACCATGCCCTGCCCCTGCAACTGGTCGATGGCCGCGCGCACCGTGTGACGGCTCACCGCGTACAGCGAACACAGTTCGAACTCCGTCGGCAACAACGACCCCACCGGGTAATGGCCGCTGCCAATCCTGTCGATCAAGTCCTTGGCCACCGCCGCATAACGCCTCTGGCTCACGCTTTCCATTTTTACCCTCGTTGTCGTGTTGACAGTGTATCAGCACAGGCGTAATCATAATGTACGGACATATTAAATATGTATGGTTTAAAAATAACAAATAGGACTTCGCCATGTCGAGTACCGTTTTTGATTCCGCCCTGTTCCGCGACATGTTCGGCACAGCCGAAATGCGTGGCGTGTTCTCCGACAAAGCGCTGATCGAGCGCTACATCGAAGTGGAAGTGGCCCTGGCCCGCGCCGAAGCCCGTTGCGGCGTGATCCCGAGCGAGGCCGCCGAGCAGATCGCCGCGCTGTCACGCTACGAAGCCCTGGACCTGGCGTTGATGCAGCACGAGACCGAGATCGTCGGTTACCCGATCCTGCCGCTGGTAGAGCAACTGTCGAAGATCTGCGGCGAAGCCGGCCGCTATGTGCATTGGGGCGCCACCACCCAGGACATCATGGACACCGCCGTGGTCCTGCAGGTGCGCGCGGCCCTGGCGATTGTCGAGCGTGATATCCAGGCGGTACGCGGCCTGCTCGCCGGCTTGGCCGAGCGTTATCGCGACACGCCCATGGCGGGCCGTACCCACTTGCAGCACGCGCTGCCGATCACTTTCGGCTACAAGTGCGCGGTGTGGCTGAGCATGTTCGACCGCCACGCCGAACGCCTGTTGGAACTGCGCCCACGGGTGGAAATCGGCCAGTTCGCCGGCGCCGCTGGCACCCTCGCCTCCCTGGGCGACAAGGGCCTGAAGGTACAGCAAGCCTTGATGGCCGAACTCGGCCTGGGCGTGCCGCAAGCCACCTGGCACGTGGCCCGCGACGGCCTGGCCGAAACCCTGAACTTCCTCGGCCTGGTCACCGGTTCTCTGGGCAAGATCGCCCTGGACATCATGATGATGATGACCAGCGAGCTGGGCGAGGTGTACGAGCCCTTCGTCAAGGGCCGTGGCGCCAGCAGCACCATGCCGCAGAAGCGCAACCCGATTTCCTGCGAGCTGATGTACGCCGCCGCCAAGGGCGTGCGCCAACACGCAGGGCTGATGCTCGACGCAATGATCCAGGACTTCGAGCGTTCCACCGGCCCGTGGCAGGCGGAGTGGATCGCCATCCCCGAAGCCTTCGCCCTCAGCGCCGCGTCCCTGGGCCAGGCGACCTTCATGCTCGCAGGCCTGGAAGTGCGCCCCGAGCGCATGCGCAAGAACCTCGACATGACCCAGGGCTTGATCGTCGCCGAAGCCGTGATGATGGGCCTCGCCCCGGCCCTCGGCCGTCAGGTGGCCCACGACGTGGTCTATGCCGCCTGCCGCATGGCCAACGACCAGGGCACCAGCCTGCTCGACGCCCTGCTCGCCCAGGGCGAAGCCACCGCGCAACTGGACGTGGCCGAACTGCAACGCTTGACCGACCCGGCCAACTACCTGGGGCTGGCGCCGCAGATGGTGGATATCGCGTTGGCGCGCGAGGGTGCAGTCCCGCGCTGATCCAACACTCAATGCAAATCCAAATGTGGGAGCGGGCTTGCCCGCGATTGCGGTGTATCAGTCACCGGATGCATCAGCTGACAGACCGCTATCGCGGGCAAGCCCGCTCCCACATTAGATCTACGGCGCTACACCGAACCATAACAACAACGAGATCACAGACATGTCATCCACCCCCGCCAAAAAACCGCTCTACAAGGACCTGACCTTCCAGGTCGTTGCCGCCATGTTCCTCGGCATTGCCTTCGGCTTTCTCGCCCCCGAGCTGGCCGCCAGTTTCAAGATCCTCGGCGATATCTTCCTCAAGCTGATCAAGACCGCCGTCGCGCCGCTGGTGTTTTTCACCGTGGTCCACGGCATCGCCTCGGCCGGTGATATCAAGCGCGTCGGCAAAGTCGGTCTGCGCGCACTGATCTATTTTGAAGTGGTGTCGACCATCGCCCTGGCCATCGGCCTGCTGTGGGGCAACCTGCTGCAGATCGGTTCCGGCATGCACGACGCCCACCCGAGCAGCGCTGCCGCTGCCGCAGCGAGTGCCGCCGTTGCCAAGGGCCACGCGCCGGCGTCGACCATGGACTTCATCTACGGCATCTTCCCCGACAACTTCGTCGGCGCGTTTGCCGGTGGCCAACTCCTGCAGGTGCTGGTGATCTCGGTGCTGTTCGGCTTTGCCCTGCTGGCCCTGAAACCCGAGCGCCGTGAAGTCATCGAAGACGGCTTGAACCGCATCTCCGAATGCTTCTTCGAATTCATCAACCTGATCATGAAGTTCGCGCCCCTGGGCGCCTTCGGCTCGGTGGCTTACGCGGTGGGCAGCAATGGCACTGCCGTGCTGATGTCCCTGGCCAACCTGGTGCTGATGTTCTACGTGGGCATTGCCTTCTTCATCTTTGTGGTGCTGGGTGCGGTGTGCCGCTTGAGCGGCTTCAGCCTGTGGCGCTTCCTCACCTACATCAAGGATGAAATCTTCATCGTGCTCGGCACCGCCTCGTCGGAAAGCGCCTTGCCCCGCCTGCTGCAAAAACTCGAGAAGTTCGGCTGCTCCAAGCAGAGCGTCGGCCTGGTGCTGCCCACCGGCTACGCGTTCAACCTCGATGGCACCTCGATCTACATGTCGCTGTGCGTGCTGTTCATCGCCAACGCCTACGGCGTGCCCCTGAGCTGGGAGCAACAGCTGGGCATCATCGCGATCATGCTGGTGACGTCCAAAGGCGCGGCGGCGGTGTCGGGCGGCAGTTTCGTGGTGTTTGCCGCCACCGTCACGGCCATCGGCGTGCTGCCGGCCGAAGGCCTGGCCCTGCTGTTTGGCGTGTACCGCTTCATGTCGATGGCGATTGCCACCTGCAACACCATCGGCAACAGCGTGGCCACCGTGGTGGTGTCCAAATGGTCCGGCGAGTTCTCCCAGCAGACCGCCCAGGATGAATATCAACGCGTGCTCGGCCGAGCGGCTGGCGCGGCACTTTGACGGAGCAGCACGATGCCCACTCTGCGAATCGAACACGATGCGTTTGGCCCGGTGTCCATCCCGGCCGAGCGCTACTGGGGTGCACAGACCCAGCGCGCACTGGAGGTGTTCGGCGCCAAGCAGCCGTTCCCGGCCAGCCTGATCCGCGCCTTTGGCCAGCAAAAACGCGCCTGCGCCCGCGCCAATGCACGGCTCGGCGCACTCGCGCCCGCCCTGGCCGAGGCCATTGAGCTGGCCGCCCAGGACCTGGCCAACGGTCACTTTGACGCGCACTTTCCGCTGTCGATCTGGCAGACCGGCTCCGGTACCCAGACCAACATGAATGCCAACGAGGTGATCGCCAACGGCGCCAACCTGCGGCTCGGCGGCGAGTTGGGGAGCAAGTCGCCGGTGCACCCCAACGACCACGTGAACCGTTCGCAGTCGTCCAACGACAGCTTCCCCACGGTGATGCACCTGACCACCGTGCTGGAGTTGCGCGGTCGGCTGCTGCCTGCGCTCGGTCACCTGCGCAACGAGCTGAACGCCAAGGCCGACGCCTGGCAGGACGTGCTGAAAATCGGCCGCACCCACCTGATGGACGCGGTGCCGATGAGCCAGGGCCAGGCGTTCGGCAGTTTTGCCCAGCAGATCCACCACGGCATCGCGCGCATCGAGGCCTGCATGCCGCGCCTGCGCCTGCTGCCCCAGGGCGGCACGGCAGTGGGCACGGGGCTTAATACTCCCGTAGGCTTTGATGTGGCGTTTTGCGAAGAAATCAGCCAGTTGACCGGCGAGGCATTCCAGACCAACCCGTGCAAATTCGAAGGCATGAGCACCCACGATGCGTTGGTGGAGGTCTCCGGCGCGTTGAATGTGCTGGCGGTGTCGCTGACCAAGATAGCCAACGACATCCGCCTGCTGGGCTCAGGCCCGCGCTGCGGCCTGGGCGAGTTGATCGTGCCGGATGACGGCCTCACCTCCTCGATCATGCCCGGCAAGCGCAACCCGACCATCGCCGAAGTGCTGGTGCAGGCGGCCATGCAGGTGATGGGCAACCACACCACCATCACCCTGGCGGGCGCGTCCAGCACCTTCGAATTGAACGTGGCCAAGCCAGTGCTGATCCACAACCTGCTGCACTCGATCGAGGTGCTCACCGACTGCGTCAGCCTGTTCACCCACAAGCTGCTCAACGGCCTGGAGGTCAACCGCCCGCAACTGGCGCGCAACGTGGAGCACTCGCTGTTAATGGCCACCGTGCTCAACCCGGTGCTGGGTTATGACCGGGTGGCGCAGATCACCCGCAAGGCCGCAGACGAAGGCTTGTCGCCCAAGGAAGCGGCGGTGCAACTGGGCTTCATGACCGCCGAGGAATACGCGCAACGCGTGCAGCCGGCCGCCATGATCCGCCCTACCCCATAGCCCCCGGCACCTGGAACCCACCGACCACCTCCGCAAGGTATTCGGCAAACTTGATCGTGGTGCGATCGGCAAACGGCGCACCGATGATCTGCACGCCTACCGGCAACCCCTGGCGTGTCAGGCCAATGGGCGCGCTGGTGGCCGGCAGGCCCATCAGGGTGGCCGGCGCAATCCACTTGTACAGGTCGGCGTAGTGACGCTTCTGGCCGTCAACCTGCAGGGTGCGCAGGCTGATGACCCTGGAGTGGTCATGGGCAAACGCCGTGGTGAAGGTGGGCGGCGCCAGGATCACGTCGACGTCATCGAAGGTCTTGAGGAAAGCTTCACGCAGGCGCAAGCCCGCCTCATGGGCCTTGAGCCAATCGGCATGGCCCATGGCGCTGCCCTGGTAGAACTTGTCGGCATGCTGCGGCGTGTCCATCACCCGGCCCAGTGCCCGCAACATCGGAGCCACCAACCCCATGAAACACCGCTTGGACGCTGGCAACGACACACCCAGCTCAGCGCCCAGTTGCAACAGGTAGGCGGCAAACAAGCGCTCCAGCGACGCCCCTTTGGGCGCGCCCTGCACCACCTCCACACCCGCCGCTTCCAGGCTCAGGCGCAATTGGCGGTAGGCCTCGGTCATGCCCGGGTCGAGGGGGCAATCAACGTCGTCGGTCCACAGCAACACACGAAAGGTCTTCAGAGACGTAGGGCGCGGCGCTGGCAGCTGTAACTGCCAACCGGGTTGCCCGGCCGGTGGTGCGGCGGCGATCACGTCCAGCATCAACTGCAGGTCGGCGGCACTGCGCGCCAAGGGCCCGACCACGTTCAACGCCCCCTCTGCCAGGTCACCCGGTGCTCCGGGGATATGCCCGCGCTGGGACACGATGCCGTGGGTGGGTTTGTGCCCATACACGCCGGTAAAGTGCGACGGGATGCGGATCGAGCCGCCAATGTCGCTGCCCAGCTCCAACGCGGTGAAGCCCGCCGCCAACGCAACCGCAGCGCCCCCTGAAGAACCGCCGGGTGTCAGCGCCAGGTTCCAGGGGTTGTGGGTGGTGCCGAACAGGCTGTTGTAAGTCTGGATATCCCCGGCCATGGTCGGCACGTTGGTCTTGCCGAACACAATGGCACCGGCATCTTCCAGGCGCTTGACCGCCACCGCCGACTGCGCCGGCCGATGCTCGCGCAACGCGGCGGCACCTGCGGTGCACGGCATACCGAGCACTTCAAAGGTGTCCTTGATAGTGATCGGCAAACCATGCAGAGGCCCCAGCGGCAGGCCATTGCGCACTGCCGTGTCAGCCAGGTCGGCCTTGAGGCGCGCCTGCGCGAGGTCCAGGGTGACCACACTGTTGAGCGCCGGGTTGAGCATCTCCAGGCGCGCCAGGTAGCTGTCGAGCAAGGCGCGACTGCTTTGGCGGCCGGCCGCGATGTCGGCGAGCAGCTCGGTGGCGCTGCGGTAAGGGGTGTCGGTGCTCATGGGCGGCGGGCTCGGTGGTTGTTCAGGTCTACCGGTAAACACCTGAGCCCGCCCGGATATTCCATAGACGCCGATACGGTATGCGCCTGCCCGTTCAGGAAAGCGTTCGCCGGCCCCTCACCGCACCGGTGGCGCGTACTGGATACCGCCGTTGTTCCACAGGTTGTTCAAGCCCCGGTCGATGGCCAGCGGCGTCCCTGGCCCGAACGCACGGTTGAACACCTCGCCATAGTTGCCCACCTGCTTGACCACCTGCACCACCCAGTCCCGGGGCAGTTTCAGGTCCTTGCCGTACTCGCCATCGGCGCCGAGCAAGCGCGCCACGTCCGGGTTCCGGGTGGTCTTGGCTTGGGCCTCGACATTGGCCGATGTCACCCCGGCCTCTTCCGCGTTGAGCATCGCAAACAGCGTCCAGCGCACAATGCTGAACCACTCATCATCGCCACGACGCACTGACGGTCCCAACGGTTCCTTGGAAATCGTCTCGGGCAGGATCAAAAAGTCGGACGGCGTGGTCATCTGGCTGCGCTGGGCATTGAGTTGCGACTTGTCCGCAGTGATCACGTCACAACGCCCGGCCTGCAAGGCCTTGGCGGTTTCTTCGGAGGTGTCGAAGGTGATCGGCGTGTACTTGAGCCCGTGGCTGCGGAAGAAGTCCGAGGTGTTCAGTTCGGTGGTGGTGCCGGCCTGAATGCAGATCGACGCGCCATCCAGTTCAGTGGCACTGCTCACCCCCAGCTTCTTGTTGACCATGAAACCGGCACCGTCGTAGTAGGTGACGCCGGTGAAGACCAGGCCCATACCGGCGTCACGGGAGCTGGTCCAGGTGGTGCTGCGCGACAGGATATCGATCTCGCCAGACTGCAACGCGGCCAGGCGCTCCTTGCCATTGGTGGGGGTGAACCGCACCTTGCCCGCATCGCCGAACACCGCAGCGGCCACCGCGTGGCAGACGTCCACGTCGATGCCCTGTTGCTTTCCATTCTTGTCGGGCACTGAGAACCCCGGGATGCCGTCGGACACCCCGCATTGGATAAAGCCTTTCTTGTGAATCGCATCCAGGGTGGCTCCGGCATGTACCAGGCCACTGGCACCCAGGACGGCGCCCGCAATCATCAAACGCGTGAAGGTTTTCATTGCCCATCTCCGTGGTTATCTGCTTGGGAAAACGCGTGTTCAAGGTCGGCGATCAGGTCGTCGACGTGCTCCAGGCCGATGTTGAAACGCACCAGCCGATCGCCGTACTGGCGCACATCGCGGTTAAGGTTGAAATGCGGCGCCACCAGGCTGGTCACGCCGCCCCAGCTGTAGCCGAGGTGAAACAGGTTGAGGCGGTCGATGAAGTCCAGCAGCGCCTCGCCCGCCAGCGTCGGGCGGAACACCACCGAAAACACGCTGGTGGAACCGGTGAAGTCGCGCAGCCACAACGCGTGACCCGGGCAATCGGGAAATGCCGGGTGCAATACCCTTTCCACTTCGGGGCGGGTCTTGAGCCATTGCGCCACTTGCAAGGTGCTGGTCTGCAAATGAGCCAAGCGCACCCAAAGGGTCTGCAGGCCGCGCAAGGCCAGGCTGCAATCGTCGGGCGAGACCGCCATGCCCAGCAGCGAACGCGCCTGGCCAAGGGCCTGGTAATACACTTCGCTGCGGGTCGACACCGAGCCCAACAGCAGGTCGCTGTGGCCGCCGATGTACTTGGTGAGGGCTTGGATCGACACGTCCACACCGTGGGCATAGGCGTCGAAATACACCCCGCTGGCGTAGGTGTTGTCCAGCGCCAGCACCACGCCCGCCGCCCGCGCCACTTCAGCAATAGCGGGCACGTCCTGGATTTCCATGGTGGCCGAGCCCGGGCTCTCACACCAGATCAGGGTGGTGTTGGGGCGGATCAACGTAGCGATCTCGGCGCCGATCATCGGGTCGTAGGTCTGCACCGCGATGCCCAGCCTGGCCAGCAGGTCACGGGCCAGGTCGTTGTTGGGGCCGTAGGCGCTCTGCGGCACCAGCACATGGTCACCCGCACCGCAGAAAGCGAAGTACACCAGGGCAATCGCTGCCTGGCCGCCCGGAGTGATGAAGCAATGCTCGGCGCCCTCCAGTTGGGCAACGCGCGCGGCCAGCTCCAGGCTGGTGGGCGTACCGTGTAGGCCGTAGGCATAGGGCACGCGCTCGGGGCACCAGTCGTCGCGCACTTCGCGGGCACTGCCAAACAGGGTGGTGGAGCCGCGATGGGTGGCCGTGGCCAACGAGCGAAAACCGCCGGGTGCGCGGGGCGTGGGGTCGAGCAAGGTGGTTTGGATATGGCGAGGCATGACAGGGGTTCCACTTCCAGATGATGGAAAAAATCATAGGGAGTGGCACCACTGCGGCGATTGAACGTTCTTGCGCTTTACGAAAATAAACTCAGCGCCAGCGACCCGGCGTCACGCCAAAGCTTTTCTTGAAATGCCGGGTGAAATGGCTGAGGTCGGCAAAGCCGCTGGCACTGGCTACATCGGTGGCGGGCACGCCGTCGCGCAATAGGTGCAGGGCCAGGTTCAGGCGATATTGATTGCGCCAGGCATGGGGTGCCAGACCGGTTTCGCGGCTGAACAGGCGCGCCGCGTGAAACGTCGATAAGCCCACCTCCCCGGCCAGTTCGCTCAAGGTCAGGGGCTCGGCCAGGTCGCTCATCAAGCGCGCCTTGAGGGTCTCGACACGCGCCGCATCGCGCAGCAAATGCGCCACCGGCGGGCGCTGCCCGGCATGGCGGATCAACAGGGTGGACACCGCATCGAGCAACGCGTGCTCGGCACCAAGGGCGTCGTCCGGCTGCTGCAGGGCGTGGTGGGCCCGCAGCATTTTGCGGGTCAGGTCGGGGTCGCGCAGGATGTCGTCACGAAACCACGGCAGGTCGCACGGGCGGTCGCACAGGTCATTCATCACCTGTTGCACGAAGTTGATCGGCAGGTAGAACACCCGGTATTGCCAGCCACCGTCCATGGCCGGCGAACCGGTGTGCACCTCACCCGGATTGAGCACCGGCACGCAGCCCGCATCGGCCACGTGACGGCTGCCACGGTAGTCGTAACGCTGGGCACCGGCTTCGATCACCGACACGGTGTAGGTGTCGTGCCAGTGCGCCGCGAAACGCTGTCGATGGTAGGTGGCACTCAGCAGGTCGGCGTCCGGCAGGATCGGCGAACGCCAGTACCTCACGGAATCGGCGGTGGTCATCGGGCAGCCCTCCTCTGAGCGAATACCGAGCACCGCCGCCACCGATCAGGCTTTGCCGAACGGTGCGAGCGCCCTGGCGATGGTGCCGGCCAGGCCGCGACCACTGAGGTGGCCCGGATCCATGTCGGGGTTGTAGATGGTGAATTGAATGCCAATGGCCTGTGGCGACTGCATGGCCGTGCGCAGCGTCGTGGCCAGGTCGTCCCAGGAGAAACCGTCCGGCTGCGGGTGGTCACAGGCCCACATGATGCCCTGGTCCAGCACGTCGACGTCGACGTGAATCCAGAAACCTTCCGGGCCGTCGACACGGGTCAGGTGGGCCACCGCTTCTTCAGCAGCAGTTTGCGTGCCGAGTATGCGCACTTCGTTGCGGTTGAACGCCAGCAGGTCTTCGGGGATCGGCTGGCAACGGTTGCGCGCCTGGATCGCACCGTCGCGGTAGCCGAACAGCACCACATCGTCGTCACGCAACAGCGGACGGCGGCCTTCGATGTCGGCCACCACCGCCGGGCCACGGCCGGTGGCATAGCCCAGGTCGCTGGCCGACGCGGCGCCGGAGATCGGGTTCTTTTCGGCCTCATAGAAGTCTGCATGGCCGTCCAGGTAAAACAGCCCGAAGCGCCCACGGCGGCGCAGCGACAACAAGGTGCCCAGCAGGATCGAGCAATCGCCGCCGATCACCACCGGGAACTCGCCCTTGTCCAGCACCTCCCCTACTTTATTCGCCAGGGTGATGGAGTATTCGTTGATGGCGTGGGGGTTCATGATCTGGGTTTCCGGATCGCGCTCCTCGCGCCACGGCGGCGACTCCACGCGGCCGGCGTGGCGCGCCCCCAGCCGCTCGGCCAGGCCGGCCTTGAGCAGCACATCCGGCATGCGGGCCACGCCCAAGTGAGTGGGGATATGCCCGAGCACGGACGGGGCTTCAATGATTGCGAAGTTACGCATGGAACATCCTCTCTGGTGTGTTCAACGGCATGGCGGCTGGTTTTTATCGATGTGCCGCTACACCGGGACCTTCGCAGGGAGTGCGCCAGTGTTGGTTTTAAACGTGGATATTGATTTTTTAAACCGCCCTTTCGGTCATTTATCAACGGTTATATGACCGAATCACTTTTACTCTAAAACACCGCTACGGGCGTTAGTGACGCCGCAACTTAGTCATAGTGGGTACACAACTAAGCGGACGCCTCACTTGAGTGCACTTGTAACGTTACTTCGCCCCACTGTGTCGCAAAGTAGCAATGTGAAAACTTCCCATACCCCACACAGAAAACCAATAAAACCAATGCTCTATAGGTTTAAGGCACGCTTTATCCTTTTATGACCGAATTGAATGCCTTAAAAACAACAACTCCACAGTCAATACCTCGACTGGCACAGTCACTGCTCCGTTACCGGCATTCAAGTTATGTTATCGACACAAGGACTACGCCGCACAATGAGCCCATCATTTGCTCCCCCCACCGACACGTATGATGTCGCGATCATCGGCGCCGGCGTCGTGGGTTGCGCCATGGCGCGGCGCTTCACCCTTGAAGGGGCACGGGTGCTATTGCTGGAAAAAGGCACCGACATCCTCTCGGGTGCGAGCAAGGGCAACAGTGCCATCTTGCACACCGGTTTCGATGCGCCACCGGGTAGCCTTGAGCTGACGTGCATGAGAGCGGGTTACCAGGAATACCTGGAGATCCACGGGCACATGAACCTGCCGCTGCTCAAGGCCGGCGCCTTGGTGGTGGCCTGGAGTGACGACGACCTGGCCAAGCTCGACGGCATCCTGCAACAGGCCCATGCCAACGGCGTGACCGATGCGCACCTGATCGGCCCGCAGCAGCTCCAGCACGCCGAACCCCACCTGGCCCACGGCGCCCTGGGGGCCGTGGCGGTGCCCGGAGAATACCTGATCGACCCGTGGTCGGCGCCCCTGGGTTACCTGCAGCACGCCATGGCCCACGGCGCCCGCGTGCACACCGGTACCGAAGTCGAAGCCGGGCATTTTGACGGCCAGGCGTGGCAGCTGCGTACCTCGCGCGGCAGTTATATCGCCAACACCGTGATCAACTGCGCCGGGCTGTTCGGCGACCACCTGGAACACCGCCTGCTGGGCGACAGCACCTTTAGCATCCACCCGCGCAAAGGCCAGTTCGTGGTGTTCGACAAGGCCGCGTCCGCCCTGCTCGGCAACATCATCCTGCCGGTGCCCAATGAGCGCACCAAAGGCATCGTCATCACCCGCACCGTCTTTGGCAACTTGCTGGTGGGGCCCACCGCCGAAGAACAGGACGACCGCGTTCACGCCGGCCTGACCCCGGCCATCCTCAACCAATTGATCGACGCCGCCGTGGTCCGCATTCCGGCGCTGGAGGGCATGCCCGTCACCGCCACCTACGCCGCCCTGCGCCCCGCCAGCGAGAAGAAGGAATACCGCATCCACGAAGTGACCGGGCAGCACTGGATCACCGTCGGTGGTATCCGCTCCACCGGGCTGACAGCCGCGCTGGGCATTGCCCGGCATGTGTTCGAGCTGTACAGGCAGCGCGTCCAGCACGCGCCCGTCACACACCTGAGCTGGCCGCACTTGCCCAACCTCGCCGAGCACTTGCCACGGGACTATCAACAGCCGGGCTTTGGCGAAATCGTCTGCCACTGCGAGTGGGTTACCTCGCGGGAAATCCAGGCCACCTTTGCCAGCCCCCTGCCCCCCGGCGACCTCGGTGGCCTCAAGCGTCGCACCCGTGTGTGCATGGGCCGCTGCCAGGGTTTTTACTGCGGCGCCCGCGTGGCCGAACTGAGCGCCGGGCACCTCGCATTGCCACTGGCCACGGGAGCCGCCCATGAAGACTGAGTACGTGGACGTGGCAATCATCGGCAGCGGCCCGGCCGGGTTGTCGGCCGCCGTTGAGCTGCGCCGCCAGGGCGTGGACAACGTGGTGGTGATCGAACGCGACAGCGTGGCCGGTGGCGTGCCGCGCCATTGCGGCCACCCGCCGTTCGGCTTTCGCGAATACGGCCGTCTCTATACCGGGCCCGACTATGCGCGCCGCAACGTCGCCGAAGCCTTGGCCGCCGGTGTGCAACTGCGCCTGGGCCACACCGTGACCCAACTGGGCCATGGCGGTTGCCTGCAGCTGGTGAGCGATGCCGGCGCCGTCACCCTGCAAGCCAAGCGTGTGCTGCTGGCCACCGGCGTGCGCGAGAACCCACGCTCGGCGCGCCTGATCGGCGGTGACCGGCCCCTGGGGGTGATCAACACCGGCGCCCTGCAAGCCTACCTGTACCTGCAACACCTCAAGCCGTTCGAACGGCCGCTGATTATCGGCAGCGAACTGGTGAGTTTGTCCTCGGTGTTCAGTTGCCGCCGTGCCGGGATCAAGCCGGTGGCGATGATCGAGTCGAACTTCCGTGCCACCGCGCGTTGGCCGTTGTCGCTGTTCCCATGGCTGTGCGGCGTGCCGGTGCATTACGGCGCGCAGCTCTTGGAGATCCACGGCACCGGTCGCGTGGAGGCCGCCAGCGTGCGCCTGGCCAACGGGCAGGTGCAGCGCCTGGACTGCGACGGTGTGCTGCTCACCGGGCAGTTCCTGCCGGAAGCCAGCCTGGTGCGCCAGAGCCACCTGCTGCTGGACCCGGGCAGCCGTGGCCCGGTGATCGACCAGTACGGCCGCTGCTCCGACCCGGCCTACTTCGCCGCCGGCAACCTGCTGCGCCCGGTGGAAACCGCCGGCTGGTCGTGGCGCGAAGGGGCCCGCGTGGCACACCTGCTGGCCAAGGACTTGCGCGGTGAAATCCCCGCGGCCCAGCGCACCCTGGCCATCCGCTGCCGCCCGCCGTTGAAGCTCTGCGTGCCGCAACGTTTTGCCCCAACCGGTGTGGCCGGCCTTGAGCACCTGCAATTGCGCGTCAACACCGCCTGCGAAGGCGAATTGACGGTGTATGCCGACGGCGTGCCGATCTGGAGCAAGGCCCTGGCCTGCCTGCCGGAGCGACGCATCCTGATCCCCATCGCTGCACTCAAACTCAACGCCCGTATCACGCAACTGGATGTCGACTTTGTCGGCCATGAACACCCCGCGCCGAACAAAGGAGAGACGCCATGAGAATTGCCGCCCTGGACCAAGGCACCACCAGCACCCGCGTGCTGGTGGTCAGCGATGACGGCTCGGCCGATATCCAGCTCGCCTTGCGCCACCAGCAACACCACCCACAGCCGGGCTGGGTCGAGCATGACCCGCTGGAGCTGCTGGCCAACCTGCAACGCTGCCTGGAAGCCACCGGGCGCGTGGATGCCATCGGCCTGGCCAACCAGGGCGAAAGCTGCCTGGCATGGGACGCGATCACCGGCAAGCCGCTGTCGCCGGTGATCGTCTGGCAAGACAACCGCACCGGCCCGGCCATCGAACGACTGCGCGCCGAAGGCGGCGAAGGCCTGACCCTGGCCCGTGCCGGGCTGCCCCTGGACCCGTACTTTTCCGCAAGCAAGCTGAGCTGGATCATCAACCACCTGCCCGCCGCCCAGCAGGCGTTCAAGGCCGGGCGCCTGCGCCTGGGCACCAGTGACGCGTGGTTTCTCGACCGCCTTACCGGGGTGTTCGCCACCGATGTCACCACCGCGTCGCGCACCTCACTGATGAACCTGGCCACCGGGCAATGGGACGCCGAACTCTGTGAACTGTTCGGGGTGCCCATCGAGACCCTGCCGCCGATTCTCGACACCGTCGGCCATTTCGGTGAGATCGGCGCCACACCGGTCACTGCTGCCGTGGTCGACCAGCAAGCCTCGTTGTACGGCCACGGTTGCCGTAAGGCCGGCGATGCCAAGATCACCTTTGGCACAGGGGCGTTTGCCCTGACCCTGACCGGCGACGAGATCATCCGCGCCCCGGACAAAGGCCTGCTCGCCACCATCGCCTGGCAGATCGACGGCAAGCCGGTGTACGCCATGGACGGCGGTGTGTACGACGCCAGCGCCGCCGTGGAATGGGCTGGCCGGTTGGGCTTGTTCAGTGATTTTTCCGAACTGGCCGGCTTTGACCAGCCCCCGGCGATTGCCCGGCAGCTGGCGTTCGTGCCGGCATTGTCGGGCCTGGCCTGCCCACACTGGGACCGCAGTGCGGCCGCCTTGTGGGTGGGCATGCACGGCGGCACCACGCGTCAGGACATGTGCCAGGCCGTGCTGGAAGGCGTGGCCCTGCGCAGTGTCGAGGTGATCAGCGCCATGGACCAGTTCCTCAGCGTCACCGACCGCCTGTCCATCGACGGCGGCCTGGCGCGCAGCCCCTATTTCGCGCAGTTCCTCGCCGACGCCTTGCAACGGTGCATCGTGACCCAGCGTTTCGACGAACTTACCGCCTTTGGTTGTGCAGCACTGGCCGCCCGTGGACTGGGCAAAACCCTGGTGGCACCGCGCAACACCTGCACCGAGTTCCACCCCAGGGTCAGCGCGGCCACCGCCCGCGCGTGGAGGGACACCTTCAGCGACGCGGTCAGCCGCTGTCGCACCTGGCGCTAGCCACAGGCAACCGGTGACAACAGGCAGTTGCCACCCGCTTCACCGCCAGGGAATTGACCGGCTCACAACGCCGAAAAAGGCAAAACCACAACAAAAAACACGCTGGCATATGAAGTGCGTCACCCCGTCGGGCCCCGGGCGTCGCAGGTTGCCCTGTCAACCCGTGCGCCGAGCCTTGTCCTGTGCATTTTTTGAAGGAGACATCCCCATGTCTGACACTCTTTCGAGTCCGCAAACCGTTTTACCCGATAAAGGTGCCGACAGCGGCACCGGCTACAAGGAACAGTTCGAACGCTCTCTGGGCAAGTTCGAATCCTTTGCCGTGGCGTTTTCGTTTATCTCGATCACCACCGGGCTGTTTTCCACCTACGGTTCGGTGCTGGTCTCCAGCGGCCCCATCGGCATGTGGACCTGGCCCATCGCAACCCTCGGCACGCTGCTGGTGGCACTGGTGTTCGGGCTGCTGGCGAGCAAGATCCCGCTGTCCGGTTTCAGCTACCAGTGGGCCAGTCGCCTGGTCAACCCGGTGTTGGGCTGGTGGTTTGGCTGGATGAGTTTCGCGTTCATCGCGGTGGTGCTGCTGGCGGTGGATTACGGGCTGGCCCAGGTGGCGCTGTTCCCCTTGCTCGGGCTTGAGTACTCCCCGGCGGCGGGCGCCATCACCACTGTGGTGGTGCTGTTTATCCAGATGCTGCTGATCATCTGGTCGACGCCGATCCTGACCAAGATCAACAACATGGCCGTGGGGGCGGAAGTGATCGCGATGATCGGCCTGATCGTCGGCATCGGCATCGCCGTGACCTTCTTCGGCAAGGGCCAGGCGTCCAACCTGCTGTCCACCGGCATTGCCCCCACCGAGCACTACTACGGCTGGCTCGGCCCGTTCATGCTCTCGGGCCTGCTCGGCGCCTTCACCCTGGTGGGTTGGGAAGCGGCGGCCAACCTGGCCGAAGAGACCCTCAACCCCAAGCAGGTGGTACCTCGGGCGATGGTCCACGCGGTGCTGGCCAGTGGCGTGATGGGCACGTTGTTCCTGATGGTGATCGGCATGGGCCTGGGCGATCAGGTGGCTGAGTTGAGCAAGAGTTCGGCACCGGTGGCCGACGTGATCCGCATCACCCTGGGCGAAACCCTGAGCAAGCTCATCCTGTTGGTGGTGTGCGTGGCGATCTTTGCCTGTGGCCTGGTGATCATGACCAGCAACAGCCGCCTGGTGCACGCCATGGCCCGCGACGGGCGCCTGCCGTTCGCCGAAGCCTTGAGCTACGTGCCACGCCCCACCGGCGGCCCGCTGTGGGCGACGATCCTGGCAGCGCTGATCCCGATGATCATCGTGCTGAGCTTCTACAGCGACCCCGACGCCCTCACGCAAATCCTCGGTGCGGCCACCCTGCTGCCGGCCCTGCTCTACAGCGCCACCGTGCTGCTGTACATCGGCACCCGCCACAAACAGCTGCACCACGCCGACGACTTTACCCTGGGCAAATGGGAGTGGCCGGTGGTGGCTGGCGCGTGCCTGTGGCTGTTCGTAGAGCTGTGCGTGTTCATGATCCCGGCGGACTTTCGCGTGGCACAGATGTACGTGCTGGGCCTGATCGCGGTCGGCGCCGTGGTGTTTGCCTGCGTGTGGGTCACCCGTCGCAAGCAACTGGAACAGATGCCGCCGATCCAGCATTACCTGTAAGCCACACCCCCTTCGCCCACCTGATACGGCAGAGGCTGCCACCCAGCCTTGCGGCATTCGGCTGCGCGCGATTCCTCGGCTGCCCCTGGGCAGCCGGGGTTTACCAATCGGTTTTCGGAGTGACCTGCGCCTCATGCACGTCCACATTGGCCCGCGCCAACGCACTGCCCAGCTCGCCCACCGGCTTGCGATCGATGATCAAGCGGTCGATGCGTTCCAGGGGAAACACCTGGAACAACGCACTGCGGCCGAGCTTGGACGAGTCGGCGATCACCGTGAGGTAGCGCGCCCGGGCAATCATTGCACGGGCGATCTCGGCCTCTTCGATGGAGAAGTCGAACGCACCGTCCACGCTCAGCGCGCCGATGGTGACCACGGCGTGCTCGGCGTTGAAACGGGCGATCTGCTCCAGCGCCAGCGGCCCGCTGTTCTGGTTGGATTCGGGGCGGTACTCGCCACCGATCATGAACACCCGGTTGCCACTGGCGCCGATGCTGTCGGCGATCTGCAAGGAGTTGGTGATCACCGTGATGCGGTTGAGCCGCGCCAGTTCGCGGGCGAAAAACAAGGTGGTGGTGCCGGTATCGATCAGCAGGCTGTCGCCCGGCGAATACAAGCCGGCGGCATAGCGCGCCACTGCGCGTTTTTCCTGGGAGAACTCGTTCATGCGGGTCTGGAACGCGTTCTCGTGTTCACCACGGGGCGGCAGCGAGGCCCCGCCATGAAACTTGGTGACCTGGCCGCTATCGGCGAGGTCCGCGAGGTCGCGGCGAATGGTTTCCTGGGAGGCGCTGAGGGTACGGGCCAGTTCGTCGACGGAGATGCGCTCGCGCTGGCGAAGCAGTTCGAGGATGTGTTGGCGGCGCTCGTTGGGACGCATGGCGGTCTCCGTGTCGGTGCTGAGGTGACGGCAAAACTAAGTGGATTCGGTCACCAATTCAACAGATAAGCCACAGAATTTTATTCATTCATCAAAAAAACAGAGGTATTTATGCGCAAGATTTTTCTCGCCTGCCCTTACAGCCACGCCGACGCAGCCGTGGTCGAGGAACGGTTTATCGCTTGCAACAAGGTTGCTGCCGGGATTATCGAGGCGGGTCATGCCGTGTTCAGCCAGGTGTCGATGTCTCACCCGATCAACCAGGCGTTCGTGGGCAAGGACAACGCAGCCATCGGCAAGTTATGGGCGCCAGTGGATGCGGTGTTCATGGCGTTGCTCGACGAGCTGATCGTGCTGGACCTGCCGGGGTGGGAATTGAGTGGGGGGATCAAGCGCGAGATCGCGTTTTTTGAAGCGAGGGGACGCCGGGTAAGCCTGTGGTCGAACGTTGCAGCACAATTCACCTGACCCTGACGGCTAATTCCTATCCCCCCTGTAGGAGCTGGCTTGCCAGCGATGGCGGCAGGTCAGGCAACTTCGCGTCCACTGACAGATCGCCATCGCCGGCAAGCCGGCTCCTACAGGTCCAACACACCGGCAATAAAGGTGGGTGGTGGGTCAGACAGACAGGTAGCGGCTGATCGTGGCCTCGTCCACGCGGTCACGGGTCTCTTCGATCACGAAGCGGCCCTTCTCGATGACGAGGAAGCGGTCGGCGATTTCCAGGGTGAAGGACAGCACCTGCTCGGACACGACGATGGTCAGGTCCCGCAGGTTGCGGATCTCCTTCAAGGTGCGGGCGATGTCCTTGATGATCGACGGCTGGATGCCCTCCGTCGGTTCATCGAGCAATAACACCTTGGGGTTGGTCGCCAGCGCGCGAGCAATTGCCAGCTGCTGTTGCTGCCCACCCGACAGGTTGCCGCCCTTGCGCGACTGCATGTCGTGCAGCACCGGAAACAACGCATACAAGTCCTCCGGCACCTTGCCCCGCGCCGAGGCCGGCAAGCCGGTCTGGATGTTTTCCAGCACGGTCATGCTCGGGAAAATCATGCGGCCCTGGGGCACATAGGCGATGCCCCGCTCTACCCGCTCGTGGGTTTCCAGCGCCGACACATCGTGCCCGTCCACACTCACCTGGCCTTTCCATTGCGGCAGGATGCCCATCAGGCTCTTGAACAAGGTGGTCTTGCCCATGCCGTTGCGGCCCATCACCGCGACAATCTCGCGCTTGGCCACGTTCAGGTCCAGATCGTGGAGGATCTGGCTCTGCCCGTAGCCGCAGGACAATTGGTCGATCTTGAACATGCCTGCTTCCTCAGTGGCCCAAATACACTTCGATGACTTTAGGGTTGCTTTGCACCGACTCCATGCTGCCCTCGGCGAGCACCTTGCCCTGGTGCAGCACAGTGACCTTGTGGGCGATGCTTTTGACGAACTCCATGTCGTGCTCGATCACCAGCACCGAACGGCCCTGGCTGATGCGGTTGAGCAGCTCGGCGGTCTGCGCACGTTCGTTGACGCTCATGCCCGCCACGGGCTCGTCGAGCATCAGCAGCTCGGGGTCTTGCATCAGCAGCATGCCGATCTCCAGCCACTGCTTCTGCCCGTGGGACAACAGGTCAGCCTGCTGTTGCAGCAAGTCGCCGAGGAAGATCTCCCGCGCCACCTCCTCCACTCGTGCAATCACTTGGGCGTTGCGCTTGAAGAACAGCGCGCCCCACACCTTGCGCCCGGCCGGGTAGGACATCTCCAGGTTTTCGAACACCGTGAGGTTCTCGTAGATCGACGGGTTCTGGAACTTGCGCCCAACGCCTGCGCGCACGATGTTGTACTCGCGCATTTTGGTCAGTTCCTGCCCATCGAACTGGATGCTGCCGCTGGTGGCGCGGGTCTTGCCGCAGATCAGGTCGAGCACAGTGGTCTTGCCGGCGCCGTTGGGGCCGATCACCACGCGCACTTCATTGCGGTCGATATACAGGTTGAGGTTGTCGACCGCCTTGAAGCCATCAAACGACACGGTGAGGCCTTCGATGGCCAGCACCGGTTTTTTCATCTCAAAGCCGACGGCGGTCATGGCTGGGTCTCCAGGATTTTGGTTTTAGCCTTGGCTTTAACCGGGGCTTTCACCACCGGTGTGCGCCGCAGCAGTTTGGCCAACGCCTGGCGGCCATGGCTCTCCCACAACCCGGCCAGACCGTTGGGGAAGTACATCACCACGGCAATGAACAACCCGCCCATCAGGTACAGCCACAGTTCGGGAAACGACTCGGAAAAGTAGGTCTTGCCGTAGTTCACCAGCAACGCGCCATACACCGCGCCCAGCAGCGACATGCGCCCGCCCACGGCGGCAAAGATCACCATCTCGATCGACGGCACGATGCCCACGAACGACGGCGACATAAAGCCCACCTGCAAGGCAAACATCGCCCCGCCCATCGCCGAGAACGCAGCAGCCACGCAAAACACGAAGATCTTGAAGCTGGCCACGTCATAGCCGGAAAAACGCACGCGCTCTTCCTTGTCGCGCATCGCCATCAGCAACCGACCGAGCTTGGACGCGAGGATGAAACGGCCGATAAAGATGCAGCCAAACAGCAAACCGGCGTTGATGAAATACAGAATCAGCTTGGCGCTGTCGGTGCGCAGGTCCCAGCCGAGCAAAGTCTTGAGGTCGGTGATGCCATTGACACCACCGGTCAGGCCTTGCTGGCCGACGATCAGCACGGTGAGGATCAGTGCAATCGCCTGGGTGACGATGGAGAAATACACATCCCCCACACGGCGTTTGAACAACGCCAGGCCGATCACGAACGCCAGCAACACCGGCACGGCGATCACCGCCACCAGGGTAAAGCTGAAACTGTGGAACGGCTGCCACAACAGCGGCAGTTCGGTGATCTGGTTCCAGTCCATGAAGTCTGGGATGCCGGGGGTGGATTGGATTTTGGTGCTCTCCGGGTCCGATGCCTCCAGCTTGAGGAACATCGCCATGCAATAGCCGCCAACGCCGAAGAACACGCCCTGCCCCAGGCTGAGAATGCCGCCATAGCCCCAGCACAGCACCAGGCCCACCGCGACGAACGCGTAGGTCAGGTACTTGCCGACCATGTTCAGGCGGAACGCGTCCAGGGTCAGGGGGAATACCACCAGGATCAACAGCGCCAGCAGCACGATGCCGATCAGGTTTTGCTGGCCGCCCAGCAGCTTGTCTAAAGCCTTCATCTGCTCGCCTCTACTTGCGCACTTTGATGGAGAACAACCCTTGCGGGCGCAGCATCAGGATCAGGATCACCGAGGACAAGGTCAGTACCTTGGCCATCGAGCCACTGAGGAAAAACTCCGACAGCGATTGGGTCTGGGCAATCACGAACGCCGAGGCGATGGTGCCGAACAGGCTCTGCGCACCGCCAAACACCACCACCAGGAAGGTGTCGACGATGTACTGCGACCCCGCCGTGGGCCCGGTGGAGCCAATGGTGGTGAACGCCGCACCCGCCACCCCGGCCACGCCACAGCCGAGGGCGAAGGTCATGCGGTCGACCTTGCGCGTATTGATGCCTACCGCCCGGCTCATCAGGCGGTTCTGCACCGTGGCGCGCACCTGCAAGCCCCAGCGCGAGCGGTAGAGCATGATGAAGATCGCACCGGTCAACAGCAGCGTCAGGCCCATCATGAACAGGCCGTTGCGCGGGATCTCGATGGCGTCGGTGAAGTTCACCGAGCCCATCAGCCACGCCGGCGGTTCGGCGCTGACTTCACGGGCGCCGAACACCGAGCGAAAGGTTTGCTGCATCACCAGGGACAGGCCCCAGGTCGCCAGCAAGGTGTCCAGCGGGCGCTTGTACAAACGGCTGATCATCGCCCACTCCACCAGCCAGCCAATGGCGCCGGCAACGAGGAACGACAGGGCGATGGCAAAGAAGAAGTAATAGGGTTGGAAGCTCGGCGCAAAGTGCGCGGTCAGGCTGGAACACACGTAGGTGGTGTAGGCGCCGATGGTCAGGAACTCGCCGTGGGCCATGTTGATCACGCCCATCTGACCAAAGATGATCGCCAGCCCCAATGCCATCAGCAACAGCACGCAGAACACGGACAAGCCGTTGAACCCCTGCATTGCCGCGATGGCTCCAAATTCCGATAGCCATTCCATGATGATGGTCTCCTGAGAACCAGGTGATAATTGAAATGCGGTCTGCTGTTGCTTTATGTGGGAGCTGGCTTGTCGGATCGCCGCACCGCTGCGATGCAGACACCTCGGTCTCTCGGTGATACAGAGGTGATGCAATCGCAGGCAAGCCAGCTCCCACACAAAGCCCGTTCCCACAGGTGGATCGGTGTGTTCCGCAGGGTTATTGGTAGCCTTTCGGGAACGGGTTAGGCTCGATCAGATCCGACTCGTAGATCACCTTGAACTGGCCGTTGGGCTGCACTTCGCCAATGCGCGATTTGCTCCACAGGTGATGGTTCTCGTGGATTTTCACGTAGCCTTCCGGCGCCGTTTTCAGTTCGATGCCCGGGGACGCGGCGACGACTTTATCCACGTCGAAACTGCCGGCCTTCTCCACCGCGGCTTTCCACAGCCATGGGCCGAGGTAGGCGGCCTGGGTCACGTCGCCGATCACCGCGTCCTTGCCGTACTTGGCCTTGAAGGCTTCGACGAAGGCTTTGTTGTTCGGGTTGTCCAGGCTCTGGAAGTACTTCATCGAGGCATAGAAACCGGCCATGTTTTCGCCGCCGATGCCGAGCAGTTCGTCTTCGGTGACCGACAGCGTCAGCAAGGTCTGCTTGGACGCGTTCACGCCGGCCGCGTTGAGCTGTTTGTAGAAGGCCACGTTGGAGCCGCCCACCACCGCAGCGAACACCACATCCGGCTTCTTCAGCTTGACCTTGTTGATCAGCGAGCCGAACTGGGTGTTGCCCAGCGGGTAGTAATCTTCGCCGACCACGGTGCCGTGCAGCACGTTTTCAATGTGCTTGCGTGCGATCTTCATCGAGGTGCGCGGCCAGATGTAGTCCGAGCCCACCAGGTAGAAGGTCTTGGCGCCTTTGGTCTTGGCGATCCAGTCGAGGCTGGCGAGGATCTGCTGGGTGGCTTCCTGCCCGGTGTAGATCACGTTTTTCGACTGCTCCAGGCCTTCGTAGAAGGTCGGGTAGTAGAGCAAACCGTTTTCTTTTTCGAAGATCGGCAGCACCGCCTTGCGCGACGCCGAGGTCCAGCAGCCGAACACGGCGGCGACCTTATCGTTGACCAGCAGCTTCTTGGCTTTCTCGGCGAAGGTCGGCCAGTCGGATGCGCCGTCTTCCTGGATCACCTTGATCTGCCGACCGAGGATGCCGCCCGACGCGTTGATCTGCTCGATGGCCAGGCGCTCGGCCTGGATCGAGCCGGTTTCGGAGATGGCCATGGTGCCGGTGGCCGAGTGCAACTGACCGACGGTGACTTCGGTGGGGGTCACGGCCAAGCCTTCGTTATCGGCCAGCACGCCCTGGCTGAACAGAGCGGCCGCCAGTAATGACAAGGCCAACAGCGGTGTGGAGCGGATCAATCTTCGTGCCATGGGGCGACTCCTCTGCAATGAGGGGTCCAGCATGGCGGCAGGGGGCCAGCGCGGGTATACGCAGCCTGACGTAAGCGGGTACGTCATTTGACGTATGCCGCTGCGCACCATTTTCGCGCAGGATCGCGCCCGCCCACCGCCCCAAAACCCTGTGGGAGCTGGCTTGCCTGCGATAGCGGTGTGTCAGCCGACCTCTCCAGTGCCTGATCCACCGCTATCGCAGGCAAGCCAGCTCCCACATTTTGAATCGGGGCATGGAACTTGCTCATCCGATTTAGCCTTCTTTGCGGAGTCCCCCCACCGTGCATCCCCCTCCCGGCACCCAGCGCATCGTCAAGATCCGCCGCGACTACAACACCTGGGTCGCCGACGAGACCATGGAAGACTACGCCCTGCGCTACACCCCCAAGTCCTTTCGCAAATGGTCGGAGCTGCGCATCGCCAACACCGCCCTGGGCGCGGTGTCGTTCCTGGCGCTGGAGGCCATCGGCGGCGTCCTGGCCTTGAGCTACGGGTTCACCAACACCTTCTGGGCGATCCTGGCGATCAGCCTGGTGATTTTCCTCACCGGCCTGCCCATCAGTTATTACGCCGCGCGCTACGGCGTGGACATGGACCTGCTCACCCGTGGCGCCGGTTTCGGCTACATCGGCTCCACCATCACCTCGCTGATCTACGCCAGCTTCACCTTCCTGTTCTTCGCCCTCGAAGCGGCGATCATGGCCCTGGCCCTGGAGCTGTATTTCCACATCCCGCTGGCGATTGCCTACGTGATTTGCTCGCTGCTGGTGATCCCCTTGGTAGCCTACGGTGTGACCCTGATCAGCCGCCTGCAACTGTGGACGCAGCCCCTCTGGCTGTTGTTGCTGGTGTTGCCCTACGGTTTTGTGGCGTGGAAAAACCCCGACGCCTTCAGCGACTGGACCAGCTTTGTGGGGCGCAGCGGCGAAGGGGGCGGGTTCAACCTGCTGGCGTTCTGCGCCGCGTGCACCGTGGCGTTGTCCCTGGTGACGCAGATCGGCGAACAGGTGGATTACCTGCGCTTCCTGCCGGAAAAAACCGCCGCCAACCGTAAGCGCTGGTGGGCCGCCCTGCTCTGCGCCGGCCCCGGCTGGATCATTCCCGGCGCGTTGAAGATGTTTGCCGGGGCGTTCCTGGCGTTTCTCGCCCTGCAACATGAGATCCCCATGGAGCGCGCCGCCGAGCCGACCCAGATGTACCTGGTCGCCTTCCGCTATGTGTTCAGCTCGCCGGAATGGGCCCTCGGCGCCATGGTGCTGTTCGTGTTCATCTCGCAGATGAAGATCAACCTGACCAACGCCTACGCCGGCTCCCTGGCCTGGTCCAACTTCTTCGCCCGCGTCACCCACAGCCACCCCGGCCGCGTGGTGTGGCTGGTGTTCAACGTGGCCATCGCGCTGATGCTGATGGAGCTGGGCGTGTTCGATGTGATCGACCAGGTGCTGGGGCTCTACGCCAATGTGGCGATAGCCTGGATCGGCACGCTGGTGGCGGACCTGGTGATCAACAAGCCGTTGGGCCTGTCGCCCAAGCACATCGAGTTCAAACGCGCGCACCTCTACGACATCAACCCGGTGGGGGTCGGTTCGATGCTGATCGCGTCGTTGCTGTCGATCCTCGCCCACTTCGGCCTGTTCGGTGCCCTGGCCCAGGCAGCACCGCCCTTTGTGGCGCTGGGCACAGCGCTGGTGATGGCGCCGTTGTTGGCGTGGCTGACCGGGGGCAAGTACTACATCGCCCGCACCAGCGACGTGCTGTTGATCCACCCGGTGGCGCCGGCCACCCACGCGGTGTGCGGGCTGTGCAGCAACCCGTTCGAAACCGCCGACATGGCGTTCTGCCCGGCCTACAGCACGCCAATCTGTTCGTTGTGCTGCTCGCTGGATGCGCGTTGCGGCGACCGCTGCAAACCCCACGCGCGCCTGGTCACCCAGTTCGAAGGCGTGCTGCGCTGGCTGCTGCCGAATACGATGTTGCCGCGCCTGCACACGCGCCTGGCGCATTACCTGGGGTTGCTGCTGGCGCTGATGTTGATGCTCGCCGGCGCGCTGGCCCTGATCTACGTGCAGGCTGCCCAGGGGCTGCCTCATTCGGAAACCTTGTATCAAGCGTTCTTCAAAGCCTTCCTGACCTTGTCGGTGTTGGCCGCTGTGCTCGCCTGGTGGGTGGTACTCACCCGTGAAAGCCGTGGCGTGGCCCAGCAGGAATCCGACCGCCAGACCCTGCTGTTGATGCAGGAAATCGACGCCCACAGCCTCACCGACCAGGCCCTGCAACAGGCCAAGGAAGCCTCGGAAGCAGCGAATGCCGCCAAGAGCCGCTACGTCACCGGGCTGTCCCACGAGCTGCGCACACCGCTGAACAGCATCCTCGGTTTCACCCAGATCCTGCAGCGCGACAGCGCCATGCCCGAGCAGCATCAGGACGCCCTGGCGACCATCCTGCGCAGCGGCTCGCACCTGGTGTCGCTGATCGACGGGCTGCTGGATGTGGCCAAGATCGAGGCGGGCAAGTTGCGCCTGGAACTCACCGAAATTCCCTTCCCGGAACTGCTTCACGACCTGGAGCAGATGTTCACGCCCCAGGCCCAGGACAAGGGCCTGCGCTTTCGCCTGGACTGCGCGGGCAATATCCCGGCGGTGGTGCGCGGTGATGAGAAGCGCGTGCGGCAGATCCTGATCAACCTGCTGGGCAATGCGGTGAACTTCACCGACAGCGGCGAGGTGTGCCTGCGGGTGAGCTACAGGCGCGAGACGGCCAATTTTGAAATCATCGACACCGGCATCGGCATTGACCCGGGGCAGCTGGAGCGGATTTTCCAGCCGTTCGAGCGCGGCGACCTGATTCGCCAGGACAAGGGCGTGGGCCTGGGGCTGACCATTACGCGCATGCTGACCGCGTTGATGGGCGGCGAGTTACGCGTCACCAGCGAACTGGACAAGGGCACGTGCTTCCAGGTGCGGCTGTTCCTGTCCCAGGTACGTGCGCCGCAAGCGGTGGTGCATGTGGAGCACGACATCATCGGCTATCTCGGTTCACGCCGGCGCATTCTGGTGGTGGATGACCACGTGGACCATCGCAAGGTACTCAGCGGCATGCTCACGCCCCTGGGGTTTGAAGTGATCCAGGCCAGCAACGGCCAGGACGCGATCCGCCAGGTGGCGCTGCTGGCCCCTGACCTGATCCTGATGGACCTGTCGATGCCGACGCTGGACGGCTATGAGACCAGCCGCCTGATCCGGCGCAACGCGCTGTCGACCGCACCGATCATCGTGATCTCGGCCAATGCCTTTACCGACGACCGCGAACGCAGTATCGCGGCTGCCTGCAACGACTACCTGGCCAAGCCGGTGCGCACGCCGGAACTGCTAGGGCGCCTGCAAACACACCTGGGCCTGGAGTGGCTGCGGCGCACCCAAAGCCGCGTGCCGCCTGCGCCACCCAGCGTGCTGCCCAGCCCCGAAGACCTGGCTGCCCTCGCCGAACTCAGCGCCATCGGCTATGTGCGCGGCCTGCACGAACGACTCGACACGATCCTTGTACAAACTCCCGACGCCGCGCCTTTCATCAGCAAAGTGCGCGGTTTGCTCAAGGGCTTTCGCCTGGATGAACTCAACCGAACCCTCAAGGAGGCCGTAGATGAATGCACTCACCCGCAGCACTGAACCTGGCGTGGTGCTGATCGTCGATGACACGCCGGACAACCTGGCGATGTTGTCCGATGCCCTCGACGACGCCGGCTACATGGTGCTGGTGGCCCTCGATGGCCTCAGCGCATTGAACCGCGTACAGCGCCGCCGCCCGGACCTGATCCTGCTCGACGCGATGATGCCGGGCCTGGACGGTTTCGAGACCTGTCGCCGGCTCAAGGCCCAACCGGCCAGCGCGGACATCCCGGTGGTGTTCATGACCGGGCTGACTGACAGCAAGCATGTGGTGCAGGGGTTTGAAGTGGGTGGCAGCGACTACGTGACCAAGCCGATCCAGACCGACGAGGTGCTGGCACGGGTGGCAGCGCATTTGCGCACATCGCGCATTTTGCTGTCGGCGCGGGAGGCCAAGCAGCCGAGTGTGCTGACGCTGGAGGATGAGCCGGCGCACCGCTTGTTATCGGCGCGGTTTGCGTTGACGGAACGGGAGGTGGAGGTGCTGCGCTGGGTGGCGTGCGGCAAGACCAATCGGGACATCGGCGATATTTTGGGGTTGAGCCCGAGGACAGTAAACAAGCACCTGGAGCATGTGTATGTGAAGCTCGGCGTGGAGACCCGCACCGCTGCCACCTCCGTAGCGTTGGCTGCGATCTGACCCCTGTAGGAGCGGGGGGGGGGGGGGGGGGGGGGGGGGGGGGGGGGGGGGGGGGGGGGGGGGGGGGGGGG
>NZ_JBWKPU010000016.1:54476-129313 GCF_059418405.1 Pseudomonas sp. GW821-FHT09A09
CCCCCCCCCCCCCCCCCCCCCCCCCCCCCCCCCCCCCCCCCCCCCCCCCCCTGCTCCTACATTTGATCTGCGGTGTTGCACCTATTTTTTATCCGCCAAAGGTTTGTGAGGGGCGGCGCAGTGTGGGATCGAAGGGGTTGATCCGCGGCCCGATCGCCGCCGCTTCGCGCTTGAGCAACTCCACCACCATCGGCAACCGGCTCGGCCCCAGCCGGTCGCTGATGGTCGCCACACTCAAGGCCGCCACTGCGTGGCCATCGCGGTTGAGGATCGGCACTGCCAACCCCGCCATGCCTTCGAGCACACCGGTATTGCGCGCCGCGTAACCCAGGGTGCGTACGTTCTCTACCTCCGAACGCAACAGCACTTCGTCATACAGGTGGAAGTCCTTGAGCCGTGGCAGGTTGTAGCGAATCACCGTTTCGCGCTCTTCCTCGGGCAGGAACGCCAGGATCGCCAGGCTGCCCTGCCCCACGCCCAATGCCACGCGCCCGCCGATATCGCCGGTGAAGGTGCGGATCGGGTACGGGCCTTCGCTGCGGTCCAGGCAGATCGCGTCAAACCCCGAGCGCGCCAGCAGGAACAGCGAGTCCCCCAGCGATGCACTCAGGCGCAACATGCTCGGCCGCACCAGGTCGCGCAGGTTGCCGGTCTTGCCCGCATTGGCCGCCAGGGCGAAGAACTCCAGGCTCAGGCGATAGCGCTTGCTGCGCGCGTCCTGCTCGACCATGCCTTCGTCCATCAGGCTGCGCAGCAAGCGGTGAGTGGTCGGTTGCGACAAACCGACCTGCTGCGCCAATTGGGTCACGCGCTCGCCGCCCCCCGGCACCTCACCCAGGGTGCGCAGCAGCGCGAACAGCCGGGACACTCCACCGACGCCGACTTCCCTGGCGTTTTCGTTTCGTTCATTGGAATCCATAACAACAGATCTCTTGGTAAATTCCGGTGAGTGAATAAAACTGAAAATAGTAGTCCGTTCAGTGAAATTCTATCTTTCGCCCATCCTAGTCTTCGTCCTAATCTGCGTCCACCAGGGGCGAAATGAACAACAACCGGCAGCCGACTAAAAGATCGAGCGCCACCGCACCCGCAACACTCTTTTCGCATCTGCCCAAAACAACAAAGCGCGTGTCGACGCGACTTAAAAAAGGTGGAACGCAACCATGGCATTTCTCCAACTCAACGCCTTGAGCAAACGCTACGGCGCCGTCGATGCGGTGGTCGCCACCGACCTTGCGGTGGAAAAAGGCGAGTTCGTGTCCCTGCTCGGCCCGTCGGGCTGCGGCAAGACCACCACCCTGCAAATGATTGCCGGCTTCGTCGACGTGAGCGGCGGGCAGATCCTGCTCGACGGCCGCGACATTACCCACGCCAAGCCCGCCAGCCGTGGCCTGGGGGTGGTGTTCCAGAGCTACGCGCTGTTCCCCCACATGAGCGTGCGCGACAACGTCGCCTTCGGCCTGAAGATGCGCAAAGTGCCCGCCGCCGAGATCGCTGCCAAGGTCAAGACCGTGCTGGAACTGGTGCGCCTGGCGCCCCACGCCGAACGCTACCCGCGCGAGTTGTCCGGTGGTCAGCGCCAGCGCGTGGCCCTCGCCCGTGCCCTGGTAATCGAGCCGCCGGTGCTGCTGCTCGATGAACCGCTGTCCAACCTCGACGCCAACCTGCGCGAAGAGATGCAGTTTGAGATCCGTCGCATCCAGTGCGCGGTGGGCATCACCACCCTGATGGTCACCCATGACCAGGCCGAAGCGCTGTCCATCAGCGACCGCGTGGTGGTCATGCAGGCCGGCCGCGTGACCCAGGTGGATGCGCCCTACAAGCTGTATGAACACCCACGCACGCGGTTCATCTCGGACTTCGTTGGCAAGGCCAACCTGCTGCCCGGCGACTACGACCAACTGGGCGTGCCGCAAGTGCGTCATGAAAGCGGCCACGGCGAGCTGACCCTCAGCCTGCGCCCGGAAAAAATCCAGCTGGTGGATGCAGGTCACGGTCGCCTGCAAGGCAAGGTCCTCGACCGCTACTTCTTCGGCAGCCAGTGGCTGTACCGCATTCACACCCTGCTGGGCGAAATCACGGTGGTGCGCAGCAACGACGGCAGCGCGCCACTGGGCTGCGGCGCCCTCGTGGGCCTGGACTGGCAGGCTGAGCTGCTGCGCGTGCTGGCCACCGATGAGGTGCGCGCATGAGCCGGGGCTACCTGTTGTCGCTGCCGGCCCTGGCGCTGTTCACCGGGCTGCTGGTATTGCCGCTGCTGATGACCCTGGTGCTGTCGTTCAACGTGTTCGACTACCAGGTGGGGGTGAAGGCGGATGAATGGACCCTGGCCCACTACCTGTCGCTGTTCAGCGATGCGTACTTCTACGAAATCTTCTGGCGCACGTTCTGGATCAGCGCGCTGGTGACCCTGCTGTGCGTGGTGATCGGCGTGCCCGAGGCCTACATCCTCAGCCGCATGGGCACCCCGTGGCGCTCGATTTTCCTGATCCTGATCCTCACGCCGCTGCTGATCTCAGTGGTGGTGCGCGCCTTCGGCTGGAGCCTGTTGCTCGGCGCCGACGGGTTGGTCAACCAGGTGATCCAGGCCTTGGGCGGGCGCCCGATGAAACTGCTGTACACGCCCTTTGCGGTGGTGATCGCGCTGGTGCACGTGATGCTGCCGTTCATGATCATCCCGGTGTGGACGTCCTTGCAGAAGCTCGACCCGTCGGCCGAACAGGCGGCGTTGTCCCTCGGCGCGAGCCAGGCCACGGTGATGCGCAAGATCGTGCTGCCGCAGGTGATGCCCGGTGTGCTGTCCGGCACCTTGATCGTGTTCGGCCTGGCCGCCAGTTCGTTCGCGATCCCCGGCCTGCTCGGCGGGCGTCGCCTGAAGATGGTCGCCACGGTGGTGTACGACCAGTACCTCTCGGAACTCAACTGGCCCATGGGCGCGACCATCGCGGTGGTGCTGCTGTTGGTCAACCTGCTGATCATGCTGAGCTGGAACCGCATGGTCGAACGCCGCTACAAAAAGTCCCTGGGGGTTTAAGCGCATGTCCAGAAACGGCCCTTTGGCCCTCGGCTTCCACGGCCTGGTGGTGCTGTTCATGATGGCGCCACTGGTGGTGGTGTGCCTGGTGGCCTTCACCCCGGAAAACACCTTGAGCATTCCAACGTCGGGCTTCTCCCTGCGCTGGTTCCGTGCGGTGTTCGAGCGCGCTGACTTTATCCAGGCGTTCTATAACAGTCTGATCCTGGCCTTTACCGCCGCCAGCCTGGCGACATTGATTGCCGTGCCGGCCGCCTTGGCGATCAGCCGCTACCAGTTCCCGGGGCGCAACTTTTTCAGCGCCCTGTTCCTGTCGCCGATCATCATCCCGCACCTGGTGCTGGGCGTGGCGATGCTGCGCCTGTTCGCCCTGATGGGCGTCAATGGCAGCTTCACCTGGTTGATGCTGGCTCACGTGGTGATCATCACCCCCTACGTGCTGCGCCTGGTATTGGCGGCCGCCATCGGCATTGATCGCAGTGCCGAGCAGGCCGCCGAATCCCTCGGTGCCAGCCGCTTTACGCTGTTTCGCCAGATCACCTTGCCGATGATCCTGCCCGGTGTGGCAGGCGGCTGGTTGCTGGCGTTCATCAACAGTTTCGATGAGGTGACGCTGTCGATCTTTGTCAGCTCGCCGGCCACGCAAACCCTGCCGGTGCGCATGTACGTGTACGCCACCGAGTCCATCGACCCGATGATGGCCGCCGTTTCCGCGCTGGTGATTGCGCTGACCGCCGCGACCATGATCCTGCTGGACCGGGTCTACGGCCTGGACCGTGTGTTGGTGGGGAAACACTGATGGCTTTGTTCAAACGCTTGGCCGAGACCGGGCGCCCTGCCCTGGCCTTCACCCTCGATGGGCAACCGGCGACCGGCTTGCTCGGCGACACCGTACTCACCGCCGTACTGACCTGCGCCGAGCACCTGCGCGGCAGCGATTTCAGTGCCGAACGGCGCGCCGGTTTCTGCCTGATGGGTGCCTGCCAGGATTGCTGGGTAAGGCTTGCCGATGGCCGGCGCGTGCGCGCGTGTTCGACCCTGCTGGAAGCCGGCCAGGCGATCAGCCGCGACCCGGGACGCCAGCCATGAAGCCGGTGGTGATTGTGGGCGCAGGCCCGGCCGGCATCAGCGCGGCGCGCACCTTGCTCGACCATGGCATCAAAGCGTGCCTGGTGGATGAAAGCGTGCGTGGCGGCGGGCAGATCTATCGTCGCCAACCGGCGAATTTCCAGCGCTCGGCCAAGCAACTCTACGGTTTTGAAGCGGGCAAGGCCGAGGCCGTGCACCGCACCATGGACGAATTGGCGCCCTTGATCGACTACCGCCCGGAAACCCTGGTGTGGAATGCCGAGGATGGCCGTCTCGACCTGCTCAAAAACGGCCGCGCCGAAAGCATCGAGTATTCGCAGATCATCGTCGCCACCGGCGCCACCGACCGTATCCTGCCGGTGCCGGGCTGGACCCTGCCCGGCGTGTACAGCCTGGGCGCGGCCCAGATCGCCCTGAAGTACCAGGGCTGCGCCATCGGCGAGCGCGTGGCGTTTTGTGGCAGCGGGCCGTTGCTGTATCTGGTGGCTTATCAGTACGCCAAGGCCGGCGCCCAGGTGGTGGCGGTGCTCGACAGTGCGCCGTTCAGCGCGCAGTGCCGTGCGTTGCCTGCGTTGCTGGGTCAACCGGCAACCTTGGCCAAAGGTTTGTATTACCGCGCATGGCTCACTGCCCACGGCATTCCGGTGCACCAGGGCGCCACGCTTGCGCAGATTGACGGTGAGCAACGGGTCACCGGGATTCGCTGGGGTTCGCGCACCCTGGAATGCGATGCGGTGGCCTTCGCCCATGCCCTGCGCAGCGAGACGCAACTGGCGGACTTGCTCGGCTGTGAGTTCGCCTGGAACGCGTTAAATCGCGCCTGGCTGCCACAACGGGACAGCGCCGGACGCAGCAGCGTGAACGGCGTGTACCTGGCGGGCGATGGGGCCGGGATCATGGGCGCCGACGCCGCACAGATGGCCGGCGAGCGGGCAGCATTGGCGGTACTGGAAGATTCGGGCATCGCAATTGACCAGCGCCGCACCGCCGTACTCGAACAACAACTGGCCGGTATCCAGCGCTTTCGCCATGGCCTGGAAACCGCGTTCCCCTTCCCCGAACAGTGGGCCGCGCAGGCACCGGATAATTTGATCTTGTGCCGCTGCGAAGAGGTCAGCGTGGGCGATGTGCGCGCCGTGGTGGATGAAGGCCACTGGGAAATCAACCGGGTCAAGGCTCACTGCCGCGTCGGCATGGGCCGCTGCCAGGGGCGCATGTGCGGCTTGGCGGCTGCCGAGATTGTGGCCGAGCGCAGTGGCCGGGGCATTGACGAGGTCGGCCGGTTGCGTGGCCAGGCCCCCATCAAGCCCCTGCCGTTTGGCGTGGAGGTGCAGCCATGATCGACGTGATCGTACTGGGCGGCGGGATCGTCGGCGCCTCGGCGGCCTTGACCCTGGCGCAAAAAGGCCAACGTGTCGCACTGGTGGAGCGAGACTTCTGCGGCTCCCATTCCAGCGGCGTCAACTATGGCGGCGTGCGGCGCCAGGGGCGGCCGTTGCATCAACTGCCGTTGTCGCAACGCGCCCATGAACTGTGGGCAGACTTGCCGGGGCTGATCGGCATCGACGGCGAATACGTGCGCTCCGGGCATCTGAAACTGGCGCGCAGCCATGCCGATTTCGCCGCCTTGCAAGCCTATGCCGAACAGACCCTTGGCTTTGGCCTGGGCTTGCAGCTGCTCGACTACACCGAGCTGCGCGCACGTTTCCCGTGGGTGGGCGATATCGCCGTGGGCGCGTCGTTGTGCCCGGAAGACGGCCACGCCAACCCGCGCCTGGTGTCGCCGGCCTTCGCCCGTGCGGCGCAACGCTGCGGCGCCACGGTGTACGAGCAGGCGGAAGTGATCCGCATCGAACACGACGGCCGCCAATTCCAGGTGAGGTGCGCCAATGGCCTGCAGTTGCAAGCGCCGTGGCTGTTGAATTGCGCCGGCGCCTGGGCCGGTACCGTCGCCGCGCAGTTTGGCGAGCCGGTGCCGATCACCTCGGCGCACCCGGCCATGCTGGTGACCGAGCCGTTGCCGGTGGTGATGGACGTGAGCACCGGCGTGGAAGGCGGCGGCATCTATGCGCGGCAGGTCGCCCGGGGCAATTGCATCCTCGGCGGCGGTCGTGGCTTTGCCCTCGGCCCGCAGCAGGCCCGACCGGGGCAAGCGGCGGTGCTGGAGATTTTGCGCAATGCCGGCGAGCTGTACCCGTTTCTCAAGGGTGCCCAGGCGATCCGCACCTGGAGCGGCACCGAAGGTTACCTCCCCGATCATGAACCGGTGATCGGCCCCAGCAGCACCCAACCCGGCCTGCTCCACGGTTTCGGCTTTGCCGGCGCCGGGTTCCAGCTCGGCCCCGCCGTCGGTGAAGCCCTGGCAGAGATCGTCTGCGCCGGGGCCAGCCGGCAACCCATCGAAGCGTTTTCCATCCGTCGTTTCCAAGCCTGAGAGGAAAAACATCCATGAACCCACGTATTGCGCTGTCCTGCTTGTCCCTCGCCCTGCTCGCCTCTACCGCCCACGCCGCGCCCACGCTGTACCTGGGCATGAACGGCGGCACCATGGAACGGGTGTACGCCGACAAGGTGTTGCCCGCGTTCGAAAAGGCCAACAACGTCAAGGTGGTGATCGTGCCCGGCACCTCGTCGGACATCCTCGCCAAGGTCCAGGCCAACAAAGACAATCCGCAGATGCACGTGATGTTCCTTGACGACGGCATCATGTACCGCGCCATCTCCATGGGCCTGTGCGACAAGCTCACGCCGAACCCGACCCTCGACCAGATCCCCGCCAAAGCGAAGATCAAGGAAGAGGCCGTGGCCGTGACCCTCGGCGTGACGGGCCTTGGCTACAACGCCAAGATGTTCAAGGAAAAAGGCTGGGCAGCGCCGACCTCGTGGATGGACCTGGCCGACCCGCGCTTCAAGGACAAAGTGGTGTTCCAATCCCTGGCGTCGTCCACCTTCGGCCTGCACGGCTTCCTGATGTTCAACCGTATCCAGGGCGGCGACGAGACGAACGTGGAGCCGGGCTTCAAGGCCTGGCCAAAAACCATCGGGCCGAATGTGCTGGAGTACATCGCCAGCTCGGCGAAGATCTCCGAGATGGTGCAAACCGACGAAGCGGCGATCTTCCCGCTGACGCCGACCCAGGTCACCACTCAGAAGCTGCTGGGTGTGCCGATGGAATATGCGCAACCCAAGGAAGGCGCGGTGGTGCTGAACGTGGCCGAATGCGTGATTGCGCGCAATGACCAGCCGGAACTGGCGCAGAAACTCGCGGCCTTCCTGCTGACCGCCGAAGCCCAGGCGCCGGCGCTGGAGGAAGGTGACCAGATCCCGTCGAACCCGACCACACCGACCACCGACAAGACCCGCGCGCGGGTGGAAGCGATGCAGGGTTACTTGCAGACGGCGATCTCGATTGATTGGGACAAAGTGAACCTGGCGCGGCCGGAGTGGAATGCGCGGTGGAGCCGCTCGATCGAACGCTAATCAGCATCTCCTGTGGGAGCTGGCTTGCCTGCGTGCTCGTTAACGATAACGCGGGCATTCTGGAGAAACGCGGTGCCGTTGCGATCATCGCCGGCAAGCCGGCGCCTACAGGGGAGTGATGGGTAACGCGCGTTTGTGGGCGGTCTTCAGGTAGGCTTGCTCCACGATGTGGCGTACCCGCTCGCTCACCGGTTCGCCCATCAGGTACGCGTCGATCTCGGCATACGAGCAACCATAAGCATGTTCATCCAGCTTGCCCGGCACCAGTTCTTCCAGGTCGGCGGTGGGGTGTTTGTGCACCAGGTTGTCCGGCGCCCCCAGGGCCGTGGCCAGCAGGCGCACCTGGGTCTTGGTCAGGCCCGACAGTGGCGCCAGGTCACAAGCACCGTCGCCGAACTTGGTGAAGAACCCCATCAAGGCTTCGGCGCCGTGGTCGGTGCCGACCACCAGGCCGTTGTGCAGGTTGGCCACGGCGTACTGGGCGATCATCCGCGCACGGGCCTTGACGTTGCCTTTGATGAAGTCGACATGGGCCGCGCTGGCTTCGCTGGCGGTGAGGCTGGCCATCAGGCCGTCGACACTGGCGGCGATGTTCAGGGTATCGATCTGGTCCGGGGTGATGAAACCCAGGGAGGCCTGGGCGTCACGCTCGTCGGCCTGGGTCTTGTAGGGCAGGCGCATGGCGATGAAATGCGCGGCATACCCTTCGCTGCGCAATTGCTCGGCGGCCAGCTGGCACAGACGGCCAGCGGTGAGGGAATCGACGCCGCCGCTGATGCCCAGCACCAGGGCCTTGCCGCCAGAACTGCGCAAGGTGGCCTTGATGAAGTCGATGCGCCGCTGGACTTCCTTGGCCTCACCGCCCTTGACCAGTTGCCGATTGATGTTCAGTTCCTGTGCGATACGGTCTTGCATGTCACACCTCCACCTTGCCCACATTGAACACTTGTGCTGCGTACTGCAAAAACGAGGCGTCTTCGCAGACGTTCTTGATCGGGTCATCCGAGAACTTCACCACCGGCTCGCCGTGCACCCGCACCAGTTTCATCACGATGCTCAACGGCTCCACGCCTTCCACATCGCAGGCCAGGCTGGTGCCCATGCCGAAACCGAACCTGGCCTTGCCGCGCACGTGACGCAGGATCGGCAGGCATTTTTCGAAGTTCAGGCCGTCGGAGAACATCAGGTCCTTGGTCATCGGGTCGATGCCCAGCTGCTTGTAGCGGGCCAATACCTTGTCGGCCCAGGCGATGGGGTCGCCGGAGTCCTGGCGCAGGCCGTCATACAGTTTGGCGAAGTACAGGTCGAAGTCCTTGAGGAAAAAGTCGGTGCTGATGCAGTCGGTCAGGGCAATGCCCAGGCGGCCACGGTATTCACGCACCCAGTTTTCCAGCGCGGCATTCTGGCTCTCGCGCAGGCGCCCCAGTTGCTGGTGCACCATCAGCCATTGGTGGGCCATGGTGCCGATCAGCGGCAGGTCGAATTCATAGGCAAGGTGCGCGTTGCTGGTGCCGACGAATTGGCCGGGAAAATCACGGCGCATGATGTCGACCACTTCACGCTGGGCCTTGAACGACAAACGCCGGCGCGTGGAGAAATCGGAAACACGCAGGTCGGCCAACTCGTCGCGGCTGAGGTTTTTCTCCAGCCAGTCGAACTTCTGGTAGAGCTTGCGGGTGACGTCTTCCAGGGTCACGTCGGGGTACTTGTCGCGGTTGCGCAGCTCGCTCACCAGGGCCAGCACCGGCTGCTCGAACATGATGCAGTGCAGCATCGGCCCGACCACGCGGATGTTGAGTTGGCCGTCGACTTCACTG
This sequence comes from Pseudomonas sp. GW821-FHT09A09, assembly GCF_059418405.1. NCBI lineage: Bacteria > Pseudomonadati > Pseudomonadota > Gammaproteobacteria > Pseudomonadales > Pseudomonadaceae > Pseudomonas > Pseudomonas sp. GW821-FHT09A09. Next base: position 63,897 of record NZ_JBWKPU010000016.1, read on the forward strand.
ACGTGGATGTAACGCAGGTTGAAGCGGAACAGGCCGAGGAAACGCTCGTAGTCCGGGGTGAGGTATTCGCGAAAACGTGGGTTGAACAGAAAACGCAGCTCACCTTCGCGCATGTGCAGGCCGGCCATCTTCTCCAACTCGGCGCGCAGTTCGGGGATCAGGTGGCCGAGTTTTTCCCTGGACCGAACGATGAAGTTGTACTCGACATCGACGTTCGGGTGCTGGTGCAACACGGCCTGCATCATGGTGAAGGTGTAGTAGTCGGTGTCGAGCAAGCCCTGGATCACCGGGGCTTCGTAGTCGTAGGCACTTTCCATGGTGTGTCTCCTTAACGCGCGGCCATCGCGGCCAGTTCTTCGCGGGTGCTGCTGATGACGGCACCGGCCTTGAGCAACGCATTGACGGCCTGCACGCCGCCCTCCTCGCTGATACCCCGGCAGGCCGGCAGGTGCAGGATCACCTCGAAGCCCGCCTTGAGCAGTTGCATCGCGGTGGTCTTGACGCAGTAGTCCAGGGCCAGGCCGCCGACGATTACCCGGCTCACGCCCCTGGCGTTGAGGTACTCGATGACGCCAGTGGAAAGTTTGTCGTGCAGGTCGTGGTAGCAGGCGCCATAGGGGTGCAGGTCGGGTTCGACGCCTTTCCAGATGAAGTAGTCGTACTCATAGGGCGTGGGCAACTCGTCGAGCAAGGTGAAACCCTCGGTGCCCGGTACACAGTGGCTCACCCAGGTCACGTCGGCGTGGGCCAGGCCAGTGGGTTGCAGCATGTCGCTGTGCTGCGTCACCACCCATGGGGCGTGCGGGGTGTGGGCGTCCTTGCTGCCGACGCGGTGGCCGGCAAGGCTGGCCATGTAGTTGAGCTCGGCGCCGATCCTGTCGCCACCGGCCACCGGCAACTCGTTGGGGCACAGGGGCGTGAAGCTCTTCTGGGCGTCGACGTCGAATGAGGCAATGGCAGTTTTCGCAAGGGTCATGGTGGTTCTCCTGTGGCCTGGAAACAAAAGTACACGTCATGTACTTTCATTGCAAGAAACATTTAGTTATCTATGCTGGAGCGAGTACATGACATATCTGCTCGATCCGTTAGACTGTGCCCCGCCACTGTTTACAAGGAATGCCCGATGCCCCTTCACGCCTACCTCCATACCGTCGACCTGTGCGTGCTGTTCTACTGCCGCGCCACCGGCGAGCTGAAACTGCTGCTCAACAAGCGCGACGCCGAACCCTTCGCCGGGCATTGGGCGCTGCCAGGCGTTGTGGTCAATGGCGACGTGCAAGATCTGAGCCTCAAGGATGCGGTGGAACGGTTGCGCGCCAGTGACAAGGTCGGCCTGGCACTGGCCTGGAGCGAGCAAGTGGGCACGGTGGGGGATGCGTTTCGCGACCCACGTTGCTGGTCGTCGTCGACCTATTACCTGGCAATCGTCGCCGACGAGGTGGCGCTGGGCGAGCATCAGGCCTGGTTTTCACTGGATGACGTGGCGGATGGCAGCCTCAAGCTGCCGTTCGATCACAACCTGATCGTGGCGGCCGTGCAGGAGCGGCTGCTGTCCAAATCGCTGTACAGCAGCTTGCCGCTGATGTTTTTGGGTGAGGAGTTCAGTGCACCGGAAGCGACCGCGATTTTTTCCCTGGTGCTGGCGCGGCCGGTGTTGAAGACCAGTATTCGCCAGCGGTTGTTGAAGCTGACTGAGGCGGGGTATCTGCGGGAGACGGGGCGTAAAAAGCACGGTGAAGGTGGCCGGCCGCAGGCGACGGTGGCGGCGCTGAGACCGGGTGAAATCTACTTCTTCGACCGCAGCTTTGCGGAATGAAACACCCCTTGTAGGAGCCCGGCTTGCCGGCGATGGGGCCCCTGAGATTTCTGCAACATCAAAGGTCGCCATCGCCGGCAAGCCGGCTCCTACAAGGTGTGTGGGGTCAGTTCATTCAGTTATAGGTGTGTGGGGTCAGTTCATCCAATTGCCGCCATCGACGTTGTAGGTCTGGGCGACCACGTAGTCGGCGTCCTTCGAGGCGAGGAAGATCGCCATGCCGGTCAGGTCCTCTGCCGTGCCCATGCGCCCGAACGGCACTTCGGCCCCTACCCGCTGCTTCTTCTCGCCAGGCGCCAGGCCTTCATGCTTGGCGAACAATGCATCCACCCCGTCCCAATGTTCGCCATCCACCACGCCCGGGGCGATGGCGTTGACGTTGATGCCTTGCTTGATCAGGTTAAGCCCCGCCGACTGCGTGAGGCTGATTACCGCCGCCTTGGTCGCGCAGTAGATCGCCACCAACGGCTCGCCCCGGCGCCCGGCCTGGCTGGCCATGTTGATGATCTTGCCGCCGTGGCCCTGGCTGATCATCTGCTTGGCCGCGGCCTGCAGGGTGAACAGCGTGCCGGCAACGTTGATCGAGAACAGCCGCTCATAGCTGTCGCGGGTGATGTCGACGATGGGCGCCAGGTCGAACAGCGCGGCATTGTTGATCAGGATATCCAGCTTGCCGGCGTGGGCCACCACGGCGGCAATCGCGCCGTCGATGGAGGCCTGGTCGGTCACATCCATCGCAACGGCATACGCCTTGGGGCCGAGTTCAGTGGCGGTGGCCTGGGCCCGTTGCAGGTTGATGTCGGCGATGGCAACGGTGGCGCCTTCAGCGATATAGGCCTTGGCAAAGGCGCGGCCGATGCCGCGCGCCGACCCGGTGATCAACGCGCTTTTACCTTCCAGTCGTTTCATGAAGTTCGTGTCCTTGGGCATTATTTGGGGTAGCCGGCGCGTTTCATCTCGCGCTCGGTGGTGGACTGGGCTTCGAGCAACGCCTGGTCAACCGACATGCCACCGGTGAGCGCGGCGGAGAACAGCTTGCCCACCGACGTGCCGATCGCCTGGAACTCAGGGATGGTCACGTATTGGATGCCCACGTACGGCACCGGCTTGGCCGACGGGTGTGCAGGGTCGGCGTGCTTCATCATTTCCAGGGTGACCTGGGCAAACGGAGCGGCCTTCAAGTACGCCTCGCTGTAGGTGGACTGGCGGGTGCCTGGCGGTACGTTGGTGATGCCTTCTTTATCGGCGACCAGTTGGATGTAGTCCTTGGACGTGGCCCAGGTAATGAACGCCTTGGCCGCGTCCTTGTGCTTGGAGGTGGCCGGGATGGCCAGGGACCAGGCGTACAGCCAGGAGGAGCCCTTGTCGGTGACCTCGGTGGGCGCGGCGGCGAAACCGACGCTGTCGGCGACCTTGCTCTGGCTCTTGTCGGTGGTGAAGGAGCCGGCGACGCTGGCATCGACCCAGATCGCGCACTTGCCGCTGTTGAACAGCGCCAGGGTTTCGTTGAAGCCGTTGCTGGAGACGCCAGGCGGGCCGTAATTTTTCAGGGTGTTGACGTAATAGTTGGCGGCGGCCGTCCACTCGGGGCTGGTCAGTTCGGGCTTCCACTGCTCGTCGAACCAGCGCGCACCAAAGGCATTGGCCATGGTGCTGAGCAAGGCGATGTTCTCACCCCAGCCGGCCTTGCCACGCAGGCACATGCCGTATTGGTCTTTGTCTTTTGCCGTGAGCTTGGAGGCGAATTCGCCGAGCTGGGTCCAGGTCGGGTGCGCGGGCATGCTCAGGCCGGCCTGTTTGAACAGGTCGGTGCGGTAATAGGTAACGGTGCTTTCGCCGTAGAACGGCAAGGCGTACAGGGTGTTATTGACCGACAGGCCCTGGCGTACCGAGGGGAAAATATCGTCAGCGTCGTACGCGGCTGGCAGCTGCGTCAGCGGTTCCAGCCAGTGCTTGGCACCCCACAATGGGGTTTCGTAGGTGCCGATGGTCAGCACGTCGAACTGCCCGCCCTGGGTGGCGATGTCGGTGGTGAGGCGTTGGCGCAGCACGTTTTCTTCCAGCACCACCCAATTGAGCTTGATGTCCGGGTGCTGTTCTTCAAACACCTTGGACAGGCGCTGCATGCGGATCATGTCGCTGTTGTTGACCGTGGCGATGGTCACGGTGTCGGCGGCGTGGCTGGGCATGGCCAGCGCCAGGCCGGAAAGCAGGAACAACACTTGCGGGAGCTTGCCTTTGCAGATCTGGAACATGGCGGTTTCCACCTGTTGTTTTTGTTGTTGAGGCCTGATTACAGCAGCTTGCCCACCCCCTCACAAACGAATGGCGAATGCCCGACTGATACTTTTTTAACTTATCCACCCGGATCAAAAAAGTATCAGTGCCGGGCGAAACCGGGGGTAGCGCTCACCCGTGCGGGGCGCGTATTTTGAAGTGAGTCCACGCCCACCCAGAGGCCGCATCATGCCTGTCAGCCGCGCCCAGCTGTTCGAGCACCGCCCTGCCGAACTCGAAGTGATCCTGCCCGAGCCGGACCACTGTTTCCGCTGGTTCGAACACGACTACCCCTTTGATCTGGCACGCTGGAACCACCACCCTGAATTCGAAATCCACCTGATCCGCCAGGGCAGCGGCAAGCTGGTGGCCGGCGACTACATCGGCGCTTTCAGTGCGGGGCATGTGGCGTTGATCGGTCCGGACCTGCCCCATGACTGGATCGGCGAACTGGCCCCGGGCGAGTACCTGACCGGCCGCGACGTGGTGCTGCAATTCGACGGCGCTGCCCTCCTCGCCCTGCGCAAGACCCTGCCGGAACTCGGCGATCTGCAGCAGCTGTTCGAAACCGCCCGGCGCGGCCTGGAATTCAGCGACGACACCGCCGTGCAGGCGGCGCAGTTGATGGAGGCCATCGGCAAGGCCCACGGCCTGCAACGGCTGATCCTGTTCCTGCAATTGCTGAACACCCTGAAGAACGCCCCCGTGCAGCACGTCCAGGCACTCGCCAGCCCCTGCTACGCACCGACCCTGGACGCGCGCAGCGCCGAGCGAATCAACAAGGCCTTCGACTACCTGATGCGTGAACTCACCGGCGACTTGCGCCTGTCGGTCATCGCCCAACAGTTGGAGATGAGCGAGCCAGGGTTTTCACGTTTCTTCAAGCGCAACACCGGCCACGGCTTTATCGACCTGATGCGCAAGTTCCGCGTGCAACGCGCTTGCCGCCTGTTGCTGCAAAGCGATATGTCGGTGGCGGATATCTGCTTTGAAGTGGGCTATGCCAACCTGTCCAATTTCAATCGGCACTTTCGCATCGAGATGAACCAGACGCCGAGCGAATACCGTCGCGAAACCGCGATGCACCTGTTCAATCGCATCGAAAAAATGACACCCAGTCATTTCTGATCAAAAGGTCGACTAATCCCCATTTTTTTCAAGCTGATCAACCGATTGAGAGAAGTTGGTACAGCCTGTGCAAACGTTTGCGGAACGAACTTGGCAACCAGGTTCACCTTTACCCGAAGAATCGGGTTCAAACCGCGTACGAATAGGGATTTTCAATGCACCCCACCTCAAGGCGTCCTGCTTCCCTTGGTGTTTCTTTGCTACTGGCCGCCGTTACGGGAGTACTCAGCGCCCCCCTTTTGGCGCAGGAAACACCCATCGATGACTCAGCACAGGGCGAAACACTGAGCCCCGACACGAAAAACCCTGAAGCCAGCCCGGCGAAAAAAGGCGTCTATCTGTCGGAATGGTTCAACCAGGACCTCACACTGATCGGCAGCAAAGACATCAGCTTCGGCCCCAAGCCACAGGATGATGTCTACCTGGAATACGAGTACTTCGGCCGCAAGGGCCCGTTCGAGCTGTACGGCTACATCGATGTGCCGAAGATCCTCGGCATCGGTAACAGTAATGACAAAGGCGTGTGGGACCATGGCTCGCCGGTGTTCATGGAACACGAGCCGCGCATCTCCATCGACTACCTGGCGGGCCGCAGCCTGGCCATCGGGCCGTTCAAGGAATGGTATGTGGCGTTCGACTGGATCTACGACCACGGCAGCAACAAGGCCAACCGCGCCAACACCTTGTACAGCGGCTTGGGCACCGACATCGACACCCACTCGCGGGTCAACCTGTCGGCGAACTTCTATGGCCGTTACCAGTGGGAAAACTATGGCGCCAGCAACGAGTATTCGTGGGATGGCTACCGCGCGCAGATGAAGTACATCGTGCCCATCAGCAGCTTCGACAACGGCGCCTCGCTGACCTACATCGGCTTCACTAACTACGATTTTGGCTCGGACCTGCACAAGGACAATCCGGCGCGTACCGCCAACTCGGTCGTGGCCACCAACGTGCTGCTGTATTCGTTCACCCACCTGCGTTTTACCCTGGTCGGCCGTTACTTCCATAACGGCGGCAACTGGGAAGATGGCAGCGAGTTGAATTTCGGCGAGGGCAACTTCCGCGCCCGTTCCGACGGCTGGGGTTACTACGCCGGCGTGGGTTACCAATTCTGATCAAGGAGCTTTACATGAACGTGTTTACCCGTCTCTCGATTGCCGTGGGCCTGGCCCTGCTGGCCCCTGCGGTATTGGCCGATACGCCGGCGCCGATCAAGCCCAAGGTGATGCTGATCACCATGTTCGCCCCCGAGGCGCAAACCTGGGTCGATCGCCTGGAACTCAAGCGGGAAGTCCGCGTGCCGGGCTTGTCCGCCGAATATCCGGTGATTCGCTGCAACACCCAGGACGTGTGCCTGCTGGTCACCGGCATGGGCCAGACCAATGCCGCCGCGTCCACCCTGGCGCTGGCCTTGTCGCCCAAGTTCGACCTGCGCCAGAGTTATTTCCTGATCGCAGGGATCGCGGGTATCAGCCCTAAACACGGCACTATCGGCACGGCGGCCTGGGCCCATTACCTGGTGGAATTCGGTACCCAGTGGGAACTGGATTCGCGGGACGCGCCAAAGGACTGGCCGACCGGTTACATCGGCATCAACACCAAGGGGCCCAACGAAAAACCACCGTTGGACTACAAGACCGAAGTGTTTGAGCTCAACCCCAAGTTGCAGGCTAAGGCGTTTGCTTTGTCGCAAAACGTCGAACTGACCGAAAGCAAGGAATCCAGCGCCTGGCGCAAGCACTACCCTGCCGCACCGGCCAACCAACCGCCGCAAGTCACCCGCTGCGACACCCTGGCGGGCAATACCTGGTTCTCCGGCACACGCCTGAGCGAGCGCGCCGAGGTCTGGACCAAGCTGCTGACGGACAACAAGGGCGAGTACTGCACCACCCAGCAGGAAGACAACTCCACCTATGAAGCCCTGCTGCGTGCCAGCCGTGAAGGTTTGGTGGATATCCAGCGCCTGGCGGTGGTGCGCGCCGGCTCCGACTTCGACCGGCCGTACCCTGGCTACAGCGAAGTGGACAACCTGCTGAAATACGCAGACCAGGGCGGCTTTGTACCGGCGCTGGAGAACCTGTACCGCACGGGCAACCCGCTGGTGCAGGCGATTCTGAAGAACTGGTCGGCGTGGGAAAAAGGCGTTCCCGAGGCCTGATGATCCCCTGTAGGAGCCGGCTTGCCGGCGATGGCGTCCTCGAAATCGCCATCGCCGCGGTGCGACGACTCGACAAGCCGGCTCCTACAAGGATGTGTCAGGGCAGGAAGATAATCTTGTCCGCACTGCCGCTGTTCACTTCTTCATAGCACTGCAAACCGTCGGCCAGCGCCACTTCGCGCAGGCCGCTTGGCAGGGGCAGCAAGCCCTCGTCAAAGAAGCCGCCGAACTGCTCCAGCATCACAGCGCACTGCTGGCAGTTGTAGAGCAATGAATTGATCCCCACCACCGAACCACCCTTGCGGTACAACGCCAGCGCCGGCAATTGCACGTGGCCGTCAACCGGTGCGGCGATGATCGCGATACGCCCGAACGGCGCCAAGCCAGCAACCGCCGCCGGCAGCCAGAAACCCGTGGTGTCGAAGATCACCTCGGCGCCGCCCTTGAACACCGCATTCACCTGCGCGCCCAACGCCTCCGGCTCTCCCAGGGTGATTGCATCAAAGCCTTGCGCCTTCAGCACCTCGACCTGATCCGCCTTGCGCACCGCGCCCAACACTTCGGCACCGAGAATCTTGGCCAGCGCCAATGCTGCGCTGCCCACCGCCCCGTTCGCGCCGATCACCAACAAGCGCGTGCCCTGAGTAACGCCGCTGCGCGCCAGTGCATCCCAGGCGGTGGTGTATGGCACGCCAAGGCTGGCGGCCTGGGCAAAGCTCAGGTGGGTCGGTTTATGCGCCACGCCTTCGGCGGCCACCGTGAGGTACTGGGCGTGGGAGCCATCGGCAAAAAAGCCGAGGTCGCGGCCAGTGCCCCACACTTCCTGGCCGATCAGCGCTTGCGGGCCGTCCACCACAACGCCGGCGAAGTCACGCCCGGGAATGCGCGGCAATGTGGTGTACGGGAAGCGGCCGAGCACGTTTTTCACGTCGCTGGGGTTCAGGCCGGCCGCCTTGACCTGCACCAGCACCTCACCGGCAGCGGGCACCGGGGTGGCGACGTCGACAAAGCGCAGGGACGAAAGATCGCCGGTGGCGGAAAATTGCAGTGCTTTCATGGCCAATATCCATCGAAGAGAAGGAAAGAATTCAGGACAACCAACCGCTGACCAGCTGCCGGCCCACGGGCCAGAGCTTTTCACCCAGCAGCATGCCCATCAGGCCCACCAGGGCGATGGCGGGTGGCGCGGGCGAACGGAAATCCAGGGCACCGTAGATCACGCCGACCAATAGGCCGATGGCGAGGGAAATCAGGTAGTTCATGGGGGTCATGCCAGTTGGGTGGATGGGCTCAGTGTAGAGAGCCCATTGCTGAAGCATCGGCCAAGTGCTTCAGGATTTCGGCCAAACCCTCAACCGACGTACTGCGAAGGCGCCACGCCGAGCGCGCGACGGAACATGTCGCTGAAACTGCTGGGCGAGTACCCCAGGGAGCGGGCGATGCCGCTGACGGACTGGCCCTGGATCAGCTCCGCCACCGCCGTGGCCAGTTGCACCTGGCGGCGCCATTCGGCAAAGCCCATGCCCAGATGGGTCTGGAACAGGCGCGACAAGGTGCGCACGCTGGCACCGGCGGCTTCGGCGTGCTGTTCGAACGGGATTTCCAGGGACGGCGCCGCCATCACCGCCTGGCAGGCATTCACCAGTCGCCGGTCGGCCTCCACTGGCATGGCGATGCGGATCTGCGAACGGCGTGCCCGTTGCAGTTCCAACAGGGCCAGGCTGACCACCGCATCGTAATACGCTGGCTCGCCGTTATCGCCCTGATCGACCAGGGTGACGATCAGCTCGCGCAACAACCCGCCCACCTCGATCACCTGCACCTGGCGGTCCAGCGTCGCCGCCAGCGCCGGGCGCAGGTAGATATTGCGCATCTGCAGGTCCGAGACCACGCGGATCCCATGCTCCACCCCCGGCGGTAGCCACACCGCACGCTGCGGCGGCACCACCAGGGCTTCGCGGGGCGTTTCGACCCACATCACCCCGCTCATGGCATACAGCAACTGGCCCCAATCGTGGCTGTGGGGTTCCACATACAACCCACGCGGGTAGGTGCGCGCCAACGGTTGCACGGGGACGGCGTGATCAGAGAGGTCGGGAGGTGCGGCCAGGGCCATGAAGAAGGCATCGATCAAGGGTGAGCGGCCATGGTAATGACCGCCACCGGATAATCCGAGCGGATTTTTACAGGTTTCAGCCGTGGGCCGATTTGGCGCACTCGCAACCCGACGCCGAGGCGCAGGGCTCGCCATGGGCATGGTGCTCGGCGCAGCCTTTGCAGCAATAGCCTTTACCGTCCTTCATCACCGCATCCTTGCCCAGTACGCACTTGCAATGGGGGCAGGCACAGGTTTTATCAGCCATGGTCAGACTCCTTTTTCATGGTCGTCCAGGTGCAGCGGGCGCCACACCTTAAGCAGTGACTATAGGCAAGCCATCCGGGTTCAGCGCCGTTAATCGGCCAGACGGCTATTGCTGCGGTACATGAACACCAGCGCCAGCGCCAACAGCAGCATCGCCACGAGTCGGCTGCCCGACAGTTCGATGGCCGGGTTGCCCAGCCAGCCGAAATTATCGATCAGCATGCCCATGCCCAACTGCCCGACGATCACCGCCACCGTCGCCACGGCCGTGCCCACCACCGGCACCGCACCGACCATCACCATCATGTACACCACGCCAAACAAGGCACCGGTGAGTTGCCATTTCGGTACGTCCAGCAGGCTGATGGCCTGGGCCGGTTCAAAGAAGAAAATCAGCAGCGCCGTGCTGATTGCACCGACCGCAAAGGTCAGCAAGCTGCTGCGCAATACGCCCACCGCCTGGCCCAAACGCCCGTTGATCGCGGCTTGCACGCTCAAGACCGCGCCTGCGGCGATCACCAACACCAACAACAAAATCAGATTCATCGCCTTACCCTCGTGCAATCAGAACAAGTGCCGCCACAATCAACGCCAGGGCAATCCAGCGCTCGCCATTGACCCGCTTGCGCTGGGTGCCGAACCAGCCGAAGTGGTCGATCAACACGCTCTTGCCCACCTGCCCTGACAGGATCGCGATCATGGTCATCGCGATACCGATGTGCGGCGTGGCGAGGGTCAACACCACCACATACATCGGCCCCAGGAACCCGCCGATCAACTGCCAGCGTGGCAAGTCGGTCAACGCCGGGCCTTTTTGCGGGCCACTGAACAGCAGCAACAGAAACAAAATCGCCGTACCGACCCCGAAAATGCTCAGGGTTGCCCACAAATGCCCTACTTGCACACCCAACGGCCCGAGCAACCCGGCCTCTACCGACAGGCCCATGCCCGCCAAGATCACCAGCGGCAACAACAGCAGCCGCAAAAAGTTTTTTTTCGGCGTGGCCGAAGCCGCACCCGCCATGGAACTCGCTTGCATACATCACCTGCGCATCAAAGAAAGGAAACATGGCGCGCATTATCCAGTGGCCGTGCTGTGCGATAAATGGGAGCATGCAGACAACACCTTTGCGCAAAACGCACAGCCTGGAGACCACGATGCAGGGCTTGAATGAACTGAGTTTCAAGGCGCTTCGACTGTTTGTCGCGGTACTCGACCACGGCAGCTTTTCTGAAGTCGCCCGCCGCGAGAGCCTGGCGCCCTCCTCCATCTCCCGGCAGATCCAGTTGATGGAACAGGCGCTCGGCCAACAGTTGTTGTACCGGCACACTCGCGCGGTGAGCCCCACCGAAGCCGGCCGCGTGCTCGGGCGCCATGCGCGCTTGATGCTCGAACAACTGGAAAGCGCCAGCCAGGCCCTGCAGGAGCAGGAGCGCGAGCCCAGCGGCCTGGTGCGCATCAACGCGCCGATGGTGTTCGGCCAGCGCCACCTGTCGCCGTGGCTCGGCGAACTCTGCCGGCGTTACCCGAAGTTGCAGCTGGATATCCAGCAGACCGACACCTACGTCGACCCGCTGCAAGACGGCACCGACCTGCTGTTTCGCATCGGCGTACTCAACGATTCCAGCATGCAGGCGCGCATCTTCGCCCCCCAACGCTTTCGCATCGCCGCAAGCCCGGCTTACCTGGCCCGGCATGGCACACCCCGGCACCCCGACGAACTGGCCCACCACCAATGCCTGGCCTACAAAGGCATCACCGGCCAGCAACGCTGGTTCTTCCGCCGCGACCAGGGCGACTGGACCCCGTATAGCGTGAAAGGCCCCATCACCGGCAACCACGCCGACACCCTCACCCACGCCGCCGAACAAGGCCTGGGGCTGGTGGTGTTTCCGTCCTGGCTGATCGGCGGAGGCCTGCGCGCAGGCACCTTGCAGGCGGTGCTCACTGAATACGAAGTGGCGACCACACTGGAGCCGCAGCAGATTGCCGCACTATGGCCAGGCAGCCGCCGGCTGTCGCTGAAGGTGCGCACGGTGATTGATTATTTCGTGGAGTGTTTTGGGACGGTGCCGTATTGGGATCGGTGAGCGATCGGGGTCACATGGCTCACGCTGTTTGAGGAAACGTCCGAGGGCAAAACGTAGGCAAGTTCTGTTTTTGTGGGCCACTATTTTTGGGCGAATGACGCTACCGGCACAATTCGATGACTTCCACTCTTGGATAGCCATCATGACTGCAACACGTTCGGCAATTTCCGTCACTCTACGTCAAGCAAAAGCCGGCCTCTCAGAGTTGGTTGCCCAGGCCGCTGCCGGTGAAACAATCATAATCACCAGACAAGGCAGAGCCATTGCTCGCCTTATAGCCGCTGAACAATCAGCAACGCAACGGATCGGGGCGATGAAAGGAAAGCTGGTTCTTCCTGACAAATTCGACGAACGCTTACCAAGCGAGCTACTGCATGAATTCTACGGGTGAACCAGTCAAACGATCAAAACACCCACTGCCCAATCAACCAGGCATTCGCCCCACTGATCACCGCGAACAAAAACCACGCCAACAGCTTCGTGGGCCAGCGATTCACGAACGGCCCCATCAATTGCTCGTCGCCGGTCATACGGATCAACGGGTACAGCGCAAACGGCAGCTGCAGGCTGAGCACGACCTGACTGAGGATCAGCAGTTTGCCAATGGCGTCGTCGCCCATCAGCCACACGCCGAGGAACGCGGGGATCAGTGCGAGCCCGCGGGTAATGAGGCGGCGTTGCCAGCAGGGAATCCGCAGGTTGAGGTAGCCCTCCATGATCACCTGGCCGGCGATGGTGCCGGTAAAGGTGGAGCTTTGCCCGGAAGCCAGCAAGGCGACGCCGAACAGGATGCTGGCGAACGCGCCGCCCACCAGGGGATCGAGCAAGTGGTAGGCGTCCTGGATCTCGACCACATCGGCATGGCCGGTGTTATGGAAGGCGGCTGCGGCGAGCACCAGGATCGCGGCGTTGACCAGCAAGGCCAGGGCCAGAGAGCCGATGGTGTCGATCCGTGCCAGCTTGACGGCGTCCCGCTTGCTGGCGAGGTCCTTGCCGATCAGGCGGGTTTGCACGATCGACGTGTGCAGGTAGAGGTTATGCGGCATCACCGTGGCGCCCAGAATACCGATGGCCAGGTACAGCGGCGCGGCATCGCTGATGGCCGACAAGGACGGCGCGAAGCCGCTGAGCACGTCCGGCCAATACGGTTTGATCAGTACCAGTTCAATGAAGAAGCACACGCCGATGGTGGCCACCAGCGCCAGCATGATCGCTTCCAGGCGGCGGAACCCACGGTTCTGGAGGGCCAGGATCAGCAACGTATCAAAGGCGGTAATGACAATGCCGGTGGTCAGTGAGACGCCCAGCAGCAAGTGAAACGCCAGGGCACAGCCCAGCACTTCGGCAAGGTCAGTGGCAATGATCGATATTTCCGCCAACACCCATTGGGTGCGAGCCGAGCGCTGGCTATAGCGTTCGCGCGACAGCTGCGCCAGGTCCTTGCCGGTGGCGATGCCCAGCCGCGAACACAGGCACTGCACCGCCATGCCCGCCAGGCTGGCCAGCAACACCACGAACAACAGGCTGTAGCCATAGCGTGAGCCCGCCTCGATGGCGGTGGCCCAGTTGCCGGGGTCCATGTAGCCGATGGAGATCAACAGGCCGGGGCCGGCGAACATCAGCATCCGCTTGAAAAACGAAGCCTTGGGGTCGACGGCGACGGAGCCGGCCACTTCTGGCGGGCAAAACGGGGCGGTAGCGATTTTCGGCAGGCTGAATTTCACGCAGTATCCCAGGCAAACACACAAGACAGGGAAACAGCTTATCAGTCAGACGCGACCGTGCGCATCACCGTGTCCCGGGGCAGGTCGAACGCCTCCACCACTTGCACCACCAGGTCCATCTCCTGGTTCAACGCCTCGCGTTCCATGCGTTGGCGAATCACGCCCACCACCAACACCGCCAGGGTGGTGATCGAGTAAGCCGGGCCGGAAAACGCCCGCACACTGCTCACCAGCAACATCGCCGCCGCCAAGGCCTGGCCCACCACCGGAATGGCCGTGGCCGCCCCGCGCCGCAGCATGAACCCGGTGAGTCCCGCCAGGGCCGTGCCGCTCAAGGCGGTCGTCGCCGAGCGGCCCACGTCGAAGCGATTGAACACACCCTGCTCTTTCTGCGCCGCCGCCTTCAGTTCGGCGTCGAAGGCCTGGCGGTCGGCGCGGCTGAGTTTGTCCTTGTATTGCTCGATGAGTGTTTCCGCGACCTGTGCCTCAATGTCTGCCAGCGCCACACTGTCGAGCGGTTCATCGAACTTGATTCCCAGGCGCTGCGCTACATCTTCGGCGATCTGCCGATAACTCACGCCATGGCCACGGGCCAGGTTCATGAACGTGTCGCCGCCCATGCGCTGCAGTTCAATCGCCAGCTTCAACGGTTCGCGCACGCTGGCATCAATCGACGCACTGCGCTTTTGCGCCATCAGCTCGGCGAGAAACTTCAGTTCTTCGGGGCGGGCCTGCACCAGCGCCGGGAACAACTCGACGTCCTCCTCGGCAAACCGCACCTCAGCACTGCGCTGATCAGAGCGAATCAGGCCGCGACGTTCCTGCAACAGGTCGGTGTATTGCACCACCGTCTTCAACTGCGGCCAGTACGCGGCATGGTCGAAGGTGGCCAGGTGCACATTGGTCACCTTGGCCTTGAGCGCCGGGGTCAGCGGGATTGCATAACGGCCGATGCAGCGCTCGGTGTCCGGCTTCATCGCCAGCGCCCAGTCCTTGCTGGAATGGCAGTTGATCACGCGCCCCTTGAGCGGCGCCGACACCTCGTCCCAAGGGCTCGACGTACAAATCGCACCGCCCATCAACAGCAGGTTGTTCAGCGGCAGCTCACGGGCGATATCCGGGCGAGCCAGCACACTCTTGACCAGGATGCGCGCCCCCAGGGAGTGCCCGATCAGGTTGATGCGCCGCACCGGCAACGCTTCGGCGTGCAGGTAACCGGCCAGCTCCGGCAACAGGGTCTTGGCCACTTCATCGACACGGGCCTCGACACTTTTGTAGTGGTCGAGAAAATACGCGATGGCCTTGCCCACGCCCACAGTGGCCGCGCCCAGGCCACCACCGCCGAGCATCGAACCTATCACCTCCTTGAACGGGGCAAACAGGTTCTCCAGAAAATGCCCCGCCGGCCAGAACAGCATCAGGTTGGTCGAGCCTTCGATGCTGGCCAATTGGTCTTTGAAGCTGCCCAATTGCTGGCGGTTAAAGAACGCCGAGTAACCGTGAACGTAGAGATTGAGCACATCCCCCTGGGGCTCGCCACACAACACAAAGGTGGGCTTGCGGGTGCGGTGCATTTCATCCCACTGGTGCTGCATGGGCCGGTGACTCCTGGTGACGATGGAGGGCGATACTACCAAAGCGCGGCCGCAAAAGAGGTGAATCCTGACCGACGTGTTGAAGATTCAGAACAACGCGGCCGCCTTCGACTTGGCCAGGTAGCGCGCCGGCGACTCGCCCAGGTTGCGCCGGAACATCGAGGTAAAGGCGCTGGAACTGCTGAACCCCAACTCCAACGCCACCGCCGTGATCGAGGCGCCATGACTCAGGCGCGCCGTGGCTTCCAGCAGGCAGACTTGCTGGCGCCAGGCGACGAACGTCATGCCGGTGCTTTCGAGAAAATGGCGGGTGAAGGTGCGCCGGCTCATGTTCGACCAGGCGGCCATTTCATCCAGGGAAATGGTTTGCGTGGGCGCCTCCAGAAAGCGCTGGCAGGCCTGGGCCAGGCGTGGTTCGCCGGGCAGCGGCGCACTCAGGGGTAGCTCGGGCATGGCGCCCATTTCATCGATCAACAGCGTCAGCACACAGCGCTGTCGCTCACTGGCAGGCGCCGACGGCTCGAATGCCAGCGCCGCCTGCAGCAGATGGCGCAACAGTGGCGATACCTCGAAGACCTGGCAACGCGCCTGCAAACCGGCGCGCTCGGCGGCCTGGTCGTCCAGGTAAGTGTTGAGCATCACCACCTCGCCGCGCATGTGCATCTCATGGGGCACGCCGGCGGGCACCCAGATCGCCCGCTGCGGCGGGACCACCCAATTGCCGAGGTCGGTGAACATCTTCAGTGCGCCGGTGGAGGCATACGCAAACTGGCCACGCGGGTGGGTGTGCCGTGGGAAGACGGTGCCGCACGGGTATTCACGCAGGGTGACCAGCGCTTCGGGGACATGGGCATCAAAGGTCGGAATCATGGCCCGATAATGTCAAAGCATGGCCCGACATAGCAAGCGGGCCATCCGGCAGCGCCCTAACCTGTTCGCCATCGAACAGCCCTGCCTGCCCCAAGGATTTCCCATGCACAAGAAACACCTCGCCCTGGCCGTACTCGTCACGCTGATCTGGGGCTTGAACTTTCCCATCACAAAACTGGGCCTGCGCTCGATCGACCCCTTTGTGCTCACGGGCATCCGCTTTGCCCTCGCCGCCTTGCCCCTGGTGTTCTTCATCAAGCGCCCCCGCGTCAACTTCGGCTATGTCGCCGCCTACGGCGTGATCTTCGGCCTGGGCATGTGGGGCGTGATCAATTACGGCATCCAGGTCGGCGTCAGCCCGGGCATTGCTTCGCTGATCATTCAACTCAGCGTGTTTTTCACCCTGGGCTGGGGCTGCGTGTTGTTCAACGAAAAGATACGCGGCAGCCAGTGGGTGGGCGCCCTGCTCGCGCTGATCGGCCTGGGTGGCATCATCGCCACGCAACAGGGTGAGCATGCGGTGCTGGGGGTGATGATGATCGTGTTTAGTGCTCTGGCCTGGAGCGTCGGCAACGTGATCATCAAGCAATCGGGGGTCAAGGAGATCTTCTCGTTCATGGTATGGGCCAGCCTGTTTCCGCCCATCCCACTGGGGCTCATGGCCTGGTGGCTGCACGGCAGCGCGTCGTTCGCCCAGGTGCAGGTCAGCCTTGACCTGACCGCCGTGCTGTCGATCCTGTTCCAGGTGTACCTGGCCACGCACGTGGCCTACTGGGGCTGGAATTCGCTGCTCAAGACCTACCCGGTGTCCACCGTGGCGCCCCTGTCGTTGCTGATTCCCGTGTTCGGCATCGCTAGTTCCGTATTGATCCTCGGCGAGCAGGTCAGCACCACCGAGCTGATCGCCATCGCAATCATCATCACCGGCCTCGCCGTGGGCCTTTACCGCAAGCCAGCTCCGCGCGTGCCGCCCGATTGTGCACACCGATAGACAGTCATGGCAGAAAACCGGGATTTTTCCGCTGCAGCGTGTTCACTAGGATTCACAGGGTCTTCCATTGACCCGAGGTCACCCCCATGAGCACACCTGAATTCTTTGTCACCCCAGGTTATGGCGATTACATGCGCGAGCACCTGCACTATTCCCAGGCGGTGAAAGTCGGCAATCGCATTGAAACCTCAGGCCAGGGCGGCTGGGACGATGAGTTCCAGATCCCTACCGACCTGGCCGAAGAAATCGCCCAGGCCTTTCACAACCTGGAGCGTACCCTCGCCAGCGCAGGCGCCGGTTGGGAGCATGTGATCCACGTCAACTCCTACCACGTCGGCGGCTTCCCGCCCGACGTCAACGAGGCAATGGTCAAGCAGTACCGCCGCTACATGCCCAACCATGCGCCCATCTGGACCCAGGTCGGCGTCGAAGCCTTGGGGTTGCCCACCATGCGCGTGGAGATCCGGGTGACGGCCATCATTCCTTGACGCCGAAGGTGCGGATCACCCACTCGGTAAACACCTTGAGCCGCGCACTCTGGTGGCGATTGGGCGGGTAAAGGATGTGCAGCGGCGTGGGCGGGCGTGACCAGTCCGGCAACACGCGGATCAACTGGCCCGCATCGATGTAGTACTGCACGATTGATGTGAAGTGCTGCCCGACGCCCAGCCCGGCGAGCAGCATTTCCTTGAGCCCGTTGCCTTCGTTGGTCGAGAACGCGCAATCGCCCACTTCAATGCGCTGCTCACCTTTCTCGAAGATCAGGGGTTCAGGCTTGCCGGAACCTGCAAAAAAATAGCCCGCCCGCAGGTGGTTCTGCTCCAGGTCCTGCGGCGAAACCGGCAGGCCACGGCGCTGCAGATAGCTGGGCGCGGCGCAGGTCAGGTACTCCAGGTCGGCCACCTTGCGCCCGATCATCCCCATGTCCTCAAGCTTACCGGCCCGGATCACACAGTCGGCCCCCTCCCCAACGATGTTTACCGCACGGTCGCTGATCCCCAGGGCAACCGTGATATCCGGGTACTCGCGATGAAAATCCACCAGCGCGGGGATCAACAGGCAATTGGCAAACGACGCCGGCGCATCCACCCGCAAATGCCCACGGGGCTTGAGGATCTGCCCACGGGCCAGGCTGTCCACTTCATCCAGCTCCGTCACCAGGCGCCGTGCATGCCCGTAATACTCCAGCCCTTCAGCGGTGGGTGCCAGGGTGCGGGTGGTGCGGTGCATCAACTTGATGCCCAGGTGTTGTTCCAGGTCGGTGATCAGCTTGCTGACCGTGGAACGTGGCAGCGCCAACTGGTCGGACGCCCGGCTGAAGGAGCCGGTGTCGACGACACGGACGAAGGCACGCATGGCGAGGAGTTGGTTCACAGGGGTTATTCCGCGGGTGGGAGTGACGGCTATTGTCCACCAAGTTGCACAATACCGACACAACGCCGGGCAACAAAAAGCCCGGCACTCGGGCCGGGCTCCTGCCCATCACGGTTGCGCCTCTAGCAGGCGAAGTTGTCGATCCTGACCTGGCCATCCGGGAACGTTGCGATTATTTCCAGCTCCCCTCCCATCGCGCGGATGTAATCACGCAAGGTGCTGATGTACATGTCAGTGCGACGCTCCATCTTGGAGACTGCCGCCTGGTTGATGTTCAGCGCTTTGGCCAGGCTCTCCTGGCTCAACTGCTGCGCCTTGCGCAGTTCATGCAACGGCATTTCCTTCAGGTGCTGACGCAGTATCTGCTCGGCATCGGCGCGCGCCTCAGGCGTCATGCGCGCTTGAAGGTCAGCGAATTTTTTAGCCATGGTTACGGCCCTCTTTACGCAATGTTTCCAAATGCACGTCATACAGCTTTTCTGCCATGGGAACGTGCACGTCGTACCAACGGTGCTGTGCAGTTTTATCGCCGCCAATCAACAGAACGGCACACCGCCTGGGATCGAATGCATACAACACCCGAAAAGGCCGACCTGCGTGCTGTACGCGCAACTCGCGCAAGTTGCCATGTCGAGTGCCCTTGATATCGCTGCTATGGGGAAAACGCAGGCCCGGCCCAAAAAGCCCAAGCAGGTCAACGCTGGCAGATACCGACGATTGCTCCCGTGCATCAAGACCGCCCCACCAGTCTGCGAATTCATCCGTGTATTCAATGTCCCAGACCATGCAAATATGCCACCCAAGGAATATAAACTCAAGGGCATAACTTTAGGATCACAGCGGCCTCTGTCACCACCCGGGTTTCTAGGCAAATTGTTTGTACATTCTTCAGCACGCACGTGCTTCCACACTCTCGGCGCTTGCAGGGTTCTTTGAATAGGATTCAAAAAATTCCAAAAAAAACCGCCCTTCCGGGCGGCTTAAGGAACTCGGCTTTGATCAGAAACCGAGGTAGAAATTGACAGTGACAACAACAGATCCTGTGAGCCAAAACGGTAGTCGACCCTCGAAAACGTCAGTGAATTAAATGGTATTAATACTTTCGTAAATGCCCTACAGGAATGGAGACCCACCCCACATCCATCGCTGCACGCGGCAAAAATACAATTATTCAAGATGTAAAAAGCGCTCTAATAGCCCCTGTTTTGATCCGCTTCAACGATCCTGGAGTTCGCAATGCCCCATGAAGGCAACCTGTTACAAGCAGCCGTGGTGTTCCTGCTCGCCGCCGTGCTGACCGTGCCCCTGGCCAAACGCCTGCAACTGGGTGCGGTGCTGGGTTATCTGTTCGCCGGTGTGATCATCGGCCCTTCGGTGCTGGGCCTGGTGGGCAACCCGCAAAGCGTCGCGCAGTTCTCTGAACTGGGCGTGGTGTTGCTGCTGTTTATCATCGGCCTGGAGCTGTCGCCCAAGCGTTTATGGGTGATGCGCAAGGCGGTGTTTGGCGTCGGCCTGGCCCAGGTGCTGCTCACCGGCCTGGTGATGGGCGTGGTGGCGCTGTGGATGTTTGGCCAATCGTGGAACAGCGCCATCGTGCTTGGCTTGGGCCTCGCGCTGTCATCCACCGCGTTTGGCCTGCAAAGCCTGGCCGAGCGCAAAGAACTCAACCAGCCCCACGGCCGCCTGGCCTTTGCGATTTTGCTGTTTCAGGACATCGCCGCCATCCCGCTGATCGCCATGGTGCCGCTGCTGGCTGGCAGTGATCACCCGACCACAGAGGCCCAAGGCTTGCAGCATGTGCTGCAAATTCTCGGCAGCATCGCGGTGGTGATCATCGGCGGGCGCTACCTGCTGCGGCCGGTGTTTCGCATCGTGGCCAAGACCGGCCTGCGCGAAGTGTCCACCGCCACCGCGCTGCTGGTGGTGATTGGCACCGCCTGGCTGATGGAACTGGTGGGCGTGTCAATGGCCCTGGGTGCGTTCCTCGCCGGCCTGCTGCTGGCAGACTCCGAGTACCGCCACGAACTGGAATCCCAGATCGAACCGTTCAAGGGCCTGCTGCTGGGGCTGTTCTTCATCAGCGTGGGCATGGGCGCCAACCTCAGCCTGCTGCTCAGCACGCCGCTGGTGGTGATCGGCTTGACCCTGTTGCTGATCGGCCTGAAGCTGCCCCTGCTGTACGCCGTGGGCCGCCTGGTGGGCGACCTCAACCGCGAAAGCGCGCTGCGCCTGGGCGTGGTGCTGGCGGCGGGCGGTGAGTTTGCCTTTGTGGTGTTCAAGATCGGCCGCGACCAGGGCCTGTTCGACCCCCACCTGTACGACGTGCTGGTACTCACCATCACCCTGTCCATGGCGGTGACGCCACTGCTGTTACTGGTGTGCCCCAAGCTGTTCAAGCCCAAGGCCAAGCCGGTTGAAGTGCCCGAGGAATACCGCACCATCGAAAGCGATGCGCCCCGCGTGGTGATCGCCGGCATGGGCCGCATGGGCCAGATCGTCGCGCGTATTTTACGCGCGCAGAACATCTCGTTCATCGCCCTGGACACCTCGGTGGAAACCATCGAGCTGACCCGCAGTTTCGGCGGCATGCCGGTGTTCTACGGCGACCCGCAACGCCCCGAGATCCTGCACGCGGCCAAGGTTGACCAGGCGGAATTCTTTGTGATCGCCATGGACGACCCGGAAATCAACATCAAGACGGCGGAGCTGGTGCGCAACCTCTACCCGCACATGAAGATCATCGCCCGCGCCCGCAACCGCCAGCACGTTCACCGCCTGGTGGACCTGGACGCGTCACCGGTGCGCGAAACCTTCTACTCCAGCCTGGAAATGAGCCGCCGCACCCTGGTCGGCCTCGGCTTGACCCAGGCCCAGGCCGATGCGCGCATCACCCGCTTCAAGAACCACGACCTGCAAGTGCTGGCTGCCCAGCACGCGGTGTACGACGATGCGGCCAAGGTGATGCAAACCGCCCAGGAAGCCCGGACAGAACTGGCAAGGCTGTTTGAGATGGACCGGCTTGAGGAGGAGTCCGACAAGATGTGAGGCAGCAGATGAACGATATTGCGAATTTTCTGACAGAATACGCCGCAATTTCGTTCATCTCTGGAGCGCTACATGGCCACCCTCACCAAGACCGCCGCCCTGCTGGCCCTCGCGCTCAGTGCAAGCGTTGCCTTCGCGGCCAGCAAACCCGCGCCACAGAAGGCCGACACCCAAACCATCTCGACACTGGGCGGCAAGTTCACCTTCAAGCTGCCCAAGGCGTATGTGGCCGACACGCTGCCCACTGGCAAGGCCGAAGACGGCACCGCCGACACCCAGGGCACGCTGTACGCCAACCAGACCACCAAAAGCGTGGTGATCGTCGCCGAAACCGCGCGTAAAGATGGGGTTACGATCCAGGACAACGACACCCAGTTCCTCGATGGCGCCGTGGCCGGTTTTATCAAGGACCAAAGCGCCGCCCTGCCGGACTTCAAGAAGCAAGGCGAAAAGAAGCTGACCTTCAAAGGCCTGGGCCTGCGCCAAGTCGACAGCACCGCCACCCAGGGCGGCGGCAAGACGCTGAATTCCACGTTCCTAGGCGGTTCGGGTAATCACCTGCTGGTGATCCAGGCCATTTCCCGTGGGGATGATGTGAAGGGACATGCGGAGTTGGTGAAGCAGATCACCGGCGGTAAGTAACCTGATCTCTCTTGCAACTTAGCACCCCTGTGGGAGCTGGCTTGCCTGCGATAGCGGTGTATCAGTCAACGGCGATATCGACTGATCAATCGCTATCGCAGGCAAGCCAGCTCCCACATTTTTTTGAGGTGCGGGTTATTTCAGGCTTTTTTCCAGCCAGGCCTTCAGGTCCTGCACTTCGGCCTCGCTCACGGTATGCGGCATGCCCGGGTAGCCGTGAAATTCCGGTTTCAACCCCAACCCCGTCAGCACTTCGTTCGCCCGCGTCGCCGACGCATAAGGCAGCGCCTGGTCCAGCGTGCCGTGGCCGATGAAGATCGCCAGCGCTCCCAACGCGTCATTCGGTTTCAGCTCGGCCTTGAGCACTGGCAGCACACTGCCACTGAGCGCCGCGATCCCACGTACCAGCTCCGGCTGCCGCAACCCAACCTCGTAGGACATGATCGCGCCCTGGCTGAAGCCCACCAGGAATACCCGGTCGGGCCGGGTGTGGTACTTGGCGGTAGCTTTGGCCACAAAGTCTTCGATGAGCTTGGCGCTGCGCTGCAGGTCGGCCGTTTCGCCGTTGTACTCAGCGTCACCCTGGGTCTTGGCAAACCAGCGATAGCCGTGAGGGTCCACCGGCATGGGCGCCCGCGCCGACAGGTAGGTCCAGGTGGACGGCAGCGCATCCTTGATGCCAAACAGGTCTTCCTCGTTGCTGCCAAAACCGTGCAGGAAAATCACCAACGGCTGGTTGCGCGCATCGGTCTGGGTCTGTTCCAGGTACGCCAACGGCAGGTCGGTGTGCAGCGAATCGTCGGCATGAACAGCGCCAGCCACCAGGGTCAGCGCCAGGGCAAACAATTTGAGCATGGGACGTTACCTCAGGGTTTGCGCAACAAATAGGTGTCCATGATCCAGCCATTGGCCAGGCGCGCGGCCTTGCGCACCCGTTGAATGTCGTCCGCAACGTCGGCCACTTTACCGCTGATCAGGATCTCGTCCGGTGTGCCCAGGTAGGCACCCCAGTAAATATCCAGGTCCTGATCGGCCACGGTACGGTAGGAGTCTTCGGCGTCGAGCATCACCACCAGGGTGTCGGCATCGCTGGCCTGCCCTGCTGCCAACCGGCGCCCGGTGGTGATCTCGACAGACTTGCCAATACGGTTCAGCGGCACTTTGTGCTGCGCTGCCAGGGCCTGCACGCTGGTGATGCCAGGGATCACTTCGAATTCAAAGGTGCAACGGCCACTGGCCAGGATCGCCTGCAGGATCCGAATGGTGCTGTCGTACAGCGCTGGGTCGCCCCAGGCCAGGAATGCACCCACTTCGCCGTCAGACATTTCCTCGTTGATCATGCGCTCGAAGGTCTGCTGTTTGTCGCGGTTCAGGTCCTGCACGGCGGTGGTGTAGTCGATATCACCACGCACACGCTCGGGGCAGTCGGCCTCGACAAAGCGGTAGCCGGGCTCGGTGATGTAGGTCTCGCAGATCTCGCGGCGCAGGTCGATCAACTTGTCCTTGCTCTGGCCCTTGTCCATCAGGAAGAACACGTCGGTGCGGTTGAGCGCCTTCACGGCCTGCATCGTGATGTAGTCAGGGTTGCCGGCGCCAATGCCGATGATCAGGATGCGTTTCATGGGTTGCTCTCATTGCGGGGCGTGGATTTTGCCATGTTCGCGGGGTCAGGCGTGAGTTTCCAGGCGCAGGCGCCACACACGGTTGAAACGCAGCTCGGTGCAGGACAGCGGCTCGACGTCGACCCGGTAGAACATCGACAGCGGCAACTGCAGCACGTGCAACAGCGCGGCACGGATCACAAAGGGATGGGTAACGGCCACGACATGCCCCGGCTGGCTTTCCAGGGCTTTCATCCACTGCCCGACCCGCAGGCAGATCTGGTCCACCGACTCGCCACCGTGGGGCGCGCTGGCGCTGTCAGTGAGCCAGGCATTCAAGGCCTCGCCTTCCAATTGGTCGATGGCCTGGCCTTTCCAGTGGCCAAAATCACCGTCGCGCAAGGCGTCTTCCACCTGTGCGTTGTCTCCGAACAAGCTGGCTGTCTGCCGGGCCCTGGCTTCCGGCCCGCAGATCAGGCGGTGTTTTTTCGGGTAGCGACCGGCCAGGGATAACGCCTCACGCTGCCAGTCCAGCACAACGGGTTCGTCATCGGGAAACCGCCCCTGCTTTTGCGCCAGCGTGGCGGCATGGCAGATCAGGCTTAAACGGGTGGTCTGCATCACAAATTCACTCTGCTTCGGTGCGCAGTCAGCGTAGACTGGCGAAGTTGTTTCAACATGTTACAACGAACATGAAACAGGAAGCCGGTTCAATACCGGCGCGGTCGCGCCACTGTATTCGGCCCCACAGCCGTAAGCCAGACCCTGTTTCAGCTCCCTATGCTTTCCATTTCGGGACGCGTCATCCCTGGAGGTTTTCATGGCTAACACCGCTGCAACCCACCCTGATGTCTATGTGCCAACGATTCCCCTGGGCGAAATCCTCCCCTGGGCAATCTTCGGCGGCCTGCTGTTGATGCTGGCGATCTACTTCGTTGGCGCCGAGCAAGGTGCCACGGCGGTTTTCAAAGGCATGTACGTGCACGAATTCGTCCACGACGGTCGCCACCTGCTGGGCTTTCCCTGCCATTAATCAATAAGAGAGACATGACATGACAGGGCAATTACTCGTTCGCGGGATGCTGGTGGGCCTGCTCGCCGGCGTATTGGCGTTCGGCTTCGCCAAGACTTTTGGCGAACCGCAAATCGACAAGGCCATCGCCTTCGAAGACCAGATGGCACAGATGCACGGCGATACGCCGGAAGAAGAACTGGTGAGCCGCGACGTGCAAAGCACCTTCGGCCTGTTCACCGGCGTGGTGGTGTACAGCGTTTCCCTGGGCGGGATTTTCTCCCTGGTGTTCGCCTACGCCCTGGGCCGCATCGGCAAGGTTGGTCCCCGTGGCCTGGCGGCGCTGCTGGCATTGGCGGCATTTGTAACGCTGATCCTGGTGCCCGGCCTGAAATACCCGGCCAACCCGCCATCGGTGGGCGACCCGGAGACCATCGCCCAACGCACCCAGCTGTTCTTCCTGATGTTGCTGGTGTCGGTCGCGGCCGCCGTGATCGCGACCAACGCCGCACGCAAGCTGATCGCCCGCCGTGGCGTGTGGGCCGGGGCAGTCCTGGGCGTGGCGCTGTACATCGTGATCGTGTCGGTGGCGGGCAGCCTGTTCCCGGTGATCAATGAAGTGCCGGAACAATTCTCGGCCGTGCTGCTGTGGAAATTCCGCGTCGCCTCGCTGGGCATCCAGCTGGTGCTGTGGACCACCCTGGGCCTGGTGTTCGGTGCGGTGGCCGAGCGCCTCTTGAGCCAGCCACGCGCACGCTTGAACTCCTGAACTAGATTCCGGGATGGGCCAGGTAGAACACCTGATAGCCCGTCCCGGGATGCGCCCCATCCAGTGCCTTGGCCGACAAGGTGATCCGCACCAAACGCCAGGCTTGCACATCCAGCGCCAGGAACACCGCAAAGGTGTCACGGCTGTCCGCCACCTGCAGGTTGCGCGCCTTCTCCTCAGCCAGTATCGCGGCCCGGTCCGCCCCCGGCGCCAGTGGCCACTCTTCCCGATACAAACTCAACGCCGCCTGCGCCGGCCCACGTTGCACATCCAGCGGCAGCCAGCTTTCGATATGCGGGCGGCCGAAACTGTCGAGCACTTTCTGGAAGCGTGACCCCAGCAGAAAGTCGGCGGCCTGCAATGGGTCTGACCACAGGTACACCGACGCATACACGTTGCCGCCCTGCTCCTGGGCGATAAAGGCCTTGAACAGCAACCCCTCGGCGTTATCCCACAATGGCCCCAACTGTGCGGCGCGCCGGCGAATCACGCCCATGTCGTAGTCGGCGGGCAAGCGGTGCGAATACTGTTTGGCGAACATATAAAAACTCCCGTGCAAGATGAGGTTCCAGCTTGCGCAGCAGCGATGATTTCAACAAGATATGACCCGATATATGTGCGATAAGGAACTGATATGACTGACGCACCCAAACCCCTGGATATCGACACCGTGCACGCGTTCGTGCTGGTCGCCGATTTCACCAGCTTCACCCGCGCCGCCGAGGCGCTGGACACCTCCCAGGCCGCCATCAGCCTCAAGCTCAAACGCCTGGAAGAACGCCTCGGTTATCGTCTGCTGGAACGCACGCCCCGGCATGTGCGGCTGTCGCCCCAGGGCGAGCAATTCATCGTCGCCGCGCGCGCCCTGCTCAACGCTCACGAACGCGCCTTGGGCGACATGGCCGCCCAAGTGCAGCGACGCCTGGTGATCGGTATCAGCGACCACGTGGCCGGCCCCGACCTGCCGCTGTGGCTCAGCCGCCTGGCGGCCTACGACCCGCTGGTGATCCTCGAGGTGCGCATCGCCTCGTCCCGCGACCTGGTGGCCGCGTTCGACCGCAACGAACTCGACGCCGTGATCGTGCGCAACGAAGGCGACCGCCAAGACGGCGAAGTCCTGGCCGTGGAACGCTTTGGCTGGTTCGCCGCCCCCACCTGGCAACACCCTCCCGGCACGCCGCTGCGCATGGCAACCATGGCCGCACCGTGCGGCGTTCGCCACCTGGCCACCCGCGCCCTGGACGAAGCCCACATCGACTGGACCGAAGTCTTCGTCGGCGGCGGCGTAATGGCCGTGGGCGCCGCCGTGAGCGCCGGCCTCGGCGTCGCCGCCCTCGCCCACCGCGTGGCCCCGCCCGGCGCGGTGGACGTAAGCACGCAATTTGGACTGCCCGCATTGCCCGTCAGTGAAGTGGTGCTCTACAGCCGGATCAGCGATGCACGCTCACGGGAAACCTTGCGCGCGCTGAGTGCAACCTTCCGTGGGGTGCTGCAACGCTGAACCCGGCGCCCGGTTTGGCACATGCCTGATTCACCGAGGCGCCTGCCTCGCCGGCAAGCCGGCTCCTACATTTGGACCGCGCCGACAGTTGGAAACCGGCCAACCCCAATCCCTGTAGGAGCCGGCTTGCCGGCGATGGCATCTGCTCGGAGTGCCTGATGTACCGAGGCGTCTGCATCGCCGGCAAGCCGGCTCCTACAGATCCACACCACTCAGAAGTAGCCGTTACCGCAGAAACGGATATGTACTCAATCGAACCACTCCCGCCGCCCCTCAAACGTCCCCACAATCAACTCCACCACCATCCTCACCGCCTCAACATCCTGCACCCGCGCATTCACCGCCAACCACACCTGCCGCTGCATACTCTCAGCCAGCAACCCCGGCAACGCCACCAACCCCCGGTCAAAACTGCTCATGTAATGCGGCAACAACCCAATGCACGCCCCACAGCGAATCATCTCCAACATCAACGAATACGCCTGCACCTGCACCACCGCCGCCAGCCGCTGCTCCACCACCGCGTTCCAGGGTTGCAACGCCTCCACCTGCACATCAGGCTGCCACTGCACCAGCATGTAATCGTCCAGGTCTTCGACACTGTCCGGCCGCGTGGTCAACCGCGAATACCGCTTGGCGATATGCGGCAAATAGTGCAAACGCGCCAGCGCCCGAGGCGGCTCCGTCGGAAAACTCGGCCCCGGCAACGGCCCGTCGGCATCCGACAGCCACAACACCACATCCGCGTCCACTGCCTGCAAGGACAACTGACTGTCCAGGGAAATGATCTCCAACCGCACACTGGCATTGCGGCGCAGCAAGGCGATCAGATCGCGCCCGAGAATGTCATGCAGGATCGGCTCGGCCACCGCCAGGCGAATCAGCGGTTGCTCCACCACCGGCAAACGCCGCTCATGGGCCAGGGCCACCAGGTGCGCTTGCAACTGCTGACCGTCACGACTGAGCACCAGCCCATTGCCCTGGTAGGTGAACAACGAATGGCGCAGCTGTTCCTCCAACTGCGCCAGGCGTTTGCGCAGCAACGTCGCCTTGATATTCAGGCTGCGCGCCGCCTGCATGAAACAGCCACAGCGCGCGCTCACCAGGAAATAGCGCGCCACCTCCGGTTCGATCTCGTCGGCCTGGGCCAACCAGGCGCTGCGCGGCGCCATCGGTTCACGATAGGGTGCAGCCCCCTGGGGGGCAGACGGTTCTAGAAATGCCATGGGAGACTCCCTGTCTTGTAGGTCTTGTGCATCCAATGCGTGTTTGCGTGTGTTACTCCAGCACCTTGTTCAATTCGGCACCGTCGATGCTCAAAGTGGCGGTATTGAGCATGCCTTCCAGATAGGCCTTGGCAATCTGCTCCTGGCGTTGGGCGCGCAGGGCCTGGGTCAGGCGTTCGCGCAGTTCATCGAGCGTGGCGGTACGTGACGGTTGCTGGCCGATCAGCTTGAGCACATGGAAACCGGCCGGGCTTTGCACCACCTCCGACACGGCCCCTACCTTGAGCCGCGACACCGCCTCGCGTACCTGGGGCACCAGTTGCTGCAACGGTTGCATGCCCGAGTCGCCACCGCGCTGGGCGGTGTCCGGGTCCTGGGAATATTGCGTGGCCAGGGCGGCGAATTCGCCCGGTGCGGCTTGCGCCCTGCGGCTCAGTTCCAGGGCCTGGCGGCGCACGGCGTCGGCGCCTTGTGGGTCGTTGACCGCCAGGAAGATCTGGCTCACCCGGTACATCGGTGGCGTCACCCACTGAGCCTTGCCGCTGTCGTAGGCCTGTTGCAGTTCAGCGGCGCTGGGGTAGTCGGCCGGCACTTGGCTGACCGACAGCATGTAGTCACGGAACACGATCTGCTCGGTGGCGGCGCGGGTCTGCTGCTCCACCTCAGGGCGCTGGCGCCAGCCTTGGGCGTCAGCCTGTTCGAGCACGGCCTTTTGCGCCAGACGCGAACGAATCCAGGTCTCCAGCGCGCCACGATTGCCGCGCAGTTGCTCGCGGGACTCGGCGGGCAAACTCGCCAGCACGCTTTTCAGCTCGGGCACGTCGATCTGCTGGTTGCCCAGGCGCGCCACGGCCGGGCCGTCTTGCAGCGGCTTGCCGGCAGGTGTGGGTTGCTGCGCAGCCACCGGGTCGTTGCCCGGGCGCAAGCCCAGGCCCACCGCAACCACCAGCAACGCCAGGGCACCGGCGCTGACCATCAGGGTTGGCTTTTTCACAGGACTGGCGCCTCTTCACCCTCAGGGGCGGTAGCGGCCTGCGCCTGCAATTGGGCAGCCTGCTGGCTGTACTCGCGCAGGTAGACAATGAACTCCTGCAACAGGCGGTCCCACAGTTCCAACTGGCTGCGCAGGTGGGTAGCGCCGACACCGGCCACCACCACGTCCATTTCCATCAGCAGGAATTCACCCTGCAATGACAGCCGTGCAAAACGGCGCGAAGCGTTCCACACCTGGGCCAGGCCTTCGGGCAGCTCACCTTGTACTCGCAGTGCGCAGCTGTAGGTGAAGTCCACGTAGTTGCCCGGCTCTACCGCCGCATTGCCAAAACGCACGGCAAAGCCGATGCCCTGGCTGGCGCTGAGCAATTGCACAATGCCGTTCTGTTCGGTCTGGTTGACCCGGTAGCCGGCTTCCTGCAGCAGCTCGGTGAGGCTCTGTGGGGTCACGCTGGTGATCAGTTGAACGTCGCTCATCGTAGTCTCTTCCTTGTCGATCAATGATTAAGGGCGGTATGCGGCGCATCGAAGCGGTTTTGGTAAAGCTCGTCGCCAAACCCCTGGGCCAGTTCCTCGAACTTGACCCGCGCGCTGCTGGCGAAGGGTTGGCGGATGCTCATCACTTCGGCCACGTCGATTTTTTCGTAGGCCGCGAGCAACTGCCGGGCCACGCCGTACATCTGTTGATTCTTGACTGAACATTGCTGCACTTGTGTGTCACGTTCAGTCAGTTGCGCCTGCAAGCGGGCGCGCTCGGTTTCCTTGCCCTTGGCCAGCACCAGCAACTCGTCATAGGCCTTCTTGAACTTGCCGATCTGCTCATTGCTCGCCGCCACCTGGGCCTGCGCCTGGCTGTGCAGGTTCTGTTGCTGGCCGGCCAGTTGTTCGGCTACGCCACGGGCTTTTTCCAGTTCGGCGGTCAGCTGCTTGATCTGCGCCTGGGCCTGCTTGGCCTGGTTTTCGGCGGCAATGCGCGCCGCACTGGCCTGGGCCTGTTCGCTTTGCAGCGCCTGCAATTGCTGGGTGGTGCTGCGCAGTTGCGTACGCAGGCGCTCTTCCATGCCTTCCGCCGAGGCCGCCGTGGCGACGAACAGCAACAACAGCCCGCCAATTCGCATGTTCATGTGGCATCTCCCTGCGCATCAGAAGCGCGTGTTGAGTTCCAGTTGCATCACATCCACTTCGAACGGCGCGCCGTACACTTCCGACGCGCTCAACCAACGCGCACTGGCGTAGATGTTCTTGTCGAGGCCGTAGTTGGCGCCAATGAAGTAGCCCTTGGCGTTGGTGCCGCCCAGGTGGAAGGACGAGTCGTTGAAGCCGTCGGGCAAAGCGTCAGGCTGGATGTACTTGTAGCCAGCCAACACGTTCCAGTCGCCGCGCTTGCGCATCTCCAGCGCACTGCCGAGGGTGAACTGAACCATCAACGCATTGCCGCCACTTTCAAACTGGCCCTTGCTGTTGATGTTGTTGACGATCTCGCCTTCGCTGCGCTTGAGCATCTCGCCCTTGTCGTAGGCCAGGTTGTGAATGAAGTTGCCTTGGGTGCGCAACTTGAAGTCGCTCGGCAGCTCGGCGTCCCACGCCAGGTTGAGGTCCAGCACATCGAACTTGGAGGCCAGGCCCACGTACTGCGGCTGCGGGGTCAGGCCAGGCGTGGCTGGGTTGGGCGAGATATTGCGCAGCAGGAACAGACTGTTGCCCTTCTGCATGAAGGCCAGGCGTGAACCATCGGAGTCGCAGCCGGGCGCACCGGCCCAAGGCGCACAAGGGCTGGAGCGCTGGCCTTCGATATCGTCGAAGTGGTAGTAGGCCACCGCGCCCTTCAGGCTGTTGTCGCGGTTGATCTTCCAGTTGGCGCCAATCTGCCCGCCGAACAGCCATTTGGTGTCGCTGTCTTCCTTGTCGAAACCGTTGCTGCTGGCCGCGTCGGAGGTGTACTCCACCGGGAACACACCCAGGGTGCCGAACAGCCCCCACTGGTTATTCAAGGCATGGTTGAAGTTGGCGGCGATACCGTCGAAGTTCAGATCACCCGAATACATCATGTCGGTGGAATAGAACGGGTTGGCGAAACGACCGGCCGTGAGGGTCACGTCCTGCGTGGCCTTCCAGCTCAGGTAGCCCTGGTCGAGCCAGATGTCCTTCTTGCCAAAGCCGCCCCCCAGGGTCTGGGTGGTGGATACCGGGTTGTTGTCCGAGCCGGTGCCGATGCGGATACCCGCGGTCCATTCCGGCGAGATCACCGCTTTCATGCCCAGGCGGGCACGCAGGCGGAACAGGTTTTCCCGGTCCTTGGTGGTATTGAGCAGCGGCGGTAACTTGGTGTTGGTGTCTTTGTTGACGTCGTACGGCCCGCTTTCATTGAGCTTGGCGTAATCGACCAGCTCATTGCTGTTGTTGCCCGAGAAGTAGCGCGACTCGTCCCGCAGGCGAATGTCGCCGTCAAAGCTGATGCGCGACACCCAATCGGGAAAGGTGTTGGGCTGGGCCCAGTTTTCATTCTTGGCGGTGGCCATGACTTCGGCCTTCACCTGATCACGGATCTGATCACGCACCGCTTGCGGCACGTACTGCACCCGCACATCCCCAGGTGCTGCCACCGGGCCGCTGGCAACCACCGGCGCGGCGTTGGCCTGGCGCGCCTGCTGGGCTTCTTTTTCGGCCTGGGCGATCAGCCCGTTGGCGGTGTCCTGGGTCAACACGCCCTGCTGCACCAGCAGGCGGATCAGGTTGATGGTGACGTTTTCCGAGGGGGCGACCGGCGCTGCTGTCGCCTGGCCGACCAGGGTCGCGATGACCATGCCAACCGCCAGGGTCAGTCGATTCACGGGGGAAATCATGTGTACGCAACTCCTGTAAAAAACCGTAGAAAGAGGGTTCGATCAATCCGGACGCCGGCCCTTGAGGGACAAGCGCATGGGCAGCGTCAGCGACGCCGGCGGCTTCTGTGTGGCGCGCGGTGCCTGCACCAGCGCGAGCATCTGGGCGTCGGTCTCACTGTCACCACTGGACTTGGCCACCACCGCCCGCGTGACCTGACCATCCGCGCCCAGCCACAGGTCGATCTGTATGGCAAAGGCCTTCTTGCGCAGCTCCCGGTCCTCGCGCATCAGGCGCTGGTAGGTGCCCGCCAGGTACTGTTTGTAAGTGCCAGTGCCCAACCCGCCGCCGCCACTGCCCGCCATGCCGCCGCCCTTGCCGGCGCCGATGTTGAAACCATCGTTGCCGGACTGCGCATCGCCATCGATCTGCATCGGGTTGGCCAAGTCGTCCGCCGGTGAAGGCGGTGCCTCTTCGGCCGGCTTAACCTCTTCGGGTTCGGGGCTGGGTACCGGCTCCGGCACCTTTTCTTCCACCTGGGGCTCGGGTTCCTTGGGTTTTTCCGGCGGCGGTGGCGGCGGTGGCGGCAACGGGATAATCGTCGGCACCTTGGGCGCTTCACGCCGCACGCCACTCATGTCATTGGCCCACTGCCACAAGAACCAGGCGGCCACGGCGCCCAGCAGCAGGCCAGCGCCCCATTTCAACGGGCGCAACGGCGGCTTCTTCTTCACTGCCAGGGGCGCGATCGGGATCTGTGCGGTCATGACTCAGCCCTGGCTCGGTTTGCCGGTGACCAGCCCGACCTGGGACAGCTCCAGCCGTCGCAGCAAATCGAGCACTTCGATCACCTTCTGGTACTGCACCAACGCGTCGCCGCGCACGATCACCGGGAAGTCCGGGTTCAGCGCTTTCTCGATGCGCAGGCGCTCTTCCAGCTCACCGAGGGTCACCGGGTACGCATCGAGGAACACCTGACCGCCGTCGTTGACGGAGATAGCCTTGGTCTTGGCCTCCGACAACGACACCGAGGCGCTGGCCTTGGGCAGATGGATCTGGATACCCGAGACCTGGGCAGTGGCGGTGAGGATGAACATCACCAGCACCACCATCAGCACGTCCACCAGGGGCGTGATGTTGATGCTGTCGACGGCGGCGTCTTCTTCATCGTCGTGGGAGGCGTTTACGGAAGCCATGGCGATTCTCCTCAGGCCGGCACGGTGGCGTGGTGCTCGCGGCGATGGGCCGCTTCACTGGACTGGCTCTCGCCGTGCATCTCCGCCAGGCGAGTGATGAACTCGTCGACGAACACGCGCATGTCGGCGCTGACTTCCTTGTTGCGCGTGATCAGGCGGTTGTAGCCAAACAGCGCCGGGATCGCGACGAACAGGCCCATGGCCGTGGCCAGCAAGGCCGCCGCCATGCCCGGTGCAATGGCGTTGATGTTCACGTCACCGGCCATGGCCGTGCCGAGGAACACCACCATGATCCCCAGCACGGTGCCGAGCAGGCCGATGTACGGGCCGCCGGCGATGGCGTTGGACAAGGTCGAGAGCTTGGCACTGAGGGCCTGGTTTTCGCGGGTACGCACGCCGTCCATGGAGCAGCGGATCGCTTCGATGGTGGCGGCCGATACCGACGAGGTGTCGGCGCCCTGGGCACGGCGGGTGCGGATCTCCTTGACCGCCACGCGGTACAGGCGCCACAGCGAAGAATGGGTGAGGCGCTCGGCCAACACGTCATCGTCGTAGTACATTTCCAGGCGCGTACCGATCTGTGCGAACTGCTCGCGGAACACTTCGTTGGCACTGCTGACGCGGCTGACCATGCGGTTCTTGCGCAGCATGATGAACCACGACTGCACCATCATCGCCACCAGCACCAGGATGATCACCCAGGCGTCCACCGGCACGGCCTTGAGCAAGAAGCCCAGGCTGCCGAAGCCAAATCCCGACTGTTCTTCATCCACCCCGTAAGCCACCAGTTTCGACTCGGCGCCCTGGGCACTCGCGTCAGCCAGCAGCAACGTGGCCGGACGGGCCACCTTGGACAGACGCAGCTCATCAATGGCGCCGGCAAACGGCAGGTGACCACTGGCGGCGTCCGGCAGGTCGGCGCCGATGGCCAGCTGCGAATTGAACGCCGGCAGCGCGACCGCCAGGCTCGCGGTTTCGCGGCCATTGACGTACAGCGCGATTTTTTGGCCCTCGGCGGTGAACGCCAGGTGCTGCCATTGGCCCGGGTTCAGCGGTTGGGTCGACACCGCACGCTGGCCATCGACGTCCACGAACGGCATACCCTGGTTCAAGCCGAGCAACAGGCTGTGGCCACCGTCACGTCGGGCGAACACCACTTGCTCGCCGCTGGCCTGGTCCAGGCGCAGCCAGGCGCTGAAGGTGAATGCGCCACCAGCCGCCTGTTGCAGCGACGGGCTGGCAGGCAACATCAGCGGTTGGCCACTGAGTTGCAGGGCGCGGCCGATGACGCCATCGATGCTTGCGCCGGTGGCGTTCAGCGCGGTGTTGGCGTAGGCCGTGGTGTCCCGGGCTGGCGTGCCGTTGGCGCCGTCAAAGTGAAACAGTGCGGTGTAGTTCGGATCGAAGGTCAGTTGGCCGTTGGCGGTCGCCGTTGCCTTCTGGTTGCCGTAGTACATCCACAGGTCCTGGCGCTGGCCACCCTCGACCTTGGGCACATCGACCCAGATCAGCGCCATGCCCATCAGCGGGTCGAAGCTTTCGATCTGGTGATTGAACACGGTCTTGTCATCGGCACTGACAAAGCGCAGGTCGGCGCCGTCATCCTTGACCCCGTCAAAGGAGAAGTTGCCGGTGTGCAGGCGCACCAGCAGCGCAGTGCGGCCCAGGGCCTGGTTGATCGCCGCGCCTTGGGCAGTGGTATCGACCGAAATCTGTTTGCGGTAATGCCAGTCGTCCTGCCACCAGGCATGGGCGGTGGCCGGGAGCGTGAAGCCCAGGCAGATCAACAGGCTCAGGAATAGGCGTTGCATGGGTGAAGTCTCCGGAAGAAAAAGTCAGAAAGTCGCCTGCACACTGAAGTGCAGTCGCGAGTCCTGTTTCTGGGTGTTCGGTCCATCGAGCAGCGGGTAACCCCAATCCAGGCTGCCGGACAACCATTTGCTCAAACTGGCGCGGGTGCCCAGGCCGATACTGGCCAGGCTGTATTCGTCTTCTTGCTCGGGCAGCGGGTCGTGCAGGCGCAGGCGTGCGCCTTCGGCGAACGCATAGAAGCGCCATTCCTGCACATAGCTGCCCAGGTACTTGGCCAGGGACGGCGTGCGCAGTTCCTGGGAAAGCAAATAGCCCTCGTCGCCAGTGCGCTCCGCCGCCAGGTAGCCGCGCACCGAAGTGGCGCCGCCAGCGGAATACTGCTCGTTGGAAACCAGCGGCCCCGAGGCCAGCTGGAACGCCGCCTTGGTTGCCGACTGCCAATCGTTGGTGAAGGTGTAGGTGTAATTGAGATCGCCCTTGAGCACCGCGAAACTGGCGCTGGCCTTGTAGCGCTTGTAGTCGAACTCTTCGGCGTCGCTGCCGTAGCCGAAAAACGCACGAGTCCCCACGATCAGGTTCAAGCCCAGGCCGAGCTGGGATTGTTCGGTGTAGCGGTAGCCGTTGTAACCGAGGGTGAACGGCGCGTACTTGAGCGGCACCTGGTCGCTGCTGGAGCCGAACTTCATTTCTTCGTCGAAGTCCTTGAAGTCCACGCCGAAGGAGAACGAGTTGGCCCAGGCGCCCGCCGCCGGCAGGTTGTAGATCGCCGATACGCCGTAGGAATGGCCCTTGCCCAACACGTTGCTGCCGCCGATGGTGGCGATGTTGCTGTCGGACTGGTAGCCAGAGAACTGCAGGGTCCAGCGCTCATTCAGCGGCGCGCTGTAGGAGCCCGACCAGACCTTGGCATTGCTGCTGTCCTCGGGCGCCGTGAAGTAGGTCAGGGAAATGCTGTGGCCCAGTTGCCACAAATTGTCGTACCCCAGGGTGGCGACCGAGCGCAGCTTCTCGGTGTCGGCGCTGTAGTCGTTGTTCAGGCCGAGGCTGGCGTGCCAGGGGTTCTGGTCTTCCACCTGCAGGTCCACGTCCATGGTGCCGGGGCGTGCGCCTTCGCGTACCAGCGGCGTGACCTGACGCCCCGCCCCTCGGTTGAGGCCGGCCAGCTGGGTTTGCACCGTGGCAAAATCCGGCACGGCGCCCTCCTCCAGCGCCGGCACCTGCTCGCGGATTTCCACCGGCGAATAGTGCTTGGCACCGACCACACGCACGCGGCCGACTTTGGTTTCGCTGACCTGCAAATAGACGATGCCGTCATCGACCTTCTGCTCGGGCAACTCGACAAACACCGACTGGTAACCCCGCGCCTGATAGATCTTCTGCAACGCATCGCGTGCACCCTCGATATCGTCGAGGGTCTTTTGCGGACCGAGGAACGGGTACACCGCTTCCTCAATGGTCGCCGCGTCGAGCACGGTATTGCCGCGCACGAAGTACTCGTTGACGTCCACCCGGCGTGCCGGCGCGTCCCCGGCCTCTTCGGCCAGCACCGGTTGGGCCAAGGCCCCCAGCGTCAGGCACAGCGCCAGCGTTGACTTGAACAGATGCTCCACACCGCCCCCTGGTTTTCTGAAAAAGTTGTATGCCTTCGCCGATTGCACGGCGTTCGGCCTGCTCAATTGCTGGTGGTCGAAAGATGGCTGTGCCGGGCCAGCCAGGTGTGCAGCAAGGCGAAGTTCAACGAGAACTCCGGCATGTGCAGCAAGGCGCCACAAAACACTTCACCGATGATTTTCTGGATGAGCTGTACCGCGTGCGGGTTGTTCAGCAGCGTGGCGATATCCCGCTGCAGGACTTGGATGCTCCATACCCGTTGGTTCAGGTCGAGGCCGACGAACCAGCGAAACAGCAGGTTGTAGTTGAGCTGCTCGTGCAGCTGTTGTTCGCTGGGTACCGAATACAGCAGTTGCAGCAGGAGGATGTGCACCACGGTGTGCGGCGCGATGGACATGCCAGGGTCGGTCTGGAGCAGATCACGGTGGCTGTCGAGCACCTCGTCGATCTGCGGGCGCAACAGCACCAGCGAGTGCCCGGAGGGGATGTAGCTGGACACTTCCTTCAAGGCGCCCTGCCAGTCGTCCTGGGAGACGATCCACACCCACGGCGCGCCGTAGCGGTATACCGAAACCGGCTTCTTGCGCGCAGCTTCGACGATCTTCGACAGGCGCTGGTCGAGCTCCTGCATGCCTACTTTCGAATAACGTTCCATAGTTCCCATTTGCCCCACTCCTGGCGTCCTGCTGACGGCTTGGGAGACGACTTTTGATCGTATCCAGCGCGTTACACAGGAGAGACGGGAGGGGGTGGGAGCTACCGAACTTTTGTCATGAAAGCTTCATTTTGGATTGAGTGGGGGGCAATTTTTTGGGGGGCTTGGGGTGGGGGTATATCCGTTATTTGGGGGATGGCGGCTTATGGTTCCGCCCTTACGGCGGCTCACTTTGGAAAAGCCGGAATGCCGGCCCAGCCCAAAGTAAGCAAAGGGCTCTTGCCCCAACACTCGGCACCTCGCTCACGCTCGGTGTGCCCGTAATCCGACAGAGATTTGGGGGGCCGCCGCCACGCGCCATCCATGGCGCGGGGCGGCTAAGCCGGCGTCCTGCCGGCTTACCCCCCAAATCCCTGCCGAATTCCGGCCAGCGTGTTTGACGGGGCGCCCAAGATCAAAATCAAGAGCACAGCGGCCTGACAGCCGGCTTGAGTGGTGTAGAGCAAAGGCAAAGGCAAAGGCAAACGCGGTCCACTGTAGGAGCAGGCTTGCCGGCGATGGTCGCCAACGATGACGCAAAAAACCAGGCAAAACGCTGAGCCCCACTGTGGGAGCTGGCTTGCCTGCGATGGCATCTACTCGGTGTGCCTGAATCACCGAGGTGTCTGCATCGCCGGCAAGCCGGCTCCTACAGGGGAATGCGATCAACAACGCTACCGGTCGGCTACCAGGCCGCCGCGTTTGCTTTTGACTTTGATCTGGGGCGCCCCGTCAAACACGCTAGCCGAACGCAGGCTTTGGAGCGTGGGTAACCCGGCAGGACGCCGGGTTAGCCGCGCTGGGCCAAGGATGGCCCATCGCGGCGGCCCACGCTCCAAAGCCGGAGTGAGGGCACACCGAGCCTAGGCGAGGTGCCGAGTGTTGGGGCAGAGCGTTTTTGGTTACTTTTGGCGCTCTTCCAAAAGTGACCCGCTGTAAGAGCGGAACCCTAAGCAGCCGTTACCGCAGCAACGGATATGTACACAGAGTCAAACCCCAAACCGCCCCCGCTCCGACTCATAAAGCGGCCGAACCAAAGCAAACTCATGATCAATCTGATCCACCAAATCCCCCAGGTCCGCCGCAGCCCCCGCCGACTCAGCCTCCAACCGCTGACACAACTGCGCCAACCGCACCGCCCCCAGGTTGCCACTGCTGCCCTTGAAGCTATGGGCAATCCGCCCCAACGCCTTGGCATCATCCCGCGCCTTGCGCAGCGCCTCGATACGTTTTTGCGAATCGTCGAGAAAGGTATCGAGCAACTTGGGGTACTCGCCTTCCATGACTTCCTGCAAACCCGAAAGCACGTCCGGGTCCAGATGAATCTCAGCCACTTGCTCGCTCCTTGATCAAGAATCGGCGGATTATGCCAGAGCCCCCCAGCAAAACTCCACGCAGACACTGCGCCCACCATCGGACCAGCGTACATCGCTGCTCAGTTGACGCACCAGGCTCAAGCCCCGGCCTGACAAACGGTCAACATCCAGCGGCCGGGCCAGTACCTGTTCCACGTCGAACCCGGGTCCGCTGTCTTCGATGCGCAGCGACATCCTGCCGCCCGTAGCGGTCGGCACGACCTGCACATGCACCCGCACATAACCGCTGTCCAGTTGCGCCAGGCGCTCATTGCGCTGGCGATAATAGTGGGCAAACCCCTGGGCATCGCGTTTGAGCCGGGAGTCCAGGCCCAGCACGCCGTGCTCCAGCGCATTGGAATACAGCTCGGCCATAACACTGTAGAGCGCCCCGCTCTGCTCCCGCAGGCCATGGATCTCCAGCAACAGTTGCAGCAGGTACGGCAGCGGGTTGTAGCTTTTGAGGGTCTGCCCGCGGAATTCGAAACTCACCGACCAGTCCAGCGGGCACGACTGGCCGCTGTCGGCATACAGCGGTTGCGCCGTGCGCAACGACTGGCCGGGCTGCAAGGTGATCTCGACCAGGCTGACGTCATCGCGCACTTCACCGCGAAACGCGGCCAATGCCTGCTCGATGTCTTCGAACAGCAGGTCGGGCTCGCGGTTGGCGGCAAACACTTGCTGCAGGCGCTCGACGCCAAACAACTGGTCATTGGCGTCAGCGGTATCCAGCACGCCGTCAGACAGCAAAAACACCCGGTCGCCCAACGCCATGGGCCACACCTCGGTGCTGTCATCAAACGCTTGCGCCGACAACACCCCCAACGGCAAATGCCGCGACTCCAGCGGCGTGCGCTTGCCGGTGGCAACTTCATGCACATAGCCTTCAGGCATGCCGCCGTTCCACACCTCGACCACGCGCCGCTGGGCACTCAGGCACAACAGCGTGGCACAGCAGAACATGTCCACCGGCAGGATGCGCTTGAGCTTGGCGTTCATCTCGCGCAGGGTCTGCGCCAGGCCGTAGCCCTTGGCGGTCATGCCGTAGAACACTTCCGCCAAAGGCATGGCGCCGACGGCTGCCGGCAAGCCGTGACCGGTGAAGTCGCCGAGCAATACGTGCATGTCACCGGACGGCGTATAGGCCGCCAGCAACAGGTCGCCGTTGAACAGCGCATAGGGCGATTGCAGGTAACGGATATTCGGCGCCGCGTTGATGCAGCCCGAGTGCGCGACCTTGTCGAACACTGCCTTGGCCACGCGCTGCTCGTGCAGGAGATAGTCATGGTGCTTGGCGATCAGGTCACGCTGCTGCAACACCGTGGCCTGCAGGCGACGCAGGCGGTCCATGGCGTTGATCTTCGCCGCCAGGATCAGTTGGTTGTAGGGCTTGGGCAGGAAGTCATCGCCGCCCGCATCGAGGCAGCGGGCCAGGGCTTCGCTTTCGCGCAAGGAGGTCAGAAAAATCAGCGGCACCAGCTCTTCGCCTGCCAACTGCTTGATCCGGCGGGCCGCCTCGAAGCCGTCCATCACCGGCATCAACGCGTCCATCAACACAAGTTGCGGACGCTCGCGGGTAAACACTTCGACCGCTTCAAGGCCATTGGTGGCCGTGAGCACCTGGTGGCCCTGGCGCCGCACAATCGTCGACAGCAACAGCAGGTCCGCCGCGCTGTCTTCGGCGATCAGGATCGTGAGCGGTTCCGGGACGGGGGCCAGGGCGCTCAACTGATGTCGAACAGTTTGTCGAAGTTGGAAATGGCGAGGATCTTGCGCACATCGGAATTGCTGTTGACCACCCGCACTTCCGACTCATCCCCACCCGCGTGGTCGCGCAGCAGCAGGAGCATGCCCAGCGCCGAGCTGTCCATGTAGGTGGTTTCTTTCAAATCGACGACGTACAACTCCGGCACTTTGTAGAAGCGCTCGTAGGAATCGCGAAACGTCTGGTGGCTGCCGAAATCGAACCGGCCCTTGATCGCGATCGTCAACTTCTTCCCGTCCAGGGATACTTCTGACTCGACTGACATGCGACTGCTCCTTGTCATTGGCAATGACACAAGGTTTAGCAGGCGAACCGCATCTGAGCAACACAACAAATCAACTGTAGGAGCCGGCTTGCCGGCGATGGCGGTCTATCGGCTGGCTCATCAGCGCCTGATAAACCTTTATCGCCGGCAAGCCAGCTCCCACAGGTGATGGTCAGAACTGGGATTGGCGCGGGAGGCGCTGGGAGAGTTCGTCGAGCAGCTTTTGCTCGCGCTTGTCTTCGATGGCGCGGGCTTCGTCGATGTAGCGCTGTACCAGTTTGCGCAGGCCCTCGACGCGGGCAAACGCGGCTTGCCAGCTTTCACGGGCTTTATCGAGGTTGTTCTGGTGCCAGGCCAGGCTCTGGCGCTGCTGGCCGACTGCGGTTTCCAGCTGATTGAGAAAGCCTTGGTAGCCCATCAACCACTGGCCGGACACGCCTTTGCTGCCGCGTTCGATCCACTGCTGCTGGTACTCGCCGCGAAAACGTTCCAGGTCGCCCAGTTTGCTTTCAGCCAGGCGGACCTGGCCCTGGAAATAACCCAGGCGTTGCACCGCGGTTTTCTCGGCCTTTTCGGCCATGTCCACCACTGGGGCCAGACGCGACGAACGAGTGCTGGCCATGGCTTAACCGCCTGGCGCCGGGGCGAAGATCGTACCCAGGTGCGCTTCGCTCTCGCCCATGCTGATCTTGTCGTTGAGGCCCTGGCGCAGGTAGGTCACCAACTGCGGTTGCAGGGCAATGGCCAGGTCGGTCTCGCGGTCACCACCGGCCACGTAGGCGCCGACGCTGATCAAGTCGCGGCT
This sequence comes from Pseudomonas sp. GW821-FHT09A09, assembly GCF_059418405.1. NCBI lineage: Bacteria > Pseudomonadati > Pseudomonadota > Gammaproteobacteria > Pseudomonadales > Pseudomonadaceae > Pseudomonas > Pseudomonas sp. GW821-FHT09A09. The sequence goes on from NZ_JBWKPU010000016.1 coordinate 105,401, forward strand.
CTGCTGGTAACGCGACCACAATTGCTTGAAGTGCTGGGCACGGGTCATGTGTTCCGGCGTCACCACGGCCGGCATCACCCGGCTGATGGAGGCTTCGATATCGATGGCCGGGTAGTGCCCTTCTTCAGCCAGGCGCCGCGACAGCACGATGTGGCCGTCGAGCACGCCCCGCGCCGAGTCGGCAATCGGGTCCTGCTGGTCGTCGCCTTCAGACAATACGGTGTAGAACGCGGTGATCGAGCCGCCCCCGGCCTCGGCATTACCGGCACGTTCCACCAGCTTGGGCAGCTTGGCGAATACCGACGGCGGATAACCCTTGGTAGCGGGCGGCTCGCCGATGGCCAGGGCGATTTCCCGCTGGGCCTGGGCGAAGCGGGTGAGCGAGTCCATCAGCAACAGGACGTTCTTGCCCTTGTCGCGAAAATATTCGGCGATGCGCGTGCAATACATCGCCGCACGCAGGCGCATCAGTGGCGCATCGTCCGCTGGCGAGGCCACGACCACCGAGCGCTTGAGGCCTTCTTCACCCAGGCTGTGCTCGATGAATTCCTTCACCTCGCGGCCCCGCTCGCCGATCAGCCCCACAACAATGATGTCGGCCTCGGTAAAGCGGGTCATCATGCCCAGCAACACCGACTTACCCACGCCGGTACCGGCGAACAGGCCCAAACGCTGGCCACGGCCGACCGTCAACAATCCGTTGATGCTGCGAATGCCCACGTCCAGCGGCACGCTGATGGGGTTGCGGTTGAGCGGGTTAATGGTGGGGCCGTCCATCGGCACCCAGTCTTCGGCCTTCATGCCGCCCTTGCCGTCCAGCGCACGGCCAGCGCCGTCGAGCACGCGGCCGAGCATGCTCATGCCCATCGGCAAACGGCCGGTGTCGGCCAACGGCACCACGCGCGCACCGGGGGCAATGCCCGCCAGGCTGCCCACGGGCATCAGGAAAATCTTGCTGCCGGAAAAGCCCATCACCTCGGCCTCGACTTGTACCGGGTGATAGCTGTCGTCGTTGATCACCATGCAGCGGCTGCCCATGGCGGCGCGCAGGCCTTCGGCTTCGAGGGTCAGGCCGACCATGCGCAACAGGCGCCCTTCGAGGATCGGCTGGCCGGGCAGCTCGGTGGCCTCGGCGTAACCGCTCAGGCGCTTGGCGAAACTGGTGCGATCAAGGCGCATCGGGGGCGTCCAGTTCAACGCTCAGGTCAGGCTCGGCCGGGTGCAGGGCCTGTTCGTGAAGTTGATCGAACAGCTTGGCCATGATCTGGCTGATGCGGGTTTCCACCGTCGCATCGATGCGGCTGTGTTCGGTCTCGACGCGGCAACCACCGGGCTGCAGCGAGGCGTCTTCGACGATGCGCCAGGTTTCTTCATGGCGCTCGCGCAAGGCTTTGACCTGTTCGAAATCCTGGGGGTTGATGTACAAGCGCACATTGCCGACGCCCAGGGGCAGCAGCTTGAGGGCTTCGCGCATCACGCTTTCGATATGGCTGGAATCCAGCACCAGCTCGCGCTGGATGACTTGGCGGGCGATATGCTCCACCAGGCCGACCATGGCTTTTTCGATCTGCGAATCCTGCTCGGCAATCGGATCGAACAGCGTACCCATCAAGCGCTCCAGGCTGGCCAGCTTGACGCTCAGTGCGGCTTCGGCTTCCTGGCGGACCTTGAGGGTGGTGCTGCGAAAACCGTCCTTTTCACCGGCGGCGAAGCCTTCGTTGTAGGCCTCCTGACGGATGGCCTCCACCTCTTCGAGGGTCAGTGGCTGGACTTCGTCCAGCGGCACTTCCTCGGACTCCGCCGGCAGCTCGGGCTCGGGTTCCGGCTCGGGCTCCGGCACATGGGGATCGAAGCTGGGCAACGACCAGATGTCGAACCCGCCGACATCCCGCGCGCGAATCAGATCGCTGGGCGCCTCATCTTTGTTCGACATCAGAGGCGCCTTAGATCATTTCTTCGCCGCCCTTCCCGCCGAGAACGATTTCTCCGGCTTCGGCCATACGGCGGGCAATGGTGAGGATTTCTTTCTGCGCGGTTTCCACGTCGCTGACGCGTACCGGGCCTTTGGCTTCCAGGTCGTCGCGCAACAGTTCCGAGGCACGCTTGGACATGTTCTTGAAGATCTTCTCTTTGACGTTTTCGTCCGACCCCTTGAGGGCCAGCACCAGCACGTCCGAGGACACCTCGCGCAGCAACGCCTGGATGCCACGGTCGTCGACGTCGGAGAGGTTGTTGAACACGAACATGAGGTCTTCGATCTGGGTGGACAGGGTGTCGTCGATCTCGCGGATCGAGTCCATCAACTGGCCTTCGACCGAACTGTCGAGGAAGTTCATGATGTCGGCCGCACGCTTGATACCGCCCAGGGTGGTGCGCGATGCGTTCGAGTTGCCGGAGAACTGCTTCTCCAGAATGGTGTTCAGTTCTTTCAGCGCCGCCGGTTGTACGGTGTTCAACGACGAGACGCGCAGGATGATGTCCAGGCGCACCTTGTGGTCGAAATGGCCGAGCACTTCGCCGGCCTGGTCCGGGTCCAGATACGCCACCACGATGGCCTGGATCTGCGGGTGCTCGTAGCGGATCACGTCGGCCACGGCGCGCGGTTCCATCCACTTGAGGCTGTCCAGGCCGCTGGTGTTGCCACCCAGCAGGATGCGGTCGATCAGGCCGTTGGCCTTGTCTTCGCCCAGGGCCGAGGTGAGCATCTTGCGGATGTAGCTGTCGGAGCCGACGCCCAGGCTGGTCTGGTCGCCGACGATCTCGACGAACTCGCTCATCACCTGCTCGACTTGCTCGCGGTGCACATTGCGCATCTGCGCCATGGCCACGCCCACCCGTTGAACCTCTTTGGGGCCCATGTGGCGCAGCACTTGGGCGGCGTCGGTTTCACCCAGGGACAGCAGCAATACAGCGGCTTTGTCGACCTTGGTGAGCTTGGCAACAGCGGCTCGATTATCACTCATCTGCGTTGATCCACTCTTTCACGACCTGGGCCACACGGCCCGGGTCTTCTGCCACCAGACTCTTGATTGCGTTCAGCTGAGCGTCATAGCCTTCGCTCGGGCTTGGCAACAGGATGCTTTGCGGGCCGCCGAGGCTGACGCGGTCGTTGGCCAGTTCGCCGTCCAGGCCGCCCATGCCACCCAACTCGACATCGCCACCTGCCAGGGCAAGCTGTTTCTTGCCATTGCCGGTGATGTTGTTGAGCACCGGGCGCAGCACACCGAACACCAGCACCAGGATGAACAACACGCCCAGCACTTGCTTGACGATGTCCCAGAACCACGGCTGGGTGTAGAACGCCGGGTCGGCGATCACTTCGCCACGCTCGGCGGAGAACGGCATGTTGATCACGCTGACGCTGTCACCACGGCTGGCGTCGAAACCGACGGCGTCCTGCACCAGGCGAGTAAAGCGTGCCAATTCATCGGCGCTCCACGGCGCACGGGTAACCGCGCCGTCAGCCGGGTTGACCTTGACCTGGTCATCCACCACCACCGACACCGACAGGCGATTGATCTTGCCCTGTTGCTGCTTGGTGTGGCTGATGGAACGGTCGAGTTCGAAGTTCTTGGTCGACTGGTTACGCTTGTCCGACGGGTACGGCGCGAGCATTGGCTGGCCGGTAGCCGGGTCCATGATCTGCTGGCCGTTGGCGTCCAACAGTGGCTGGCCAGGCTGTACCGCACCGGCCGAAGCGGTAGCGCCACCGGTAGTCTGCGGCGCCGAAGCAGGCGACGGCGGCTGGTTGCTCAGGGCGCCCGGCACACCTTGCGGGCCATTGCTGGCGGTGCGTTGTTCGTTGGTCGACTGCTCGCTGCGCAGGGCTGGCTGATCGGGGTTGAACTGTTCGGAGGTCGACTCTACGGCGCTGAAGTCCACGTCGGCGGAGACTTCAGCTTTGTAGCGGTCGTTGCCCAACACCGGTTGCAGGATGTTATGCACGCGCTGGGTGAGCATGCTTTCCATGCGGCGGCTGTAGTCGAACTGTTTGCCGGCCTGGGTCAGTGCAGAGTTCTCGGCCTGGTCGGACAGCAGGTTGCCCTTCTGGTCCACCACGGTAATTTGCGACTTGCTCAACTCGGGCACGCTGGTGGCGACCAGGTTGATGATCGCCAGGACCTGGCCAGGCTCCAGGGAGCGGCCGGCAAACAGCTCAACCAACACCGAGGCGCTTGGCTTGCGTTCGTCACGCACGAACACCGAGCTTTTCGGAATGGCCAGGTGCACGCGGGCACCCTTGACGTTGTTCAGGCTGGAGATGGTGCGCGCCAGCTCGCCTTCCAGGCCACGACGGTAGCGGGTGGCTTCCATGAACTGGCTGGTGCCCAGGCCTTGGTCCTTGTCGAGGATTTCAAAGCCGATGTTGGCATCGGACGGCGTCACGCCCGCAGCGGCCAGCTTCATGCGCGCACGGGCCACGTCGTCGGCCTTGACCAGCAACGCGCCAGAATTGGGTTCTACGGTGTAGGCGATGTCGGCGGCGGCGAGGGTTTCCATGATCTGCTTGGAATCCATGCCCGCCAAGCTGCCGTACAGCGGCCGGTAATCAGGTTGTTGCGACCACAACACCACGGCAAAACCAATCGCCACGCTGGCAGCCAGGCCGACCATCAGGCCCACCTGACGCAACATGGTCATTTCGGAGAGGTTTTCCAGGAACGACAGGCCAAACAGCGGCGGCTTGCCGTCTGCTTTGGCGGGTGCGTTGTCCACGACTGCTTCTGCCATGACTTAAATCTCGTCCTTAAACCGGCATCTGCATGATGTCTTGATAAGCCTGAACCAGCTTGTTACGCACTTGCGTCAACGCCTGGAAGGAGACGCTGGCCTTTTGCGAGGCGACCATCACATCGGTGAGGTCCACGCCGCTTTTACCGATCTCGAAGGCGGTGGCCAACTGATTGGAAGCTTGCTGGGTGTCACTGACTTTATTGATTGCCTGACCGAGCATGTCGGCAAAACTGCTTTGGCCCAATTCCGGCGCTGGCGCGACGGATTTCGGTTGAGCCATGGCATCCATTTGCATGGAGCGCATATCCAACATCAACCGATTGAACTCAATACCCTGGCTCATGACCTTCTCTCTCCGACGACCCGCAATTTTTTGACACTACGCAGCGGTTACTAGGGGTGGTAGCAACAAGGGTGCCAGATCCGTGGCGACTCGTAAGAAAAGCCGACAAACCCTGTCGGCTTAAGTATTTGTCAGGTGGCGAAAAGGTAGGCTTCCACATCCATCCCCGCGTCGCGCATCTGCGCCAGCTTGTAGCGCAAGGTGCGCGGGCTGATGCCCAGGCGTTCGGCGGCTTCTTTACGGCGCCCGCGTTCGGCGCGCAGGGTGTCGATGATCATCTGGAATTCGCGGCGACGCAGGTCATCGCCCAAGGCGCCGGCAGACTCGGCTTCGGCGACGACCGGTGCAGGTGCCAGGCTCGGCAACGGTGCAGCCCCGCTGCCCATGGCCAGGCAGAAGTCCTGGGGCTGGATCAGCCCGCCCTGCTGCAGAATCAGTGCGCGCTGGATCGCATTGTCCAATTCGCGCACGTTGCCCGGCCACGGGTAGCCGATCAGGCACGCCTGGGCCTCGGCCGACAGCCGCGCCTGGGCGTGCTTCATTTTTTTGACGTGGTTGTTCAGCAGGCGCTCGGCCAGCGGAATGATGTCGGCCGGCCGCTCGCGCAACGGCCGCCAGGCCAGAGGAAATACCGAAAGACGATAAAACAAATCTTCACGGAAGCGCCCCGCCGCCACTTCACCCGCCAGATCGCGGTTGGTGGTAGCGACCACGCGAATATCCAACTGGATCGGCTTGCGCGCACCCACGCGCTCCACTTCACGCTCTTGCAACACGCGCAGCAGCTTGGCTTGCAGGCCCAGGGGCATTTCAGAAATTTCGTCGAGCAGGATGGTGCCGCCGTCGGCCTGTTCGAACTTGCCGGCCTGGGCCGCGATGGCGCCGGTGAACGAACCCTTCTCGTGACCGAACAGCGTGGCTTCGAGCATGTTGTCGGGGATGGCAGCGCAGTTGATCGCAATGAACGGTTGCTTGGCGCGGCTGGATTGCTGGTGGATGTAACGTGCCAGCACTTCCTTGCCGGTGCCGGACTCGCCGGAGATCAGCACGGTGGAATCACTGCGGGCCACGCGGGCCGCCAACTCAAGCAATTGCGCACTGGCCGGCTCGAAAGCGATCGGGCCTTCGCCCTCGACGGCCGGCACCACGCCAAGGGCGTGACGGGCCACCAGTTCGATCAAGGCTTTGGGTTCGAACGGCTTGACCAGGTAATCGGCAGCGCCTTGGCGCATGGCATCTACCGCCCGCTCGACCGCACCGTGGGCGGTCATCAGCAACACCGGCAGTTGAGGCTGGCGCGCCCGCAGCAGGCCGAGCAACTGGTGACCGTCCATGCCCGGCATGTTCACGTCGCTGACCACCAGGCTAAACGCCTCGTGCTCGACAGCCTCCAAGGCTTCTTCGGCAGAACCGACCGCCCGGTAGTCATGGCCCGCCAACAGCAGCGTGTCAGCCAATGCTTCACGCAGGGCGCGATCGTCTTCCACCAACAAAACCTTGATAGCCATATTCCTTTACTCCGCGCTTGCCGCGCCGGAAAACAGCGGCAAGGTCATCAATGCACAGGTGCCACGCCCCAACCGGGAATGCAGCTGCAATTCTCCCTGATGGGCACGCGCCACCGCCTTGACCACGGTCAGGCCGAGGCCGGTGCCGTTGGTCTTGGTGGTAAAAAAGGGCTCGCCCAGGCGCTGCAACACCACCGGGTCGATGCCGCTGCCGCTGTCGCTGATGCACAGGCGCAGGGTTTGCTCGCGGCTATACAGGTGCACCTTGAGGCGCGCGCCCGGGCCGCTGGCCTGGGTGGCGTTTTCGATCAGGTTGAGCAAGGCGCCGACCAGCGTGTCGCGGCTGCACAGCAGTTCGCCGAGGTGGCTGTCGCACTGCCAACGCACGCTGACGTCCTGGATGTGGGTGGCGGCAGCAGCCTGCAGCGACTGCATCAATTCGGCCGGGGTCACGCGGTCGGTCAGCGGCAATTCGCCCCGGGCGAACACCAGCATGTCGCGCACCTGGTGCTCCAGTTCATGCAGGCGCTCCTTGAGGCGACCGGCAAAACGCTGATGGGTGGCGGCTGGCAATTGCTCATCAGTCAAATGACTGGCGTAGATCAACGCGGCCGACAGCGGCGTGCGGATCTGATGCGCCAAAGAAGCGACCATCCGGCCCAGCGACGACAAGCGCTCATGGCGCGCCAGCTGGTCCTGGAGGTGACGGGTTTCAGTCAGGTCGTTGAGCAACACCAGTTGGCCGGGCTCGGCGTCCAGGGAACGGGTGGCGATGGACAGGCGGCGCCCGTCCTTGAGGGAGATTTCATGGCCGTCGTCTTCACGCGGGGCAAAGCAGCGTGCGATCACATGGCGCCACAACTCGCCTTCCAGCGGCAGGCCAAGCATGTCGCAAGCGGCCGGGTTGGCTTCGCGCACGCGGCCCTGGTCGTCGATGACAATCACGCCACCGGGCAACAACGACAACAGGTTCTGCAGACGGTTAGCCAGGCGCTCTTTCTCGGCCAGTTCTTCCATGCGCTGGGCACTGACCACGGCCAGCTCGCCTTTGAGCTCGGAAACCCGGGCTTCCAGCAGGCTGTAGGAGTCAGTCAATTGGCTCGACATCTGATTGAACAGCGAAAAGGCCTGTTCCAGGCCTTGGCGGCTTTGCTGCTCTACGGACGGAACGAGCCCCGGGATAGCGGGGCTGGAAGATTGCTGGGCGGCGTGGGGCATCATGCTCTCTCGCTTGGCTGACCGTCAGTTAAACGGAACGTTGCGAGGGCTGTAGCAATACTTGTGCCGAAAAAAAACCGCTGACGAATCAGCGGTTTGGAAAACAGGCGTCAATCATCCGCCTGTTCATCACCTTCTTTGCGGCTCATGCCGTACTTGCGCATCTTCTCCACCAGGGTGGTACGACGGATGCGCAAGCGCTCGGCGGCACGGGCGACGATGCCGTTGGCGTCGTCCAGGGCCTGTTGAATCAGGCCTTGTTCCAGGTTGCCGAGGTAGTCCTTCAGGTCCAGGCCTTCGGGCGGCAGCATGGCAGTGGAACCGAAGTCCGGCGTATGGCCGTTGATGGCCACGCGCTCTTCCATGTCGCTGCGCAGGCTGTCGACCAGCTGCTCGTCTTCGTCGTCGACGTAGCGGAATTTCTTCGGCAGCTCGACCACGCCGATCACACCGTAGGGGTGCATGATCGCCATGCGCTCCACCAGGTTGGCCAGCTCGCGGACGTTGCCCGGCCAGCCGTGACGGCACAGGGACATGATGGCGGCGGAGTTGAAACGGATCGAGCCGCGCTTTTCGTGTTCCATGCGCGAGATCAGTTCGTTCATCAGCAGCGGGATGTCTTCGACGCGCTCACGCAGCGGCGCCATCTCGATTGGGAACACGTTGAGGCGGTAGTAAAGGTCTTCGCGGAAGCTGCCCACCTCGATCATGCTTTCGAGGTTCTTGTGGGTGGCCGCGATGATGCGCACGTCGACGCTCTGGGTCTTGTTGCTGCCCACGCGCTCAAAGGTACGCTCCTGCAGCACACGCAGCAGCTTGACCTGCATCGGCAGCGGCATGTCGCCGATTTCATCAAGGAACAGGGTGCCGCCGTTGGCCAACTCGAAACGCCCGGCACGGCTGGTGATCGCCCCGGTGAAGGCGCCCTTCTCGTGGCCGAACAGTTCACTTTCGAGCAGCTCTGCCGGGATGGCCCCGCAGTTGACCGGCACAAAAGGCCCGTCGCGACGCTTGGAGTGGTAGTGCAGGTTGCGCGCGACCACTTCCTTGCCGGTGCCGGACTCGCCGAGGATCAGCACGCTGGCATCGGTGTCGGCCACTTGCTGCATCATCTGGCGCACGTGCTGGATCGCACGGCTGGTGCCGACGAGGCTGCGGAACAGGTTGGGTTCGCGGTGACGTCCACGCTCGCGGGCCTGGTCGTACATCTCGCGATAGACCTGGGCACGGTGCAGGGAGTCGAGCAATTTGCTGTAGCTGGGCGGCATTTCCAGGGTGGAAAGCACGCGGCGGCGCTGGTCTTCCGGCAGGTCGATGGAAGAAATATCGCCCATTAGCAACACCGGAAGGAACTCATCCCAGGTTGACAGTGTCTTTAACAGGCCCAGAACTGCGCCAGGAGCGTTTACCGTCCCGATCAGCACACAAATGATTTCACGGCTCGACGACAATGAGCTGACCGCCTGCTGCCAATCATGGCTACCGCAGGGCAAATTTTCTTCACCGAGAAAATTTAAAATCACCGCTAAATCGCGGCGGCGGACGCTATCGTCATCAATCAGCAGAATTTTGGTTTCACGCCACATGCAATAGCAACTTCCCTAGTTAACTCAAATGCCCTCGAGTAGGGGCAATCTAGAAGGTCGTAGGCATTTTCTGCGTTACAACCGTCTGAAATCTGAAAACAGCACTAGTTAAGTCAAAAAATCGCGCGCAGTCAAATTTATGACGCGCATTCGGATTAACTGAGCCAGTTCAGCCGAACAGATGGTAAACCTTTGACGCACTTTCCGCTCGATTGATCTGCGACATCTCTTCGAAAATCGCCTGGCGCTCGCCGGTCGTCACTTCAAGCAACTGCTGATAAACCGCCAGCAGGCTTTCCAGTTTTTCCCGTAGTGCATCCTCGTCCACCGGCGCATTGGCCAGTGCTTCGTCGATCACCGCACGACAGCCCATATCCAGCTCGCCGATCGCGTCCCAGTTACGTTGGGCCAAGGCGTCGACCAACGCTTCGCGGGTCTCGTCAATCCGTTGCAGGGCGTGGCTCATAACATGATCCTCAGGCCGACAGGCCTACAGTGGTGCAATACCGTCCCAACCTTCCTTGAGCGTAATCATCAGGCCGGCAACTTCGTCAATCATGGCAACATCGCTTTTGCTGTTGGCTTCCAGCAGACGCGTGGTCATGTAGGCATACAGGTTATCCAACTGCTGCAACGCTGCCGGATCATCGGTTTTTTCCGGGTTCAGGCCGTCGCGCAGGCCGATCAGGATGTCGATCGCCTTGCCCAGCAGCAGGCCCTTTTGCGCGATATCACCACGAGCCATGGCACCCTTGGCCTGCGCCATGCGATCCAGCGCGCCTTCCATCAACATCTGGACCAGACGGTGTGGGCTCGCCTCAGAGACCTGGGCATGGGAATTGACCTTCTGGTATTGGCGAAGGGCTCGCATGGGATTCATGTTTCTACCTCGTGACAGGCAACAGCAAAATTGGATGGGCTCTGACTAATATGTCGACGGGATCACACAAAACTTTAACCCGTCGATCTGCTGAAGGCCGCGCCCGGCGCAGGATCACCGGGCGGCTTCATGGCGGATCAACTGTCCGAATTGCTCTTGTTCAGCGCGTTCAGCGTGCTCATGACACTGGAGCGCTGGTTGGTGAGCTGGGCCACCAGGTTGTTCATCGTGGTGTACTTGGCGGTCAGGCTGGTTTTCAGGGCAGCCATACGCGCGGTCAAGTCGTTCTGCTGGGTTTGCAGATCCTTGAGGTTGTTGGTCAGCGTCGTCGAACGCGAAGCCAGTACGCCGGTGTTGCTCAACGCGTAGCTGTCGGTCGCCGACTTCATGCGCGCCAACAGGCCCTTGTCACCGTTGAAGATCCCGCCGATGTCGGTGGGGTTGGTGGCAATGGCGGCACCGAACACTTTGTCATCGATGCTCAGCTTGCCGGTGGTCGAGTCGGTGTTCACACCAAATTGAGCCAGCGACTTCAACGTGCCCGACCCACCTAGGGCGTTCAGTTCACTGCGCAACGCCTGTTGCAACGAGCGCATGGTGGCGTCGCCGGTCAGCGCGGAAGGCGTGGTGCTGCCGTCCGGGTTGGTGGTGACTTTGGTTTCGGTACCGATCGCCGTCATCAAGGCGTTGTAAGTGTCGACAAACCCTTTTACCGAGCTCTTGAGGGTGTCGTTGCTGCGGGTGACGGTGATGGTCGAGGCCGTACGAGGAGCATTTTGGTCAGTGACACCCGACGGCAGAGGCGAAATCGCCGTCAACTTGATGCTCACACCAGAGATCGCATCGCTCAAGGTATTGCTCTTGGATTCCTGCGCCGCACCGTCAATGGTGTATTTGGCATTGACCGGCGCGCCGCCAACCACGGACGTATTGGCTTCCAGGCCGCTGTTGCCACTCAGGGTAATGTCCGTACCGGCACCGGTATTGGATGACGTCACAACCAGGCGCGAACCATTGGAGTCAGTCAGGATGTTGGCACTCAGCCCCGCACTGCTGTACTGCGCGTTGATGGAATCACGCACTTGTTGCAGCGTGGCGCCCGGTGGAACACTGACACCATAGCTCTGACCCGACTGGGAAATTGCCAGGGTCGTTGCGGTGGTACCGCTGTTGACCACACTCTTGGCCCCAGCGGCATAGTTCTGCGTGGAGATCTTCGAAGCTGTCGCCAACTGAGTCACGATCAACTGATAGCTACCGGCCGAAGCGCCAGCGCCCAGGGTGACCGTGGAAACGTTGTTATCCGAAGTCGTGGCGGTCAGGCCGCCGATACTGGCGTCCTTGGCCATGTTGTCCATGGCGCCGCGGAACGCATCGAGTGCCGCTTGAATCTTGCCGATCGAGGATAGCTGGGCGGTCTGCGTCTGCGTCTGCTTGTTGATCTGCGACTGCTTGGGCGCCTGTTCAGCGTTCACCAAGGCGGTAACGATAGACTGGGTATCGATGCCCGTTACCGGGCCGCTGACGGATATATCACCCATGATTCTTCTCCTGATCGGGGCTGGCGCTTTCTTGACGGACTACGTCTCAGGCAGCTACAGCAACAAAATTCATGCCAGCTCAGACTTTGGCGTCAAATAACAAGCTGCTGGCATCATGAAGGCTTTGTGCGAGTTTCAATGCGGTTTCCGAAGGGATCTGACGGATCACCTCGCCGCTTTCGGTCGCAATCACCTTGACCACCACCTGATGGGTGGAGTCATCAATCGAAAAATCCAGGTTGCGCTGGGCAGCCTGGACGAATTTGCGAATATCCGTGACCGCCTGTTCCAGGTCGGACGGTTTCGAGTCTTGCTGGGGTTGAGCCGCCACAGGCACAGGATCGACCTTGGCCTTCTGCGGATCATTGCTCACGGGAGCAGGTGCGCTCTGCGGCGCTACTGCAGGATAAGACAGGTTCAACTTCACACTCATGTCCATGTCCAATCTCCTCATCACGCAAAAGACAAAAGGGCACGTAAACGCGCCCTTCCGTCAGTCATCTACCGATGGCTATTACTGAAGCAGCTTCAGTACAGCGGACGGCAGTTGGTTGGCCTGGGACAGGATCGCAGTGGAAGCCTGTTGCAGGGTTTGTTGCTTGGTCAGCTGAGCAGTTTCAGCAGCGTAGTCAACGTCCTGGATCTGACCGCGAGCGGCGCTGGAGTTGTCTGCAATGCTCTGCAGGTTGGCAACGGTGTTGTCGAAACGGTTTTGAACAGCACCCAGACCAGCACGCTGGGAGTCGATGTCGGAGATCGCTTGAGTGATCACGTCGATCGAGTTCTGTGCGTTGGCAGCAGTGGTGATGTCGGTGTTGTTAACGGTGGTTTTGGTGGAGTTGGCAGCAGTACCAGTCGCTGCGAACAGGCCAGTCACACCGGCGCCGCTCAGGGAGTAGCTGCTGGAGGAGTTCAGGGACACTGCACCAGTTGCGATGATCGCGGTGTTGGCCAGGGCAACAGCAGTACCGAAGTTACCGGAACCGTCCTGGGTAGCAACCTTGATACCGGCTACAGCGCCTGGATCGCCAGCGTTGAAGGTCAGGTTCTCACCGGTGTCGGACTTGACCGACAGCGCTTGAGTGGTCGAATCGTAGTTAACGGTGATGCCCAGCTTGGCAGCGTTGGACTTCAGTTGGTCAGCCAGGTCGGAAGTGCTGGTCACGCCAGTGAACTGCACAGCGGTACCGCCGCCGACTGCCAGGGTGAAGTTGGCGCTGGCAGGGGTTGCACCAGCAATGGCAGCGGAGTCAACAGTGAACTGGGCAACGGTGCTGGCAGTCGCAGCCAGGCCGCCTACAGCGCCGTTCATCTGAGCAGCGATTTGCTTGGCCGAAGCGCCAGCAGCGATGGTCAGGTTTTTCGACTGGCCGCCACCGGTAACAGCGATCGCGCCGCCAGCAACGCCAGTTGCGCTTGGAGCAATGCCTTGGCTCTTCAGTTGCTGCGAACCAATGTTGTTGGCTGCAACGTTACCGATGCTCATGTCGATAGTCTGGTTGGCGTTGGCGCCGACCTGGAAGGAAGTAGTACCGAAAGAACCGTCCAGCAGGTTCTTGCCACCGAAGGTGGTGGTGGTAGCGATACGAGTCAATTCAGCAGTCAGTGCTGCGTATTGAGCCTGGTTCGACTTACGGTCTTCAGCGCTTGGCGAGCCGTTAGCCGATTGCAGAGCCAGGGTACGCATGCTTTGCAGGATGTTGGTGGACTGCTGCATTGCGCCTTCAGCGGTCTGAGCAATCGAGCTACCGTCGTTGGCGTTTTTGATCGCAACGCCCAGGCCGTTGATCTGGCTGGTCAGACGGTTGGAGATTTGCAGGCCGGCCGCATCGTCTTTGGCGCTGTTGATACGCAGGCCGGAAGACAGACGCTGCATGGAAGTTTGCAGTGCGCCGGAGGCCTTGTTCAGGTTGTTCTGAACGGTCAACGAAGCAAGGTTAGTGTTTACTGTTAATGCCATGACGAAATCCTCGTGGGTGGTGTACTGCGGCTTCCGGCCCTGGCAACCGCCGGGTGTGGCCTAGAGAACCTTCGTAATAGTTATCGTCGTGAATGCACGTTGCTTGAGGACTTTTTTGAATATTTTTACTAGCACCGTGCCACCCCTTTTAATTCAAGCATTTACGATAGCCCAAACCCCCGCAATTGCTGGGTTTTCTGGCGCCAAATAAAAAACGCCCATGATTTTTCAATCATGGGCGTTTTTGTGTGCGTCACTCTTTGGGCATCACGGACGATAGAGAATCGCCGAGCCCCACGACAGGCCCACGCCAAATCCGCTGATAGCCACACGCTTCCAGTCGGCGTCCATCATGTGCTTTTCCAGCAGCAGTGGAATGCTCGACGACACGGTGTTGCCGGTCTCGACCATGTCCTTGATGAACTTCTCCACCGGCGCCTCTTCGAAACGCCGGGCCACGGCGTCGACAATCGCCGCACTGCCCTGGTGGATGCAGAACGCGTCGATCTGGTCAGCCTTGAGGTCCGACTCATTGAGCAGCTCGTGCAAATGTGCCGGCACCTTGAGCAAGGCAAAGTTGAACACCTGGCGGCCGTTCATGAAAAACACGCCATCGCTGACCTTCAAGTGCGGCGCGCCGGAACCGTCGGTGCCGAACTTCGACTTGCCAAGCAACCACGGCGCGTCTTCGCCCATCCAAGTGGCGGTGGCGGCATCGCCAAAGAGCATGGTGGTGTTGCGGTCTTCCGGGTCGACGATCTTGGAGTACGGGTCTGCGGTGATCAGTAGGCCGTTTTTCAGGCCGGTGGCTTCCATGAAGCCCTTCATCGCGTAGATCCCGTAGACGTAGCCGGAGCAGCCCAGGGAGATGTCGAACGCGGCCACGTGGGTCGGCAGGCCCAATTTGTCCTGAACGATGGCGGCGGTATGCGGCAAGCCTTCTTCATCACCGTTCTGGGTCACGACGATCACGGCGTCGATGGACTCGCGCTTCAACTCGGGGTTGTTGGCAAACAAGGCGTTGACCGCCTCGACGCACAGATCGGAGGTTTCCTGCGCAGCATCCTTGCGCGGCAGGAACGCCGAACCGATCTTGCCGATGATGAATTCTTCATCCTTGGCGAATTTGGCACCCTGGGCGTAGTTGTCGACCCCGTCTGCCGGCACGTAACTGGCGATGCTTTTTATGCCAATCATTGTGGCTTCCCAATACTAAATAGCTGGAGAACACCCCTCGGGCTACGCCGGGGATGCTGACAATAAAGGGGATAACCCCGTAAAAATCTCGCTGAAAGCCGCCCCGCAAGGACCCTGTGACGACTTATCCTTTTCACACGATACAGTGAAGATGCGCTTTATGACTCACAGGTCACTCAATTTTGTGCGCTTTATGCAAAACCCTGCAACATTCCTGGCGCCAGAAACGACAACGGCCCACCCTGTTGCCAGGGTGGGCCGTTTGGTTGTGCGCCGTTTACATGCGGCTGAACAGGCTCAACTGGGAGATTTTCACGAAGGCCAGTTGCGAGGCTTGCAGCATGGTTTGCTGCAAGGTCAGGTCGATTGCCGCCTGCCCCATGTCCACGTTCGCCAGCGACGACATGGTGGAGGTGTTGGCCAGGCCCAGGCTGGTGTTCTCCTGGCTCTGCACATCCAGGGCGTTCTGCCGCGCCCCGATCGAGCCGCGTACCTGGTCGATCTGCGCCGTGGCGTTACCCAGGTTGGCGACGGAGGTGTTCAACACATCCTTGAGGTTGTTCTTGGCAACCTGGTCGCCATCGGCCGGTGTCAGCAGGGCCTTGCGCAAATTGCCCAGGGTATCCAGGGCATTCATGTTCTTGTTGCTGGTGGCACCGACCGAGAATTGGTCGCCCGCCCCCGGCGTGCCGCTGATGCCGAAGGTGACGCCGGCCGTGGTGATCGACGTCGCGCCCGCCGCGATGGTGCCGCTGGCAATCGCCTTGCTGTTGGCGCTGTAGGGCTGGGCGAACACCTGGTAATCGGTGCCGCTGGTGAACTTGATGACCGCACCCGAGTTCGGGAAAGTGCTGGAGTACGCCGCCTGGTCCGTGACGCTGCCACCGGTCAACTGCGCCGTCGACGCATTGCTGGCCGTGCGCGAAACGCTGAAGCTGTCCGGCTTGCTTTCCAGCGTGAATTCCCTGCCCGCCACCAAGGCATCGGAAGGCGCGCCCGTCGAGACATTCGACCCCAGGTTCAGGGTGATATCGAACTTGACCCCACGCAGGTTGACGCTGGAAGCGCCCTCCTTGGTGGCATCGAACGTGCCGTTGCCGGTGATCTCGGAGGTCACGTCGTTGCCGTCTTTGTCGGTGACGCTGTATTGGGTGCTGCTGGCGAACGTCAGCTTGTAAGGCTGGCCATCGGCAAAATTCTTGGTGTACGCCGTGCCCGAGGAGACCAGGCCCGCCGAGATCGAGACCTTGCCGTCATTGACCGTGGGCGGAATCACCGTCGCCTGGGTACGACCGGCGTTGGTGGAACTCTCCAGCAACGTCTTGCCGGTGTCGCCTGCGGTGATCGACAGGTTGCTGCCCACTTGCAGGCTCAGCGGCGTCTCGTCGCCCTGATAGCTGTAGGTGCCGTCATTGTTGCGGGTGTACGGCGGCGTATCGGTCTTGGTGCCCGAGAACATGTAGTTGCCGTTGGAATCCTTGGAGTTGAGCAAGCCCAACACCTGGTCCTCAATCGCGCCGACCTGGGCTGCAATTGCCTTGCGGTCATCATTGCTGAGCTGCATGTTACCGGCTTGCAACGCCAGGCCCTGGGCCGTTTGCATGGCGGTATTGATGCTCTGCAGCACGCTTTCTTCGTTGGTCAGCGAGTTTTGCAGGCTGGTGATGTTGCCGGTGTACTGGCCCAGCATGTCTTTTTGCTGTTGCAGCAACAGCAACTGAGCGGCCGCCACAGGATCGTCCGCGGCGGTCTGTACACGCACGCCGGTCGTCGCCTGGTTCTGGGCCGCGACCACGCCAGAATAGTTCTTCTGATAATCGCTGGAGCTGGTGCTGAAATATTGCTCTGTAGAGATACGCATCGTTCCAGACTCCTTTAAAGGGCGTTGATCAGTGTGCTGAAGGTTTCTTGCGCGGCCTTGATGATCTGCGACGACGCGGTGTAGTACTGCTGGAACTTGATCATGTCGCCCGCCTCCTCATCCAGGTTGACCTGGGACACGGAGTTGCTGGCCGCCTTGTTCGCCGCCAGCAACGCACCAGTGGCCGTGCTGTCGGTGTTGGCCTGGGCCGCTTTGGAACCCACCTGCGACACCAGCCGGCTGTTGGCGCTGACCAGGCTCATGCCCGCATTGCCATCCACTGCACCCACGGTCGCCTTGGTCTGCAGCCCCAGCAGTTCCTGGGCGTTACGGCCATCGGAGGTGGCGCCGCTGTTGAACGAGAAGGTGGTGCTGTCGTCCTTGGCTGGCGAACCGCCCACCGAGGTATCGAAACTGAAGCTCTTGCCCGGGATCAGCGCGCCGGACGCATCACGCATCGGCACGTTGATGGTGATCTTGTTGGCCTGCCCCGGGATGATGCTGCCGGTGCCGATCGGGTTGCCCTGAGCGTCGCTGATCTTGTACGACTGCGTACCATCGGCGGCCACGGCGCCATAGACCATTTTTACCGGCATCGAGTTTTCGATCCCGGTGCGCAACTGCGCGGTATCGGCGCCGCCGTTGATATCGATCGGCAGCGTCAAGGTCGGCGGCGTGAACGTGCCAGTGCCGGTGTTGGTCTTGCTGGCGTTACCGGCCAGTGCCCCGGCGTACGCGATTTTGTTCGGGTCCTTGAGCTCAACGCTGATATTGCTGGCCCCGGTGGCCGTCGGGCTGACCTTGAAGCTGTCACCGGCAGCCATTGGGCCTTTGCCATCGAGCGCCAATGTGAAACCGTCGATCACCGGTGGCGGCGTGGTGGTGGTGTCGAACGACCCCATGGCCTTGCCGTCGGAACGCACGACGTTGTACTGGTTGCCACTGGTGAAAGTGACCTTGTAGTCGAAGGTCGACAGCTTGCTGCTGTCGGCAATCGTCACGTTCAGGTTGCCGGAGCCTGCGCTGTTACCCGCGGCCGCCTGGCTGCGCTGGGAGATCGCTGCCGCACTGTTGATATCACCGAACAACGAACTGCCGAAGTCACTGTTCAGGTCCAGGCCCTGGCCCAGCTGGCGGTTGACGGTGTCAGCGGTGGCAATGGCGATGCGGCCCAAGTCGTTGATCGCCGGCATCAGCACGTCGCTGCGATAACGCAACAGGCCGCCAATGCTGCCACCGGTGACCACCGAACCGATGTCCATCGCGGTGTCGCCCATGTTCAGCTGAATGGTGTACTGGCTGTTGTCGGTCTTGCTCGGCACCGCCGAAATCGGGTTGGAGATCCCACCCTCAACCAGCGACTGGCCGGTACCGGTGGTGATGCTCAGTTGGCCGTTTTTCTCGGTGGCCGTCACGCCGATCAATTCATTGAGCGAGCGCACCGCTTCGTTGCGCGCATCCAGCAGGTTGTTCGGCGCACTGTTGGAGGTACCGCTCGCCTGGGCGATCTGGTTGTTCAGCGAGGCAATCGACGACGTCAGCGAATTGACCTGATCGCTCATGGTCTTGAGCTGGCTGTTGATCGTTTCTTTCTGCTGGGTCAGCTGCGTGGAAATCGAGTTGAAACGGTTGCTCAAGGTCTGCGCGCTGGTCAACAGCAATTGCCGGGCGGAAATGTCCGAAGGGTTGGCGGCGGACGTTTGCAGCGCTGAGAAAAACGCACTGAGGGCCGGGGACATGCCGGTGGACTTGTCCGACAGGGTCTTGTCGACCGCAGCAGCCTGGCCGGCATAGGCGGTGGCGTCGCTGTTGAGCGCGGTACTGCTCTGGTAGGCAGCACCGAGGAAATCGTTATAAATGCGGCGCACATCCGCCAGGGTCGTACCACTGCCGATGTAGACACCGCCGTACTGGTTCGACGCACTGGTGTTCTGGGTGGTCTGCTGGCGCGAGTATCCCGGGGTGTTGACGTTGGCAATGTTGTTACTCAGGACCGACAGCGATCCTTGAGCGGCGTTGAGCCCCGACATCCCGATATTGAGCAAACTCATGATTCAGACCTTATAAATGAGTGGATGCGCCCGCGGCAGCGTAGTTCTGGTAGCTGTTCATCGTTTTTGCGATCTGCGAAATCTTGCTGGCGTAGTCCGGGTCGGTTGCATAACCGGCTTTTTGCAACTCGCGTACAAACTGTTCCGGGTTGTCGGCCGATTTCACAACTTCTTTATAGCGATCATTGCTTTGCAGCAACGTCACCAAGTCGTGGAAGCTGTCCTGATAGGAGTTGTAGGAACGGAACTGCGCCGTCTCCTTGACCATCGCCCCATCGCGAAACTCGCTGGTGATCGCGCGGGCCTGACCGCCCTGCCAGCTCTGCCCGGCCTTGATGCCGAACAGGTTGTGGCTGCTGCTGCCATCTTCGGCACGCATCACCGATTTGCCCCAACCGGTTTCCAGGGCCGCCTGGGCCACCAGGTACTTCGGATCGACGCCGATGCGCGCCGCCGCGGCCTTGGCCATCGGCAACATGGTGGCGACGAATTCATCCTGCGAGCTGAACGCCTTCTTCGCCGGCGCCAGCGGTGGCTGGGCAATGGCACGGCCGTAGACCTGCATCTGGCCTTTTGGCGCGACGGCAAACCCGCGCGCGGCACTGTTGATCACGTTGTCTGCCGCCGCGCTGTTACGCAGCGGCACGGCGTTGTTGACCGTGGTGGCGTCGGTGTTCGGCACGATGCCGGCCAACAGCCGATCAGTCAGCTTGCTCGGCAAGGAGATACGCCGCTGGTTCATCAGCGCCACATCGTTGGTATGGGACACGCCCCCCTCGGGCACCGCCACGCGGTACGCCCACAGCGGGCGCTGGCCATTGGAGCGACCCAACGGGCCATCAGCTTTGGTGCCTGCGGCAATCGCGGTCGGCACGTCGACTTTCTTCGCCGGCTCCGCCGTTGCGGGGCCTTGCAAAGTGGCGGCCTGAGGGTCCACCGGTTTGTTCTTCTGCATCTGGCGCATCAACACGTCAGCCAGGCCGATACCGCCGCCCTCGCGTGACATGGAGACCGCCAGTTGCTGGTCGTACATTTCCTGGTACTGCTTGGCCGCCGGGGTGTTCAACGGGTTGTCCTTGCCCAGCGCTTCGGTGGCCGAGCGCGCTGACTTGAGCATCTCGCTCAAGAACAACGATTCGAACTCCTGCGCCACCTTGCGCATGTTCGCATCGCTGTTCTTGTCGGCACCGACCTTGAGCTGGTTCAGCCGGTTCAGGTCGGAGTAAGACCCCGAGTCCGCCGTGCTGGTCAGCCCGCTTTTGCGCATATCCATAGCCATGGCCTTAGATCACGATCAGGTCGGCTTGCAGGGCGCCGGCCTGTTTCAAGGCTTCAAGGATCGCCATCAAGTCGCCGGGCGCTGCGCCCACCTGGTTCACCGCACGGACAATCTCATCCAGGGTGGTGCCGGGGCCGAACTTGAACATCGGCTTGGCTTCTTGCTGGGCATTGACCCGTGAGCGCGGTACCACGGCAGTCTGGCCATTGGACAACGGGCCAGGCTGGCTGACGATCGGGTCTTCGGTGATGGTCACCGTCAGGCTGCCGTGGGTCACCGCCGCCGGCGACACCTTGACGTTCTGGCCGATCACGATGGTGCCGGTGCGCGAATTGATGATGACCTTGGCCACTGCCTGGCCCGGGTCGACCTCAAGGTTTTCCAGGATCGACAGGTAGTCGACACGCTGGCTTGGGTCCAGCGGTGCTGTTACGCGGATCGAACCGCCGTCGATGGCTTGCGCCACGCCAGGGCCGAGCATGTCGTTGATCTTGTCGACCACACGCTTGGCGGTGGTGAAGTCCGAACGGTTGAGGTTCAGGGTCAGGCTGTTGCCCTGGTTGAAACCGCTCGGCACGGTGCGTTCAACGGTGGCGCCGCCCGGAATACGACCGGCCGACGGCACGTTGACAGTGATCTTCGAGCCGTCACGGCCCTCGGCGTCAAAGCCGCCCACCACCAGGTTGCCCTGGGCGATGGCGTAGACGTTGCCGTCGATACCCTTGAGCGGCGTCATCAGCAAGGTGCCGCCACGCAGGCTCTTGGAGTTACCGATGGACGACACAGTAATGTCCACCACCTGCCCCGGCTTGGAGAATGCCGGCAAATCAGCACTGATCGACACGGCAGCGACGTTTTTCAACTGCACGTTGCCCGACCCTGGCGGCACCTTGATGCCGAACTGCGACAGCATGTTGTTGAAGGTCTGCAAGGTGAACGGGGTCTGGGTGGTCTGGTCACCCGTACCGTTGAGCCCCACCACCAGGCCGTAGCCGATCAACTGGTTGGAGCGCACGCCCGAGATGCTGGCGATGTCTTTCAGGCGCTCGGCCTGGGCGACTGCGCTCAGGGACAACAGCAATGCCGCTGCCATCAGCTGTTTGAGGTTCAAGATGATCACCTAGAAAGGGAACAGCGGGCTAAGGAAGAAACGGTCGAACCAGCCCGGCTGACTCGCATCAGCAAACGAACCCGTACCCGAGTAGGTAATGCGCGCATCGGCAATCCGCGTGGACGGCACGGTGTTGTCGGTGGCGATGTCATCGGCGCGGACCATGCCGGCGATGCGCACCAACTCGTCGCCGGTGTTGAGGGTCATCCACTTTTCACCGCGCACCGCGATGATGCCGTTGGGCAATACGTCGGCCACGGTCACGGTGATCGAACCGGTCAAGGTGTTGCCTTGCGCCGCCGCGCTCTTGCCGTTGGTGGCACGGTCGCCGCTGTAGCCGGCGCTCAGGCTCAGATCACCGCTGCCCAACGGGTTGTTGGTGTTGGGCACGGCGCCAAACAGCGAGGTCAGGCCGATGCCGGTCTTGCTGGTCTTGTCGATCTGCGAGTTGGCGTTCTTGCTGGCCTGGGTCTTCTCGTTCAGGGTGATGGTGATGATGTCACCGACCCGGAATGCCTTGCGGTCGCTGTACAGGTTCTGTTCGAAACCGGCCTGGTAGATTGAGCCATTGTTGGCCGCCGCCGGCAACGGTGTGCGTGGCAACACCGGTGCGTAGTACGGGTCATTGGGTTTCGGCGTCGGGGCGACACAGCCCGCGAGCACGGCGATCCCACTCAATGCCAGAACAGAAACATAGCGATTCATGACCCTTACCTCACGGTGTTGCAGGCGCCAGAAAAAGCGCCCCATAGACTTGGTTACAGATTCTGCGTTACGAACGAAAGCATCTGGTCGGCGGTGGAAATCACCTTGGAGTTCATCTCGTAGGCGCGCTGGGTGGTGATCATGTTGACCATCTCCTCAACGGTGCTCACGTTGGAGGTTTCCAGGGTGCTTTGCAGCGTGGTGCCGAAGCCGTTCAGGCCCGGGGTGCCGATTTGCGGCGCGCCGCTGGAAGCGGTTTCGAGGAACAGGTTGTTACCGATGGCTTGCAGGCCGGCCGGGTTGATGAAGTCGGCGGTCTGCAGGTTGCCGATCACTTGCGAAGCCGGGTTGCCGGCAACGGTGATGGACACGGTGCCGTCGTTGCCGACGGTAAAGGTCTGGGCGTTGTTCGGCACGACAATGGCCGGTTCCAGGGCAAAACCGTTGGCGGTCACGACCTGGCCGTTGGCGTCCAGGTGGAAGGTGCCGTCACGGGTGTAAGTGGTGGTGCCGTCCGGCTGCAGGATCTGGAAGAAGCCCTTGCCGTTGATGGCCATGTCCAGCGGCTGGCCGGTCTGTTGCAGGTTACCGGCGCTGAAGTTCTTCTGGGTGCCGACGATCTGCACACCGGTACCCAATTGCAGGCCCGACGGCAGTTCGCTGTCCTGGGTCGATTGGGCGCCCGGCTGCTTCTTGATCTGATAGAGCAAATCCTGGAACTCGGCACGGTCACGTTTGAAACCCGTGGTGGACACGTTGGCCAAGTTGTTGGAAATGGTGGTCAGGTTGGTGTCCTGGGCGGACAAACCGGTTTTGGCAACCCATAGAGCCGGAAGCATGCTGTTCTCCTTCGTGCGCCTGTTTGTTGGCGCTGCGCTGCAAAATTAGTGGTTCAACGAGGCCGCAATCAGCTCATCGACAGAACGCGGGTCATGGCCTGGTCGTCTTCTTTAGCGCTGTTCATCATCTTGATGTGCAGCTCGAATTGCTTGGAAAGCGCCAGTACCGCTGTCATCTCTTCAACCGCGTTCACGTTGCTCGCCTGCAGGAAACCCGAGGTCAACCGCACGTTCGCGTCGGCTTGGGCAGGCTGGCCATCCTTGGTGTGGATGGTGCCGTCCAGGCCTTTATTCAGATTCTTGGGGTCGGGCTGGACCAGCTTGATGCGGTCCACTTCAGCCATCACCCGTGGGCCTTCGCCCATGGCGCGGATGCTGACGGTGCCGTCGGCGCCCACTTCGATTTTCTGCTGGGGCGGCACGGCAATCGGGCCACCGTTGCCCATGATCGGCATGCCGTTGCCGGCCCGCAGCACGCCCAGTGCATCCACGTTCATGCTGGCGCTGCGTACGTAGGCTTCGCCGCCGTCGGGGGTTTGCACCGCCATCCAGCCATCGCCGTTGACCGCCACGTCGAGGTCGCGGCCGGTTTCAATCATCGCGCCAGGAGCAAAGTCGGTGGCCGGCCGTTCGGTCATGGCAAACGCCCGCGCCGGAAAGCTGTCACCGAACACCGGCATCGAACGCGCCTGTTCCAGGTCGCGTTGAAAACCGTTGGTGGAAATGTTCGCCAGGTTGTTGGCATGGGCCTTCTGCGCCAGAGCATTCTGGCTGGCGCCGGTCATTGCCACATAAAGGTACTTGTCCACGCTCTTTCCTCTTTCTGACGGACGCTTGCCGCCCACCGCTGTACTGAGGAGGCTTAAGCAATTTGCGAACCAACTTTTTAAAAGGCGGAGAAATCCAGGCGGGGCGGGGGTTTGCGGGCGGGTGTGAAGATCTGATGGACGAACGAGAGTCGAAAAAACGGCGGACTACTGCCGCCTGCGGCAAGCCCCGTCCTTGAAAACGACATAGATCAACTGTGGGAGCTGGGGTGGGGGGGGGGGGGGGGGGGGGGGGGGGGGGGGGGGGGGGGGGGGGGGGGGGGGGGGGGGGGG
>NZ_JBWKPU010000017.1:0-117370 GCF_059418405.1 Pseudomonas sp. GW821-FHT09A09
TGTAAGCGCTGTGAGGCGTTGAGCTAACCAATACTAATTGCCCGTGAGGCTTGACCATATAACACCCAAGCAATTTGAGTCGAAAGGCCAGATTGCGGTGTGTGAAGACGAAATGAACCGAAAGTTCGACGCTCTCAAAGCACCGATAGCTGTCACATACCCAATTTGCTGAAGCGAGGCCAGCCGGCCACGACTCAGTACCCGAATTTCTTGACGACCATAGAGCATTGGAACCACCTGATCCCATCCCGAACTCAGCAGTGAAACGATGCATCGCCGATGGTAGTGTGGGGTTTCCCCATGTGAGAGTAGGTCATCGTCAAGATTAAATTCCAAAACCCCTGTTTGCTAACGCAGACAGGGGTTTTGTTTTGGGCGGTCGAAAACCAGATCACCGTACATCCCCCGACAAATTTGCACAGTTATTTCTGAACCAGACCACTAGAATAGCCACCTAACCTTTTTTAGAGTCTGAGCCCTACCTATGCCGGATCCGGTTGATGCCCTCGAGGTGTCGGATTTACCACTGGACGACCTGGTGGCATGCCATGAGTGCGATCTGCTGATGCGCAAACCATCGCTCGCCCTCGGCGAAAAGGCCCAATGCCCGCGATGCGGTTACGAGCTCTACGCCCACCGTCACAACGTCGTTGAACGCAGCCTCGCGCTGGTGATCGCCGCGTTGCTGTTGTTCATCCCTGCGAACTTTTTACCCATTATGCAGCTCAACTTACTTGGGCAGACGTCCGAGGACACGGTATGGAGCGGTGTCGTGGGCTTGTTCGATACAGGTATGCAAGGCGTCTCCATCGTAGTGTTCCTGTGCAGTATGGGGATCCCTCTGCTCAAACTGCTGTGCCAGTTGGCTGTGTTGCTCAGCATTCGCTGGAACATCGGCCGCAGCTATGGGCTGCTGCTGTACCGCATCTACCATCACATGAAGGATTGGGGGATGTTGGAGGTCTACTTGATGGGCGTACTGGTGGCGATCGTAAAACTCGCCGACATGGCCGCCATCACGATCGGCCTGGGGCTGGCCTGCTTTGTCAGCCTATTGATGGTGCAGGTGCTGCTTGAGGTGGTGATGTCGCCCCACCAGATCTGGGAAGCCCTTTCAGGAGAGGATGAACATGCGGGCGATTGATGCAGGCATTCTGATTTGTACCGAATGCCACGAGTTGAACAAGCAGGACCCCGATAACGATGAACAGATCTGCACCCGCTGCGGTGCGTTGATCCATGCCCGTCGTCCTAACAGTCTCACCCGTACCTGGGCGCTGCTGATTACCGCGGCCATCTTGTACATTCCAGCCAACCTGTTACCCATCATGACCATCAACTCGCTCGGCCAGGGTGACCCCAGTACCATCATGGCCGGGGTGATCCAGCTGATGCAGCATGGCATGTTCCCCATCGCTGCCGTGGTGTTCATTGCCAGTATCCTGGTGCCGACCTTCAAGCTAGTGGGCATAGGTCTGCTACTGTTCTCGGTGCAGCGCCATCAACCGCTGTCCGCGCAACAACGTATTGTGATGTACCGTTTTATCGAGTTCATTGGCCGCTGGTCCATGCTGGATATCTTCGTGATCGCCATCCTGGTGGCGGTCGTAAACTTTGGGCGACTTGCCAGTGTCGAGGCCAATCTCGGCGCTGCGGCGTTCGCCAGTGTGGTGATCTTGACGATGCTTGCCGCAGTAACTTTTGATCCCCGACTGATTTGGGACAACACGGAGTCGGACGACGACCATGAGTGATTTGCCAAAAGCTAAAACCCGCCCAGCCTCCAACTGGTCGGCCATTTGGGTCCTGCCCCTGATTGCGTTGATCATCGGCGGCTGGCTGGGATGGCGTGCCTATACCCAGCAGGGCATCGAAATCCAGGTTCGCTTTGAAAGCGGCGAAGGCATCCAGGTGAACAAGACCGAAGTGGTCTACAAAGGCATGCCCGTGGGCAAGGTCAAGACCCTGGCCCTGGACGATGAGGGTAACAATCGGGGAGTCATTGCCACCATCGAGATGAACAAGGACGTCGAGCAATACCTCAAGACCAACACCCGCTTCTGGCTGGTCAAGCCCAGCGTCAGCCTAGCCGGTATCACGGGGCTGGAAACCCTCGTCTCGGGTAACTACATCGCCGCCAGCCCTGGCGACGGCGAACCCACGCGCAAGTTCAAGGCGCTCTCCGAAGAGCCGCCGTTGTCCGATGCCAAACCCGGCTTGCACCTGACCATCAAGGCTGATCGCCTAGGCTCCCTAAATCGTGGCAGCCCGGTGTTCTACAAGCAGATCCAGGTCGGCCAGGTCAAAAGCTACCTGCTGTCCGAAGACCAGAGCACCGTCGAGATCAAGGTCTACATCGAGCCGACCTACGCCAGCCTGGTGCGCAAACACACACGTTTCTGGAACGCCAGCGGCATCAGCATCGACGCCAACCTTTCCGGCGTAAAAGTGCGCAGCGAATCCCTGTCCAGCATCGTCGCCGGCGGCATCGCCTTCGCCACGCCGGAAAACCGCAAGGACAGCCCACCCACCGACCCGAGCTTGCCGTTCCGCCTGTATGAAGACTTCGACGCCGCCGCAGCGGGCATCAAGGTCAAGGTCAAGCTCACCGACTTCGAAGGCCTGCAAGCCGGGCGCACGCCGGTCATGTACAAAGGCATTCAGGTCGGTAGCCTGAAAACCCTGAAGATCGACCCGGACCTGTCCAGCGCCAACGCCGAGCTGACGCTCGACCCATTGGCCGAAGACTACCTGGTCCAGGACACCCAGTTCTGGGTGGTCAAACCATCGATCTCCCTGGCCGGCATCACCGGCTTGGAAGCCTTGGTCAAAGGTAATTACATCGCCATCCGCCCCGGCGACAAAGGCAGCGCGCCCCAGCGCGAATTTGTCGCCCGCGCCAAAGCGCCACCGTTGGATCTGCGCTCCCCAGGCCTGCACATGGTGCTGTTTACCGACAACCTCGGCTCGCTGGATGTCGGCAGCCCGATCCTCTACAAGCAGGTCAAGGTTGGCTCGGTGCAGAGCTACCAGTTCTCGCGCAAGAACAAGCAACTGGTGATCGGCGTCCACATCGAGAAGGAATACGAAAACCTGGTCAACGGCTCGACGCGTTTCTGGAACGCCAGCGGCGTTACCCTGACCGGTGGACTCACCGGCGGCATTCAGGTGAAAAGCGAATCCCTTGCCAGCCTGATGGCCGGTGGCATCGCCTTCGAAACCCCAGAGCCGAACGTGCCGTTGAAAAAACGCATCCCGCGTTTCCGTTTGTTTGCCGATCGCGAAGCGGCCAATCAACACGGCACCCTGGTGACCATCAAGGTTGATCGCGCCGACGGCCTGCGTCCAGGCACACCGATACGCTTCAAAGGGCTGGATGTGGGCAAGATCGAGAATGTCGACCTGAGTGCCGACATGCAATCGGTCCTGCTCAGCGCGCGCATCACTCAAGTGGCCGATCGCATTGCGCGCACGGGCAGCCAGTTCTGGGTGGTCAAGCCTGAGCTGGGCCTGATGAAAACCTCGAACCTGGAAACGTTGGTCACCGGCCAATACATCGAAGTGCAGCCCGCCGTCAAAAACGCCGGGCCGCAAAAAAGCTTCGTGGCACTGGATGAACCGCCGAAAGCCATCCATCAGGAAGAGGGCCTGAGCCTCACGCTTAGCGCCGCCCGCCGTGGTTCACTGAAAGAGGGCGTTCCAGTGACCTACCGTGAAGTGACCGTCGGCAAAGTCACTGGCTACGAATTGGGCCAGACGGCTGACCGTGTGCTTATCCACATCCTGATCGAACCGAAATACGCACCGCTGGTACGCAGTGGCAGCCGCTTCTGGAACACCAGCGGTTTCGGCCTCGACTTCGGTCTGTTCAAAGGCGCAACGGTGCGCACCGAGTCTCTCGAAACTCTGGTGGCCGGTGGCATCGCCTTCGCAACACCCGACGGCGAGCGCATGGGTAACGCTGCACGGCCGCAGCAAACCTTCCCGCTGTTCGACAAGTTTGAAGATGAATGGCTGACCTGGGCGCCGAAGATTCCGCTCGGCAAGTAGACCGAGGCGCGGCCTTCGCGGGCAAGCCCGGCTCCCACAGGGGAATGCATTTTCAGAAACAATGCATTCCAAATGTGGGAGCGGGCTTGCCCGCGATGAGGCCCGAACAGGCAACAAAAAAGGCCCCTGGATTCTCATCCAGGGGCCTTTTGCATTTCAGCCGAAAAAATCAGACCTCATCCAACTCCGGCTCATCCGCCTGCACATTCACCGTCGCCTTCACCACATCATGACGGCGGATGTACTTCCAGTCCGCCTCATCGATATAGATTCCGTTCGGCCCGCTACCGCCTTCCAGGTCGATCGCCACCTGCGCCGACACCTGCGGCTTAACACTCGCCAGGATCGGCACAAAGCCCAGCTGCAAGCTGGTTTCCAGCAATGCCGCCTGGTTCTTCTCGTCGATGTCCGCCGCCTCATCGAGGTAGTAAGGCAGGCGCACGCGCCCGGCCTGGTCGCGGTCCATCAAGTGCAGCAACAAGTACATGTTGGTCAGCGCCTTGATGGTCATGGTGGTGCCGTTGGACGCCGCACCGTCGATGTCGGTGTGAATCACCGGCTGCCCGTGCACCTTGGTGATCTCGAACGCCAGTTCGAACAAGTCCTTGAGGCCCAACTGGTTATGGTTGGCGGCCACCAGGCGAGCCAGGTATTCCTTGGCCTCTTCGTTCTTGTTGTCCTGTTCGGCGCTCTGGCTCAGGTCGAACACCGACAGCGTTTCACCTTCTTCATACTGGCCGGCACTGTGGATGATCTGGTCGATGTGCTTGAGCGCTTCCTTGTTCGGCGCCAACACGATGCGGAAGCTCTGCAGGTTGGACACCTGACGCTTGTTGATCTCGCGGTTGAATAACGCCAGTTGGTGCTCAAGGCTGTCGTAGTCGCTGCGGATATTGCGCAGGGTCCGCGCGATATCGGTCACCGCCGCACGGCGTGCCTTGCCCAGGGTCAGGGCTTCGTCGGTACGGTGCGCATAGGCGTTGATCAGCAACTGCAGGCGACGCTCAACGTCATCCTCGCTGTCGAACTTGGCCACGCCCTTGAGGCGCACTTGCGCGTACAGCGCTTCGATCTGGCCATCGGCGCGCAGCAAGCCTTGCCAGCTGTCCTGATAGTCATTGAGCAGCGGCAGCAGGTTGTCCATGGAGTCGTCGACCGGGTCCATGAACGGTGTGCCAAACGGCAAGTCAGCCGGCAGCAACTGACGACGACGCAAGGCGTCATCCAGGGTGCGCTGCTTGGCTTCCATATCGCCGATCTGGCGGCCCACCAGTTGTAGCTTGGCGGACAGTTGCTGGACGCGTTCGGTAAACGCATCGCTGGAACGCTTCAACTCATCCTGAGCGGCTTCCATCTGCGCCAGGTTTTCCAGTTTCTCGCCTTCTTCCGCGCTCAGAGTCTGTGCACGACGGAAGTCTTCCAACGCTTTCTGCGCGTCCAGCACGTGCTGGTACAGCGCTTCGGTCTGGGTCTTGCTCGCCGCGCGGTCAGCGGCTACGGCCTGTTGGGTCTTGAGCTGCTTGAGTTCTTTTTCCAGGCGCTCTTTCTGGTCACGCAATGCTGCGCGGTCCGCCAGGGCCTGCAATGCCGGTGGTTCGATGTGCGAGATGTCGATGGACAACCCCGGCACTTCAAAGCGTTCACCCTTGAAGCCATCGAGGATCTGCTCCAGGGATTTAACCCACTGGCCGTCCTCATCCAGCGTGATGCCATGCTCGCCCAACGGCAGGCTGAACAACGAACTGTTGAACAGGCGCATCAGACGCTCGACATCCTGCTGCGAGAATTCTTCGCGCAGTTTGGCGTAGCTGTTGTTGTCCGCGTGATCTAGCTGCTGCTTGACCGACTTCAGGCGCTTCTCCAGGTCGCGCAAGCGTTCGTCCAGGTCCTCGGCGCTGAACTGCCGCGACTGCGCCAGGGCGCCCGCCAGTTCATCGTGAGCATCCTTGGCCGCCAGCAACTGCTGCTCCAGCACCTTCACGTCATCGACCAGCGCAAAGCGATGCTTGAGCACCGACAACTCGCCCAGCCAGCGCTGGATGCCACTGATCTCCCGCTCAAGGCGCATCAGCTCCTGGGTGCCGCCACGCTGGTCGTTTTGCAGCGCGTCCTGCTCGTTGCGGTAGTGCTCGGCCTGAATGGTCAGTTCTTCCTTGCGTGCACTGGCGTAGTCCGACCAGGTGCCCAGCAGCGAATCCAGCAGCGGCGACAGGCGATGCAGTTTGCCGCGCAGGACATCGCGCTGTTTCACGCCGTTGGACAAGGCCTCCACCAGCGGCCCGGCGGCCACCAGCGAGTTGTAGTCCTGTTCCATGCGTCGTACATCACGGAAAGCTTCTTCGCACGCGGCGATGTAGTCCACGCTGCCGGAGCGCAGGCTGTGTTCGAACGCATCGAGGAACAGTTGCTTGAGCTTGGCCGCGGTGATTTCACGCATGTGCAGCAGGTTGATAAACAGTGCGCGGAAGGTCTTCAGGCTCTGCTCGCTGGTGGAGCGCAGCGGAATCAACGTCAGGTCCAGCGGGATCGACGTGTGGCCGCCCACCAGCAAACGGCGCAGTTCATCGGGCTTGAGTTCGTAGGCTTTCAGGCCTTCGCGCTCAAGGTTGGTGAACAATTCCTTCTGGCGCAGGCAGGTGTCGTTCTTCTGGTAGTGCGCCAGATCCAGCTTGCCGGCATAGGCAAAGAACTGGTGACCGAAACCGCCACCCGGGCCGCGACCTACCACGCCGATCACATGCGGGCCGTGGGGCAGGGACACTTCCACGAGGATGTAGCTGGTGTCGCTGGCAAAGTAGAACCGGCGCGATTGTTCCAGGGTGTACTTGCCGAAGCTCATGTCCGACATGCGTGCCAGGATCGGGAACTGCAAGGCGTTGATCGACGCAGATTTACCCAGGTTGTTCGCGCCATACACCGACAGCGGCTCTTCCAGCGGGAACAGGCCCAGGCTGTAGCCGGCGGTATTCAATAGGGCGAAGCGGCGGATGCCGTAGCGTTCCTTACTCATGCGTCGGTCTCCTGTTCTTCGGCAATGGCACGGGCCAGGGCGTCTTCTTCGCTTTCATCGGCAAAGTCGCTCAAGTCCAGCGGGTCATCGGTTTTCAGCAGTTTCTCATCGCTGTCTTCATCGATGATCACCGGTGCCGGCAACGGCAACACGCTGTGCACGCTGGCCGCCAGGTCGCGGTCCTGCTGCACCGAGAGGCACACGTCGAGGAAACGGTGCATTGGCGGCAGGAAGCGGTACACGCCGTTGTCTTCGCTGGCAAACCCGAGTTGGGTCATGCGGCGCATGATCTTTTCTTCGAGTTCTTCCTGAGTCTGCACTTCGGCCTGGATAAACAGGTCGCGGTACTTCTCCAGCAACGACGGCAGCTCATCGCGGCCCAGGCTGCCACCGTCGAGCACGGCAATCGGGTCGCGGCCCTGGTCGGCCAGGTGTTCAACGATGATGAAGGTAAACAGCGCCAGGCGTTGCGCGGTCTTGTTCACCTGCGCAGCGGCCACGGCGGTGTCCGGCACGAAGTAGTAGAAGCCACGGGTGTCGCACACCAGTTCAAAGCCCAGGGCCTTGAACAGCGTGCGGTACTGGTCCTGGAAATTCGACAATTGCGCGTACAGCTCCGGGTCGCGGCGGCTGACGTGATAACCCTTGAACAGCTCGCGAAAGATCGGCGCCAGCTGGGACAGTTCGGAAAGATCAAGATGCATGAGGTGTGCTCGCGGAATTCTCGGTCGCTTCAACAGCGGCCGGGAGCAGGGCGAAGGAGCGCAGGCTGACCTGGTGCTCGTGTGTGTGGTAATCGCGGCGTTCCAGGCGTTCACGCTTGAAGCGTTTTTCGCGGGACAGGCGTGAGAACCAGTACAGCAATTCGTCGGTGGCGCCGTTCGGTTCCTGCTCCAGCAGCCAGGTCATCAGGTCCGGCATCGGCAGCGCGTCTTCGCAGCGCTCGAGCATTTCCTTGACCGTGCGCGGTGCACGCTGGGCGTCGCCTTTGTAGGACTTGTGCGCTTTTGGAAACTTTGCCGGTTTCGGTTCGAAGTTCGCCAGTGCGTATACATAAGCTTCCACCTGGCTCGCGCTGCCGAGGAAGGTGCTTTGCGGCCGGGTGAACATCGGCATCGCCGCTTGCGGCACCGCGTCCAGGCCTTTGCGGCGGATCGCCGACAGGGCCAGCGCCGCGCCACGGGTCACGGCGTTGTGCCGGCGTGCTTCTTCACGCAGGGGCAGCAGCAGTTCCCGCGCATGGCGCAAGGTCAGCTGGGCGCTGGTCTGCATTTCGAGGATGCGCGCGTGGGTGCGCAGCAACATGTCGTCGTCCACCAGGTGGCCCAGGCGCTGTTGCTCGGTGAGCAGGCGCAGCAACACGTTTTCCACCTTGCGCACGCCTTGCTCGAAGGCGCCGTCGGCGTTTACCAGTTGGATCATCGGTTCGACGTATTCGTCCCAGGTCGCCAGGACCTCGGCGTAACGCTGGCGCAACGGGATCTGCCGGTCGCTGGTCTTGGCCCGGTCGGCCACGGCAGCGAGGGCCTGTTCGTCGTTGGCGAGTTTTTTCAGCACGTCCCGCACGCGCATGTCGAGCAAGCGCAGCTGGCGGGCGAGGTCGTGGCCATCACGGATGTCGAAGGCGTCCTGGATATAACCCGCCAGGCGCTCAAGGTGGCGCAGGTAGGCTTCGATTTCCAGGCACAGGCCAAGCCGGTGCTCCTTGCGAAGATAGGCCAGGAAGTCGTGGATCTGCGCATTGAGCTCGAAACGGTTCGGGCTCTTGGCGACAGGCACCAGGATATCCAGGCGAATCCACACGTCCAACAGGCTGGTAATGTCCTGTGGCGTGCTGTCCAGTTGTTGGGCGGCCAATTGTGCGCGCAGCTCGCCCAGGCTCAAGGTGCCTTGGTCGAAGTGTTCGCACAGTGGCTCAAGTAAGGCCCAGTGTTCGGCGAGGGCGCGCAGGACGCGCTTGGGTTCGATCATGGGAAAGGCCGCTGGTTGGCGATGAAAAGTCGCGATTGTACTGCATCGGGCGGGGGATTTATCCACAGCCGGTCAGTGCGCAGTGGGCGATTGTTGCCGAACAGCGGTAGAATCCCCGCTCTTTAGTTATCCACAAGTGGCCGAGCTGTGCTTATCGAGTCCCGACGTCGCGCTTACTTGACCGCCATGCAGGTGGTCAACTGGCTGCCCCGCACCGAACTGCCGTTTGCCGCGCCGTCGCGGCCCGAGCTGCTGGAAGCGCTTGAGCCTTATGAGGCGTTGGAGGTATCGGGCGAGGAGGCGGCGGCGCCGGTCGCGGTGACGAAGTCGTCTGCGCCCGTACGTCCGGTGGTGGAACGCGCCAAGATCGAAGTGCCACGCCCTTCGACGGCGGCCAAGGCGCCCGTGGTAGCCGAGGAGGCTGCCCCAGTGGTCAAGGCCCCGGTCGTGCCGCCGCCGCGTTTTGCCCTGCAATTGCTGCGTGCCGGGCGCTGTCTGCTGCTGGTGGAACTGCCCACCGGCGAACGCTTCCAGACCCGCGACCCGGCCTACATGCTGCTCAAGGACATGCTGCGCGCCGCCGGCCTGCCCGACAGCCCGCAAATCATCGGCGACCCGGTGCGCTGGCCGCTCCTGGTACGTGGCAACATGAACCAGGGCCCCGAAGCCGCACGGGATTTTGTGCAAGGTTTTGTGTCGGCACGCCTGGAAGACGAACCCTGCGTGTGCCTGTGGCTGATCGGCCTGCCTGCCGTACGCTTCGCCGGCGAGGCCAATGCCGAAGCGTGGTACCGCGAGCTGCAGGTCGAAGGCCTGGGCTCGGTATGGGCCCTGCCGGGCCTGGAACTATTAATGGAAGAGCCACAGCGTAAGGCTGATGTCTGGCAAGCCATGCGCCGGCTGATGGCGCGCTGGAAAACAACTGATGAGTGAGGCTTTATCCTTCCGCCCGATGACCGAGGCTGACCTCGACGCCGTGCTGAAAATCGAATACGCGGCGTTCAGCCACCCCTGGACCCGCGGAATCTTTCTCGATGGGCTGGGCAAGTACCAGATCTGGCTGATGTTCGAAGGCGAGCAGCAGGTGGGCCACGGCGTGGTCCAGATCATCCTCGATGAAGCGCATCTGCTGAACATCACCGTCAAACCCGAAAACCAGGGCCGTGGCCTTGGCCTGGCGTTGCTGGAGCACCTGATGTCCCGCGCCTACGCCGCCAGTGCCCGGGAGTGCTTCCTGGAAGTACGCGACAGCAACACCGGCGCCTTCCGCCTGTACGAGCGCTACGGCTTCAACGAAATCGGCCGCCGCCGGGATTACTACCCCGCCGTGGGTGGCCGCGAAGACGCGGTTGTCATGGCCTGCACCCTGGTCGACTAACCAACACGCCGCTGTAGGAGCCCGGCTTGCCGGCGATAGCGCCCTCAAGATCGCCATCGCCGGCAAGCCGGCTCCTACAGGTCGTGGTGGATAGTCGGTATGAAGGCGTATCAGGGTTTACCGTCTATCGGGTCGACATCAGCCAATTCCGCCTCATCCAACCCATTCCCGCCGCCAATCTCATCTTCACCCACGATGCTCAAATCCCAATCCGCCTGATCACCCTCGCCCAGCTCGCGGGCATCCCGTGCACCGTCTTCATGGATCAGCGTTTCCGGGCTCATGTCATCGTCCGTCGACTCGTGATCATCGGTGGATGCGCCGGTAAGCCCGGCTTCCCGCACCCGTTCGTCGGGCATCCGGTGTTCACGTTCACGCCGCGGGATCTCATCGCCGATCTCCGCCGTGGGTTCCTCTTCGTCAAAGTCCAGTTCGCGCATCGAACCCATGCGGTCTTCATTGTCATCAATGGGTTCCGGTTGCGTTGCACCGTAGGGACGTCGTGATTCAGTCATGGCCAATCCTCATACTGTGGGGCTTATAGTGTGTGGACAGGCGGCACGGCCCAAAGATTCAAGCGGATTCATGCTTGTTATTCAACGGCAGGGCGTGACCTGGACGTGGGGTTGTCAGTCACAAAACTGCGCATCATTCCTGAGGCTTTCCCTGATGAACGAACTACAAGACCTGCTTGATAACAACGAACGCTGGGCGGACGCGATCAAACAGGAAGATCCCGAATTCTTCGCCAAGCTTGCCCGCCAGCAAACCCCGGAATACCTGTGGATCGGCTGCTCCGACGCCCGGGTACCGGCCAACGAGATCGTCGGCATGCTGCCGGGTGATCTGTTCGTGCACCGCAACGTGGCCAACGTGGTGCTGCACACCGACCTCAACTGCCTGTCGGTCATCCAGTACGCGGTGGACGTGCTCAAGGTCAAACACATCCTGGTCACCGGCCACTATGGCTGCGGCGGCGTACGTGCCTCGATGCAGGACCGTCAGTTCGGCCTGATCGACGGCTGGTTGCGCACCATTCGTGACCTCTACTACGAAAACCGTGATCTGTTGGCCCAGCTGCCAACCGAAGAAGAGCGCGTCGACCGGATGTGCGAGCTGAACGTGATCCAGCAGGTGGCCAACGTCGGGCATACCAGCATTGTGCAAAACGCCTGGCACCGTGGGCAGAGCCTGTCGATCCATGGCTGCATCTATGGCATCAAGGACGGCCGCTGGAAGAGTTTGAACACCACCATCAGTGGTTTCGAGCAGCTACCGCCGCAATATCGTCTGCGCCCGCTGGGCGAAGCTTAAGGCCGGTTACGTTCGTACCATTGCCTGCCTTCGGCGTTCGGGGCTTCCGCGTTGCCGGTGATCCAGCCCCGGCAGTTCGGCTCGCCGCACTGGCAGGCGAATTGCCGGAACAGCACGTCCTCGGTGGTGGCGTAATCCATGGTCAGCTGTTCGCCTGCCGGGATATGACGTACGGTCCAGGCCTCCAGGTAATGCAAGTCGAGGAACACGTTCGGATTGCACGAATGCATGACCAGGCCTGTGAACCAGCAGTCGTACAGGTGGATGCGTGGGGATAACCGCAACGTGTGCACGCGTCGTTCGCTCAGTGCATAGCCGGAGATCTTGGCGATGCACACGCGGCTGTCGAAGGCGACGAGCGTTCGGATACCGGTTTGCATGCCATTGGCCATTTGCATCACTTCAAAATGCTCCGTCGTGGGGTAACCCAGGCCCAGTAACAGCTTGAAGGGATAAAGGTAATTGCTCTTGGCTTTTTTGGCCTTGTCCTTGGCTTGAGTGTTCATGACTCTCCTGGCTTAGGCTGCATCGACCTGCGGAGAGTGTCTGACTGCCAGTCTTGCAGCGAATGGGCGCACTTCAAGACTTGCTCAAGTTACAACCAATTTCTACTGTCAAATCTGACAGTAGAAATTGGTTTTTTTTTGTGCGCCCTACAGCGCTGGGGCAGTGACGGAAGGGGCGGGAGCGGCGCTTTTCAGCTGTTTAAGCTGGGCTTTGACAGGCGGCGTGGCGCATTTGGCGTTGGCTTGCTCCGGCGGCAAGTTGCGCACCGAGGTGTAGAACAGTTCACAGGTCTGTTCCTTGCGGGTGACCTGCCAGGTGTTCATGCAGGCCTTGAGCAATACATTCGGATCGCTCGCCGGTTTCTGTCCCATCCCGGCCTGCCAGCAAGCGGCGCTCAGGTCCTGGCCCATCACTTTCAAACCGGCTTCATCGGCCTTTTGTTCGTTACCGTCATAGGTGGCCGGATCGGCCGCGTACCAGATGTAACTGGGGTGGTTGGCGCCCAGCACCGACACGGTTTTACCTGTCGCCGGGCTGATCTGCGCCAGGCCCAGCACGCCCACGGTCTGGCCATATTGCTGTTTTATCCAGCTGCGCACCGGCGCGCCGAACGCCACCATTGGCAATGAGCCGTTGGGTTGCAGGCTCAACTCCTTGACCATGCGCGTCTGGTAGTCAGCGAAGTAGCTGTAGACGTTTTCCAGGTCCTTGCCGGCGTTGGACGGCGCGGCAATCGGGGCGATATCGATGATGGTCTGGTACGCCGGTGTTTCGGTGGCCGGGATGCCATTGTCGGTCAGCAGTGTCGCCCAGCGGTCGGTGGTCGCCGACTCCAGGTAATCCTGGGCCTGGGTCAGTGAGTAATCGGGTGGAAAGTGCAGCAGCTCGATGCTTTTGCGGTTTTCCAGGGCCATGCCCAGCGGCAGGAACAGGTACCAGTTATAGGCCCACTTGCCGTCGGTATTGAGCTTGCTGGCGCCCTGGTAGGCCAGGTCGGCGGTGTTGAGTAGCGTGGTCAGCGGTTGGCCGTAGTTGTCGGGCACGCCACTGAAGGTGGCCGACACCTGCCCATCATGGGTCTTCACACTGACTTTGGCCCGGCTGTAACCGTCTCGCTGCAGGCTCTGGTTCAAATAATGCTCGGCGGTCTGCTCCAGCGTCCACGGGCGCAAGCAGATCACGTTGCAGTTATTGGGAAAAGCGAACAGCTGGGTCACACGTTGCGTGCTGCCCAGCGGTACTTCGATGTCGGCCTGTACGACCGCACTGGCCATCAGTGCGGCCAGGGTGAAGGACAACCTGGTCGGTTTAAACATTGTCTGTTCCTTGTCAGCGAAAGCCCGTCTGCGCGGGGTGAAAGCCCACGTGCACACAGTAGCGGTTGACCAGGAAAACCGCGTGCTAAATCGCCAGCTGTGTCGCTATTGGATAAGAAAACCTACAGGGTGAACTGCAATGCGTTGCTCAGATCACCCATCGGCTTCTGGCCACGGGCGATCATCGCGTCATCACGCTGCTTGAGGCCGTCCAGGGTCTCCAGCTGGAACACACGGGTGATCAGGCGCAGGATCGACGCCGTGTCGTAAACCGTGTGGTCCACCGTGCCTTTGCGTGCGAATGGCGACACCACCAGCGCCGGAATCCGGGTGCCAGGGCCCCAACGGTCGCCTTTTGGCGGTGCCACGTGGTCCCACCAGCCGCCGTTTTCATCGACGGTCACCACCACCACCATGTTTTTCCACTGCGGGCTTTCTTGCAGCACCTTCAGGGCGCGGGCGATATGGCGGTCGCCCGAGGCCACGTCGGCGTAGCCTGCGTGCATGTTCAGGTTGCCCTGGGGCTTGTAGAAGCTCACGGCAGGCAGCTTGCCGGCCTGGGCATCGGCGAAAAACTTGTTGGTGCTCGACTCATCGCCCAAACCGCCGTCGCGCAGGCGCTTGTCCCGCTCGGCGCGGTTCTCAGGCCCTTGTTTCTTGAAGTAGTTGAACGGCTGGTGGTGGTACTGGAAGTTCGGGATCTTGGGGATGCCGCCCGAGTCCTTGAACTGATCCAGCGTGGCCTGCCAGGCCCCGGCGTACCACGCCCAGTCGACGTTCTTTTTCGACAGCTTGTCGCCAATGTGCTCGTGGGTTTGCGGCACCAGCACGTTGGGCAGGTCGGGTTTGGAGTAGTCCGGGTTTTCCGGGTCGCGAATCCACGTTGGCCAGTAAGGCGGGGCCAGGGTATTTACGCCGTAGCCGTCCGGGGTCAGCGCGCTGGGGCCGAACTGCGGCGGGCCGGTCATGGCGCTGGCCGGGGATTTGTCCAGAGGCTTGAGACGCGGGTCGGTCGGGTCATCGCTTTGCAGCGTGGCGATCTGGGCCTTGGCCACCGATTGTGCGGCATTCGGATAAAACGGTGCCGTGGCGCTGATCAGGTACTGGTGGTTGAGGAACGAGCCACCAAATGCACCCTGGAAGAAGTTATCGCAGAGCACAAATTCCTTGGCCACATCCCACAACCGCAGGGAGTACCGGCTCTGGGCGTAATACCCCATCACCAGGCCTCCGGAGTCAGCCCAGGCGACAAAGTTGTCGTTCTTGCCGCCGTTGATCTGCATCTGGTTCTGATAAAACACGTGCCACAAGTCGCGGGTCACCAGGCTCAGGGGCAGGTCTTCGGCGTTCGGGCCCTTGAGGGCGAAGGGCGCGTTGGGCAGGTTTTCCTGGAACTGCACTTCGCTGGGGTAGGTCACCCCGTCCACGCTTTGCGGGCCGACTTGCAGCACACCGCCCCAGGCGGGCGGCAGGGTGGTCAGCAGGCTGCCGTCGCGGTCGCGTTGCTGCACGTCGGCCGCAGAGAGGGCGGACAGTGGCTTTTCGACGCCAGGGAAGTCGGCAAACAGGTTGTTGAAGCTGCGGTTCTCGGCGTAGATCACCACCACGGTTTTCACCTGGTCGTGCAGGGCCTTGTCCAGCTCTTGCGGAGTGAGCGGTCGCGCCACCGGCTTGCCCGGTGCTTCGCTGGTATTGCCGCACGCACTCAAGGTTGCGCCGACCCCCAGCACTGCCGCGCCTCCCAGGAAACGCCGGCGGCTGGTGTCTACCGGCGCCGGGTCTGCGGAATCGGGGGAAGGGCGGTCTTCGTGCTCATCACTCATTGTTGGGAGTCCCTGTCGAGGTGTTGCAAGATATTTCGCAGGACGGTAACAACGCAATGTGACGGAAAGAAGACAGCGGTTTGAATCAGAGGATCAGAGCAGGCGCAGGGCCAATTGGGCACCAGCGCGTAAGTACTCCACCTGTGCCGTCACCGCATCCTTGACGATGGCTTCGCCGGTGTCAGTCAGCTTGGCTTTTTTTGCATCGATGACACTGGTCTGCAACAGCTGCATGGCCACGTCGATCGATTTCTGGAACGCGGTCACGTTGTTATGCAGGCCAAACTCCTTGATGACGGTGGCCATGCGGCGATCAGCGTCGTCACGCAAGGCCCTGTACTCAGTGACCGAGACGGTGTCGTCCTGGTAGATATCAGTGATCAACTCTTCCAGTGATTTGGATAGGGGCGTCATCGGATTTTCCTTGGTGTTGGGTGAGGGAGGAATCCGAATCAGATTAATCAAAGGCCCTGGCGGAAGGAGTCAGGGGTTGTCGTTGCCGGGTGTACGACAACCCCACGTGATCAATGAGACGTTGCTATCAAGGCATGACCGGTGGCAGATATTTCAATGTAGTCCCCAGTGCCCACAACAGGAACAGCACCAACGGCGTGTGCACCAGCAACTGCACAAACGAGAACCCAATCAGGTCCCGTGCCTTCAACCCCAGTACGCCCAGCAGCGGCAACATATAGAACGGGTTGATCAGGTTCGGCAGCGCCTCGGCAGCGTTGTAGATCTGCACCGCCCAGCCCAGGTGGTATTGCAGGTCATTGGCCACCTGCATCACGTAAGGCGCTTCGATGATCCACTTGCCGCCGCCCGACGGGATAAAGAAGCCGAGCACCGCCGAGTACACGCCCATCAACAAGGCATAGGTGTCGTGGGAGGCAATGGAGGTGAAGAACAGCGAGATATGGTGCGCAAGGGTCTGGCCGTCGCCGCCCTTGACCACGGTCATCAGCGCCGCAATCGAGCCATACAGCGGGAACTGGATCAGCACGCCCGTGGTGGTCGGCACCGCACGGGCCACGGCATCAAGGAAGCTGCGCGGGCGCCAGTGCAGCAGTGCACCGACCATGATGAACAGGAAGTTGTAGGTGTTCAGCCCCGAGATGGCGCTGATCGCCGGCTTGGTCGAAAACTCGTGGAACAACCAACCGGCCGCCAGCAACGCCAGCAGAATGGTCAGCAACGGGCTGTGTTCCAGCCATTCGCCCGGGCGAGTCGGTGCTTGCACCTTGGGCAGATTGAACGCCGGGTCGACGCCGCAAGCCTTGGCATCACGGGCGCTGTTCGGCCCGGGTGCGGTGGCGTAGGCAATAATCAGCGAGACCACAATCAGCGCCAACAGCAGCACGCCCGATTGCCACAGGAAGATGGTGTCGGTGAACGGGATCACCCCGGTAATCGACAAAATCGACGGCGGCAGGCTGGCCGGGTTGGCCTGCAGTTGCGCGGCCGACGACGACAGCCCCAAGGCCCACACGGCGCCAAGACCCAGGTAGGCAGCAGCCCCCGCTGCGCGGTAATCCATACGCAAAT
The DNA here is from genome assembly GCF_059418405.1 of Pseudomonas sp. GW821-FHT09A09. Classification (NCBI taxonomy): domain Bacteria; kingdom Pseudomonadati; phylum Pseudomonadota; class Gammaproteobacteria; order Pseudomonadales; family Pseudomonadaceae; genus Pseudomonas; species Pseudomonas sp. GW821-FHT09A09. The sequence goes on from NZ_JBWKPU010000017.1 coordinate 16,915, forward strand.
CCGTACGGCGGGCCAGCGCACGCACCAGCAACCCGCCAAACACCAGGGACAGGCCCCAGTTCAGCAGGGAGGCAACCATGGAGATCAACGCCACCCACGCCACGGCCGAGCGGCCGTTCTTCGGGATGCGCGCCAGGCGATCGATCAGCTTCACCGCAGGTGGAGAGCTGGCGACCACGTAACCGCCGATCACCACAAAGGCCATCTGCATGGTGAACGGAATCAGGCTCCAGAACCCGTCACCAAAGGCCTTGGCGGCTTCGGCCGGCGCAGCGCCCATGCCCAGGGTCGCCACGGCGACAATGATCACGGCGAGGGCGGCGAACACCCAGGAGTCAGGAAACCAGCGTTCGGCGAAGTTGGAACAACGCAGGGCAAATCGGGCATAGCGGCTTTCTTCGATAGCATCGGCCACGAGTCATTCCTCTTGTATTTATTATGGGTGTTGGCAGTTTTACGGCATGTTCCGCTACGGCCATTGATATGGGAATGCAGTTATCTTCATCGATCAATGAGGAAAACAAATATATCTGTCGTGATTGCCATCACTCGGCCCAACTCATAACCTGCACGCCATTTTGTTTGTCTGCCGAGCCTTGTCATGACTGCCACCTCTTTCCCACGGGCGCAGCGTTTTTCCCGCTCCGACTACAAAACCCTGGGCCTGGCCGCCCTGGGCGGGGCCCTGGAAATCTACGACTTCATCATCTTCGTGTTCTTCGCGCTGACCCTCAGCCAACTGTTCTTCCCGCCGGAAATGCCCGAGTGGCTGCGCCTGCTGCAAAGCTTCGGTATTTTCGTCACCGGCTACCTGGCGCGGCCGCTGGGCGGCATCCTGATGGCACATTTTGCCGATCATCTGGGGCGCAAACGGGTGTTCAGCCTCAGCATCCTGATGATGGCGTTGCCCTGCCTGCTGATTGGCGTCATGCCAACCTATGCGCAAATCGGCTATTTCGCCCCATTGATTCTGCTGGCGCTGCGCGTGCTGCAAGGCGCCGCCGTGGGCGGTGAAGTGCCGAGCGCCTGGACCTTCGTCGCCGAACACGCGCCGAGAAACCATCGCGGCTACGCCCTGGGCTTCCTGCAAGCCGGCCTGACCTTTGGCTACCTGCTCGGCGCGCTGACCGCCACCCTGCTGGCGCAAGTTTTCACCCCGGCCGAAATCCTCGACTACGCCTGGCGCTTCCCCTTCCTGCTCGGCGGTGTGTTCGGCGTGATCGGCGTGTGGCTGCGCCGCTGGCTCAGCGAAACCCCGGTGTTCCTCGAAATGCAGGCCCGCCGCCAGGCCGCCGCCGAATTGCCGCTGCGCACGGTGCTGCGCGACCACCGTGCGGTGCTGCTGCCGGCGATGATCCTCACCTGCGTGCTCACCTCCGCCGTGGTGGTGCTGGTGGTCATCACCCCGACCATGATGCAGAAAACCTTCGGCATGAGCCCCAGCCACACCTTTGCCTTGAGCGCCTTGGGCATCGTGTTCCTGAACATCGGCTGCGTGCTTGCCGGCCTGTTGGTGGACCGCATCGGCGCCTGGCGCGCGGTGCTGGTCTACAGCCTGCTGTTACCGGTGGGGGTTGCTGTGTTGTACGCCAGCCTCATCGCCGGTGGCGTCTGGCTGGGCGCGGCGTATGCCGTGGCGGGCTTGAGTTGCGGGGTGGTGGGCGCGGTACCGTCGGTGATGGTCGGCCTGTTTCCGGCGCAGGTGCGGGTGTCGGGCATTTCCTTCACCTACAACATTGCCTACGCACTGTGGGCGAGCACCACGCCGCTGCTGTTGATCGCGCTGATGCCGACCAGCCCGTGGATCTGCGTGGGCTATTGCGTGGTGATGGGGGCGGTGGGCGTGGTGAGTGTGGCGCTGTTTGGCAAGCGCCACACCTTGGCTGCGTAGGGCTCAGGTCAGGAAATGCCAGAGCAACAACGTACCGATCAAGCCGACGACTGAAACGATGGTCTGCAACACCGACCACACCCAGATCGTCTGCTTCAACTGCAGGCCGAAATACTCGCGCACCATCCAGAACCCGGCGTCGTTGACGTGGCAGAAGAACACCGAGCCGGCGCCAATCGCCAGGGCCACCAGTGAGCTTTGCGTGGCCGCCAGCCCGGCCATCATCGGCGCGAGGATGCCCGCCGTCGTGGTGGTGGCGACGGTGGCCGAGCCGGTGGCCTGGCGCAAGGCCACGGCGATCAACCACGCCAGCAGCAGGTACGGCATGTGCGCGCCTTCGGCGACCTTGCTGATGGTCTGGCTGACGCCCGCGTCCAGCAAGGTTTGCTTGAGGCCGCCACCGGCGCCGATGGTCAGCAGCAACACGGCGATCGGCGCCAGGGCCTTGCGCAGGGTGTTGCCGACTTCGGCACGCGGCATGCCGGCCGCCCAGCCCAGGCAGATCACGGCCGCAATCACCGCCAGGCCGAGGGCGATCAGCGGTTCACCGAGGAACTTCAAGGTCAACGCCACCGGGCTCTCCGGTGACATGGCGACCTTGGCCAGGGTGCTGCCGAGCATCAGGATCACCGGCAACAAAATAATCAGCAACGACACGCCGAAGCTCGGCTGGCGCGGCGCCTTGGGCGGTGCGCTGAAGAGTGCACCGATGTCGGCGGGTTCATCCACGTGCAGGCGCTTGGACAACCAGTTGCCGTAGATCGGGCCGGCCAGGATCACCGCCGGCACCGCCAGGCAGAAGCCCAGCAACATGGTCAGGCCCAGGTCCGCGTGCAACGCACCCACCGCAATCAGCGGGCCTGGGTGCGGCGGCATCAGGGCGTGCAGGGTGGTCATGCCGGCCAGCGCCGGGATGGCGATTTTCAGCAGCGGCAGGTTCGAACGTTTAGCCATCACGAAGATGATCGGCACCATCATCACCAGGCCCACTTCGAAGAACAGCGGCAAGCCGATCACCATGGCCACCAGCGCCATCACCCAGGGCAATGACTTGCCCTTGCCCAGGCCGAGCAGGGTGGTGGCGATGCGGTCGGCGGCGCCGGATTCCGCCATCAGCGCGCCGAGCATCGAGCCCAGGGCAATGATGATGCCGGCTTCACCGAGGATTGCACCGGCACCCTTGCTGAACGCCTTGGCGACCTCCTCCGGTGGCAGCCCGGCGCCGACACCGGCGATGAAGGTGCCGATCAGGATCGACAGGAACGGCGGCAGCTTGGTCGCGCTGATCAGCACGATGATGCTGGCGATGGCCAGCAGTACACAAAACATGAGGCGGGTGTCGTGAACCATCCACGCGGCAGTCGATAACTCCAAAACGGGACTCCTTATCGAACAGGTTGGCTAATTTGTTTCTTTTTGTTTCCTGCACGAAAAGCATACCTGATAGAACCGTGGCAGAGCGCCCGTGTGCGATTTTGGTGCGCCAAAAAATAACGCCGGACTGGCGGCCGGATGACAAATCCGCAAGGCATGCCACTTTTTTGCATCAGGACTCTATCTTTGTAGGAGCCGGCTTGCCGGCGATGACGCCCGCAAGGTCGGCGCAACGGCCAAAACCGTTATCGCCGGCAAACCGGCTCCTACACAACGCATCAGGAGTACCGCCCCATGAGCGCAGGACACAACCACGCCCAGGTACGCGCCGGCCACGAGCGCAAGTTATGGATGGCCCTGGGCCTGACGGGCAGCTTCATGATCGCTGAAGTGATCGGCGCCTTCGTCACCGGCAGCCTGGCACTGTTGTCCGACGCCGCGCACATGATGACCGACGCCCTGGCCCTGGCGATCTCCCTGGTGGCCATCCAGGTCGCCAAGCGCCCGGCCGACCGCAAGCGCACTTTCGGTTATGCGCGCTTCGAGATACTGGCAGCGGCGTTCAATGCGTTGCTGTTATTCGCTGTAGCGTTCTACATCCTGTATGAGGCGTACCAACGGTTGCAGGCGCCGGCCGAGATCCAGTCCACCGGCATGTTGGTGATTGCAGTGCTGGGGCTGATCGTCAACCTGATCTCCATGCGCCTGCTCAGCGCCGCCAGCGGCGAGAGCCTCAACGTTAAGGGCGCCTACCTGGAAGTGTGGAGTGACATGCTCGGCTCCATCGGCGTGATCATCGCGGCGGTGGTGATCATGCTCACCGGCTGGGGCTGGGTCGACTCGCTGGTGGCGGCCGCCATCGGCTTCTGGGTGTTGCCACGCACCTGGACGCTACTCAAGGAAAGCATGAACGTGCTGCTGCAAGGTGTGCCGGACGGCGTTGATATCGATCAGGTCGAGCAGGGCATTCGTAGCGTGCCTGGGGTGAGGGACGTGCACGACTTGCACATCTGGGCCCTGACCAGCGGCAAGAATGTGCTGAGCACGCACTTGGTCGCCGATGCGTCCCAAGGCTCCGAGCAACAGATCCTCAGTCGAGTGACGGAGTTGCTGCACGAACAATTCGATATTTCCCACGCCACCATTCAGGTCGAGGGCGAAGGGTTTCAGCACGATGAGCATGACGAGGTGCATGCCTGACGGATTTGTAATCTTTGCTCCACCGCCGCGATAAGTGCTGAACGCTACATTGCCCCCGCTGGGAAACCTCAGCAACTTCATGGGCGTGGAACTCTCGTTATGGCACTTTCGCTTAGAACACTGTTGGGGGCGGCCGCCTTGTGGGCCGCCGCCAGTGCCGTCCAGGCACAAACCCTCACCCTCGACTCGGCCCTGCAAACCGCCTTCGCCAACAACCCGGACCTGGCGGCGGCGCAATGGGAAATCGACATCGCCAGGGGCGGTCGCCAGCAAGCGGGGTTGATCCCCAACCCGGTCGCTTCGCTGGATGCCGAAGACACCCGTCGCGATACCCGCACCACCACCCTCAAGCTCAGCCAAACCCTGGAACTGGGTGGCAAGCGTGGCGCGCGTATCGACGTGGCGACGCGGGCCCAGGACGCGGCGGCGCTGACCTTGGAGCAGCGGCGCAACGGCCTGCGCGCCGAGGTGATCGGCAGCTATTACAGCGCCCTGCGCGCTCAGGAACGCCTTGACCTGGCGCAGCGCTCGCTGGCCCTGGCCGAGCGCGGCCTGGTGGTCGCCAATGGGCGCGTGACCGCAGGTAAATCGTCGCCGGTGGAAGCGACCCGCGCCCAGGTGCAATTGTCGGAAATACGCCTGGAACTGAACCGCGCCGAGGTCGGCCTCACTGACGCCTATCGTCGCCTGGCCGCCAGCACCGGCAGCGCCGCCACCGACTTCCAGGCCGTTGCCGCGCCAGCCCAAGTGGTGCCGCAATTACCGGCTTCGGCGCAGTTGCTGGCGCGTCTGGAACACACCACCGAGCTGCGCCTGGCCGAGTTGCAGATCTTGCAAAGTGAAGCCAGCGTAGGCCTGGAAAAAGCCCAGCGCATTCCCGACCTCGACCTGTCCATCGGCAGCCAATACGACGCCAGTGTGCGCGAACGAGTGAACCTGATCGGCGTGTCGATGCCGATCCCATTGTTCAACCGCAACCAGGGCAACGTACTCGCCGCCAGCCGTCGTGCCGACCAGGCCCGCGACCTGCGCAACGCCACCGAGCTTCGCCTGCGTACCGAAACCCGCCAGGCCCTGGACCTGTGGCAAACCGCGAACACCGAAGTGCGTGCTTTCAACCAACAGATCCTGCCCGCTGCCCAGAGCGCAGTGGACAGCGCCACCCGTGGTTTCGAGATGGGCAAGTTCAACTTCCTCGACGTGCTCGACGCCCAGCGCACCTTGATCGCAGCCCGCACCCAATACCTCGCGGCCACCGCCCAGGCCACCGACGCCTGGGTGCGCATCGAACGAATCTACGGCGACCTCGCCCGGTTTTGATTTTATGGAGTCCTCTATGAACCCTAAACATGGCGTGGCGCTTGCCGTCGCCCTCGGCCTGATGCTGTCCGGTTTTGCCAAGGCCGACGAAGAAGAAGGCGCACTTGAACTCACCGAGCAGCAGATCCAGGCGGCCGGCATTCAGCTGGCTCAGGCGCAGCCCCGTGCGATCAGCACGATGCTCACGCTGCCCGGCGAAGTGCGTTTCGACGAAGACCGTACCTCGCACATCGTGCCCCGTGCGGCAGGCGTGGTGGAGTCGGTGAAGGTCAATCTTGGCCAGTCGGTAAAGAAGGGCGAGTTGCTGGCAGTGATCGCCAGCCAGCAGATTTCCGACCAGCGCAGCGAGTTGGCGGCCAGCGAACGTCGTGTCGAACTGGCGCGCACCACCTTCCAGCGTGAGCGTCAGTTGTGGCAGGACAAAATCTCCGCCGAGCAGGATTACCTGCTGGCGCGCCAGGCCCTGCAGGAAGCTGAAATCGCCCTGAACAATGCGCGCCAGAAGATGAACGCCCTCAGCGGCAGCGCGGTGTTGGTGGGCGGCAATCGCTATGAGTTGCGTGCGCCGTTCGCCGGCACCGTGGTGGAAAAACACCTGGGCGTGGGCGAGGTGGTCAGCGAAACCAGCAACGCCTTTACCCTCTCGGACCTGTCCCAGGTATGGGTCACCTTCGGCGTGTTTCCCAAGGACTTGAACAAGGTGCGTGTCGGTAAACCGGTGACCATCAGCTCCACGGAAATGGGCACCGACGTGCAAGGCACCGTGGCCTATGTCGGCAACCTGCTCGGTGAGCAAACCCGCACCGCCACCGTGCGCGTGACCGTGCCCAACCCCGATGACGCTTGGCGCCCGGGCCTGTTTGTGTCGGTGCAGGTGGCGACCGACACCTACCAGGCCAAGGTCACCGTGCCGCAGGCCGCGATCCAGACCGTCGAGGACAAACCCTCGGTATTCGTGCGCACCCCCGAAGGTTTTATCACCCGCCATCTGGAGCTGGGCGTCAGCGAAAACGGTTATGTCGAAGTGCGCCAGGGCCTCGACGCCGGGGCGCAGGTGGCCACGGTCGGCAGCTTCATCCTCAAGTCCGAACTGGGCAAAGGCTCGGCCGAACACGCCCATTGATCCTGCGAGTGATTCCCCATGTTTGAACGCCTTATCCAATTTGCCATCGAGCAGCGCATCATCGTGCTGCTGGCGGTGCTGTTGATGGCCGGAATCGGCATCGCCAGCTATCAGAAGTTGCCCATCGATGCGGTGCCCGACATCACCAACGTGCAGGTGCAGATCAACTCCGCAGCGGCCGGTTACTCGCCGCTGGAAACCGAACAGCGCATCACCTTTCCCATCGAAACCGCCATGGCCGGGCTGCCGGGGTTGCAGCAGACCCGTTCGCTGTCGCGCTCCGGGCTGTCCCAGGTGACGGTGATTTTCAAGGACGGCACCGACCTGTTCTTCGCCCGTCAGTTGGTCAACGAACGCCTGCAAGTGGCCCGCGAGCAGTTGCCCGACGGTATCGAAACCGCCATGGGGCCGATCTCTACGGGCCTGGGGGAAATTTTCCTGTGGACCGTGGAGGCCAAGGACGGCGCACTCAAGGACGACGGCACGCCCTACACCCCGACTGACCTGCGGGTGATCCAGGACTGGATCATCAAGCCGCAACTGCGCAACGTGCCGGGCGTGGCCGAGATCAATACCATCGGCGGTTTCGCCAAGGAGTATCAGATCGCCCCCGACCCTAAGCGCCTGGCCGCCTACAACCTGACCTTGGGCGATCTGGTCACAGCGCTGGAGCGCAACAACGCCAACGTCGGCGCCGGGTACATCGAGCGCAGCGGTGAGCAGTTGCTGATTCGGGCGCCGGGCCAGGTGGCGTCGGTCGACGACATTGCCAATATCGTGATCACCACCTCGGACGGCACGCCGATTCGCGTGCGCAACGTGGCGCAGGTCGACATCGGCCGCGAGTTGCGCACGGGGGCGGCCACCGAAAACGGCCGGGAAGTGGTGCTGGGCACTGTGTTCATGCTGATCGGCGAAAACAGCCGCACGGTGTCCCAGGCGGTGGCGAAGAAACTTGAGGAGATCAATCGCTCGCTGCCCGCAGGCGTGGTCGCGGTCACGGTCTACGACCGCACCAACCTGGTGGAAAAAGCCATCGCCACCGTGAAGAAAAACCTCTTCGAAGGGGCGCTGCTGGTGGTGGCCGTGCTGTTCCTGTTCCTGGGCAACATTCGTGCGGCACTGATCACCGCGATGGTGATTCCGCTGGCGATGCTGTTCACCTTTACCGGGATGTTCACCAACAAGGTCAGCGCCAACCTGATGAGCCTTGGCGCGCTGGACTTCGGCATCATCGTCGACGGCGCGGTGGTGATTGTCGAAAACGCCATTCGCCGCCTGGCCCACGCGCAACAACGTCACGGGCGATTGCTGACGCGCAGCGAACGCCTGCACGAAGTGTTCGCCGCCGCCAAGGAAGCGCGGCGTGCGCTGATCTTCGGGCAGTTGATCATCATGGTGGTGTACCTGCCGATCTTCGCCCTCACCGGGGTGGCCGGGAAGATGTTCCACCCGATGGCGTTCACCGTGGTGATCGCCTTGCTCGGCGCGATGATCTTGTCGGTGACCTTCGTGCCGGCGGCCATTGCGCTGTTCGTCACCGGCAAGGTCAAGGAGGAAGAAAACCTGGTGATGCGCACCGCACGCCGCGCCTATGCGCCGGTGCTCGATTGGGTGATGGCGCGCCGTCCGCTGGTGTTTGGCTTGGCGGTGTTGACCATCGTGGGTTCGGGCTGGGTCGCCAGCCGCATGGGCAGCGAGTTTATCCCCAGCCTCAGCGAAGGCGACTTCGCCCAGCAAGCCCTGCGCGTACCCGGCACCAGCCTCACGCAATCGGTGCAGATGCAGCAGCAATTGGAAAAAACCTTGATGGCCCAGGTGCCGGAAATCGAGCGGGTGTTTGCACGCACCGGCACGGCGGAAATCGCCTCGGACCCCATGCCGCCGAACATTTCCGACAGCTACGTGATGCTCAAGCCGAAGGACCAGTGGCCGGACCCGAAAAAGTCCCGCGAAGCCCTGGTCGCCGATATCCAGCGTGCCAGTGCAATTGTGCCGGGCAGTGCGTATGAACTGTCGCAACCGATCCAGCTGCGCTTCAACGAGCTGATTTCGGGCGTGCGCAGCGATGTGGCGGTGAAGGTGTTTGGCGATGACATGGCGGTGCTGAACAGGACCGCCGCTGAAATCGCCGAGACCTTGCAAACCCTCAACGGTGCCTCGGAGGTAAAGGTGGAGCAGACGTCCGGCCTGCCGGTACTGACCATCAATATCGACCGCGACAAGGCCGCGCGTTTTGGCCTGAATGTGGGCGATGTGCAGGACACCATTGCCGTCGCCGTTGGCGGGCGCCAGGCCGGCACGCTGTACGAAGGCGACCGCCGTTTTGACATGGTCGTGCGTTTGTCTGACGCGTTGCGCACCGACATTGACGGCTTGTCACGGTTGTTGATCCCGGTGCCGGCGTTGGCCAGCAATGCCTCGGGGCAATTGGGGTTTATTGCGTTGTCCCAGGTGGCCAGCCTGGACCTGGTGCTTGGCCCCAATCAAATCAGCCGCGAGAACGGCAAGCGCTTGGTGATCGTCAGTGCCAATGTGCGTGGGCGTGACATTGGCTCGTTTGTGGATGAGGCCGAGGCGGCCATTACCGCGCAAGTCAAGGTGCCAGCCGGTTACTGGACCACCTGGGGTGGCCAGTTCGAACAATTGAAAGAAGCCTCCGAGCGTTTGCGCATCGTGGTGCCGGTGGCCTTGCTGCTGGTGTTCGGGTTGCTGTTCATGATGTTCAACAACCTCAAGGATGGGTTGCTGGTGTTTACCGGCATTCCGTTCGCGTTGACCGGTGGGATCATGGCGCTGTGGCTGCGTGATATTCCGCTGTCGATCTCGGCGGGAGTGGGGTTTATCGCGTTGTCTGGTGTGGCAGTGCTCAACGGGCTGGTGATGATTGCGTTTATCCGCAACCTGCGCGAGGAGGGGCGTTCGTTGTCGGTCGCGATCCACGAAGGCGCGCTGACACGCTTGCGCCCGGTGTTGATGACCGCGCTGGTGGCGTCCCTCGGCTTCATCCCCATGGCACTGGCCACTGGCACCGGCGCCGAAGTGCAGCGCCCGTTGGCGACGGTGGTGATCGGCGGCATCATCTCCTCCACCTTGCTGACCTTGCTGGTGCTGCCGGCCCTCTACCAATGGGCCCATCGCAAAGAAGAGTCATGAAACACCACAGACAACATGTAGGAGCTGGCTTGCCGGCGATGCAGGCGCCTCGGTGTATCAGTGGCAGCGCAGTGATGCCATCGCAGGCAAGCCAGCTCCCACAGGGAATTGCGTTGTTCTTGAGTAGGAGCCGGCTTGCCGGCGATGCAGGCGCCTCGGTGTATCAGTGGCAGCGCAGTGATGCTATCGCTGGCAAGCCAGCTCCTACAGGATGCGCGTCTGATTTATAGGGGGAAGACCAGCCGAAACAAAGTGAAGCCACCGGGCAGGCTGCGCACGTCAGCCTGGCCCTGATGCAGGGTCATGATCGACCGCACGATGGCCAGCCCTAAACCGGTGCCACCTTCCGTGCGTGCGCGGCTGCTGTCGACGCGGTAGAAGCGTTCGAACAGGTGGGGCAGGTGTTGAGCTTCGATCCCCGGGCCCGGGTTGCTCACCGACACCGAAGCGTGATTGCCATAGGCCTCCACCAACAACGAAATGTTCGAGCCTTGCGGAGTGTGGCGGATCGCATTGGACAGCAGGTTGGAAAGGGCGCGCTGGATCATCAGGCGGTCGCCTTGCACCTGGGCATCGCCGCTCAAGGTCAGGGTCAGCTGCTTGTCCTCGGCGCTCAGGGCGAACAGCTCCATTACACGATGGGCTTCGTCGGCCAGTGAAACAGCAGTGAACGAAGCCCGCGCGGCGGGGTGGCTCACCTGGGCCAGGAACAGCATGTCGGAGACGATGCGCGCCAAGCGCTCCAGCTCTTCGGTGTTGGATTCGAGCACCGCCTTGTATTCCTCAGGCGGCCGCTGGCGCGACAGCGTCACCTGGGCCTTGCCCATCAGGTTGGTCAGGGGCGCACGTAGTTCGTGGGCGAGGTCATCGGAGAATTGCGAGAGCTGCTGCACCCCGGCGTCCAGACGCTTGAGCATCACGTTGAAGCCCTGCGCCAACTCACCCAGCTCCTGCGGCAGGTTGTCGACGGACAAACGATGCGTCAGGTCCTGGGTGGTGACCTTGGCCGCGATCTGGCTGAATTGCTTCAACGGCGCCAACCCCCGTTGTACCAGCCACCAGGCGCCCATGCCGATCAGGATCAGCAGCATCGGCAGGGCGATCACCGTGGCGCGCAGGTAGGCACTGAGCAACGCCTGGTCGTCCATGCGGTCCAGGGACAGCACCACGCGCACCCGTTCACCGCTGGCCAGGCGCATCAGGCTGGAGGCGCTGAGCACCTGGTTGCCGTAACTGTCTTCCCAGTTGAGATAGCCGAGGGTCTCGCGGTGCGCATAGTCCGTCAGCAACGGCTCCTGGGGCTTGGCCCCGATGCTTAGCAGCACGCTGTTATCTGGTGCGGTGCCGACGATGGTCAGGTAAAAATTGTCATGGCCCATCACCAGGTCCATCAGCGAATGGGGGCGAGCGCGGATGGCGCGGGTGTCCAGGCCCTGGGAGAGGCTGTGCTGGATCTGCTCCATCTTGCTCTCCAGGCCCTTGCGCGCGAGTTTTTCCAGCTCGAAGGTGAGGGCCAGGTAAGCCAGGGTCGCCAACAGCAACACCAGGCCTGCGCCCATTAGGCTGACGGTCAGCCCCAGGCGCATCGACAGGCTGCCGGACCTCATGGGCGCGCCTCCAGCACGTAGCCCACGCCGCGAATGGTGTGGATCAGTTTCACTTCGCTCTGATCGTCCACCTTGGCCCGTAGGCGGCTGATGGAGACCTCCACCACGTTGGTGTCGCAGTCGAAATTCATGTCCCACACCAGCGAGATGATCTGTGTGCGGGTCAGCACTTCTCCGGCCTGGCGCATCAACACCTGGAGCAGGGCGAACTCCTTGGTGGTCAGGTCGATGCGCCGGGTGCCGCGATAGGCGCGGTGGCGGCGCGGGTCCAGTTCCAGGTCCGACACGCAAAACACTTCCGGCTGCGGGATGTGTTCGCTGCGCCGTAGCAGCGTGCGCACCCGCGCGAGCAACTCGGGAAATTCGAAGGGCTTGACCAGGTAATCGTCGGCGCCCATGTCCAGGCCTTTGATCTTGTCGTCCAGGCGGCCACGGGCGGTGAGCATCATCACGCGCTGGGTGCCGTTGCGGCGCAATTGTTCCAGCACGTGCCAGCCATCCTTGCCGGGCAGGTTGACGTCGAGTATCACCAGTTCGTAGGCGTGTTGCCCGGCCAGGTGCAGGCCGTCGATACCGTTGGCGGCGCAGTCGACCACGTAGCCGCTTTCACTGAGACCTTGCTGCAGGTAGGCAGCGGTTTTTTGCTCGTCCTCAACCACAAGGATACGCATGGGGAATGACCTTTTTCGCGATGAGAAGGGGGATCCATTTCCTTATGGAGGGTGTTGCCGGGGAGCCGCAGACTCTGAACCGTGAAGTCACTTCAGGGTCAACTGCGACCATCGGTCGCAACTAAAGTGAACAGCCAAAAAAAACGCCCCAGTGGGGCGTTAAAAATCCATCTCTTTCCAAAGGAGCTACACAAAAGCTTCAGAGATGAATGTGCTCGGTGTTGCAACTTGAGGCCAGTCTACGAAGTTCAACTTAACGAGAAGGTGAGGCCAATATTACAGTTTTGATAACTGGCTATTTGTGAACAGATGTTAGTCAAGCGCGAACGAATGTAATGACTCAGAGAATAGTCATGGGGTATTCGGCAATCACGCGCACTTCTTCCAGGTCTGACTCGAATGCACTGGAACGCACCGTGGCCTGACGCAAACGCAGCGACAAGTCTTTCAAGTTGCCACTTTGCACCACGTACTTGGCTTCGATATCACGTTCCCAACGACGTTGATCGGTCAACGGGTTGCCCGCCCCGTCGCGGCGCATGTACACCGCGTTGGCGTTGCTGTAGTCGGCGCCGGTGCCCTTGCCGTAGCGGGTCATGAACGACAGGCCGGGAATGCCGAATGCCTGCATGTCCAGGTCATAGCGCACCATCCACGAACGTTCCTTGGGCGAGTTGAAGTCGCTGTACTGGATCGAGTTGTTGAGGAAGATCGAGTCGGACTGGCGCAGGTAATCGAAGTCGTCATCGCCGTTGTTGCGCTGGTGCGACACGGCCACGCTGTGGGCACCGACCTTCACCCCGACCCTGGCGCTCCAGATGCTGTTGTCGAACTCGCCCAGCCGCTTCTTGCCCTCATCCACGGCCTTGTAATAGTTGACGTCGCCGAACAGCGAGATGTCTTCGTTCAGGGGGTAGTTGGCGGCGCTGCCCAGGTAGTACTGATCCCAGGCGTCCTTGAGACGGCTGCTGTACAGGCTCAGGCTGAGGTGCTTGTTCACCGTGTAATCGCCGCCGAAATAGCCGATCCAGGGCGAGTCGACCTTGCCTGCGTAGAACGTTGCAAAGCCGTTGTTCATGCCACTTTCATTGGGCTGGCTCATGCCGCTCAAACGCCCGCCTTGCAGGCTCAAGCCTTCGATGCTGGTGTTTTGCGCGGTCACGCCACGAAAGCTTTCGGGCAATAGGCGCGAGTCGCCGTAGGCCACCACCGGCGTAACTGGGAACACGTCGCCAGCCTTGATCACGGTGTCGAGCACGCGCAGTTTCGCGGCGCCACCGACCTTGCTGTAGCCAGTTTCCGGATGGTTTTCGCTCTCTACTGGCAGCACGCCGAACGAACCCTTGCCGCCACTGCGACCAGTGCCCGAATCGAGCTTGAGGCCGTACATGGCAAATGCGTCCAGGCCAAACCCCACGGTGCCTTGGGTAAAACCGGACTCGAACTTGCCGATCAACCCCTGCGCCCAGGCTTCGGAATAGCCATTGCCGGTAGGGCTGGACTGGCCCTTGCGGTCATCGCGGTTGAAGTAAAAATTGCGCGCCAGCACATTCAGGCTGCTGCCTTCGATAAAGCCTTCTGGCTTGCCTTCCACAGCCACGGCGGCCAGGGGCAGTGCGGCAATCAATGAAAAGGGAAGGGTGTAATACACAGTGCTCATGTTTCGCTCCTCGGTAGTGGCAGTGTTCAGCTTCTTATTGAAGTGGGCGTTTTTATTGATCTGGCCCGGGCTGATAGTTGCAAACTGCAGATAACGGCGAAGTGGCGCGAACATTACAATTCTGGAAACTAGCGTCCATCTAACAAATAAGTAATGTTCTGGTGAACATCGCGTCAGGGTTCGCTGGTTACGCTCGGCACTGAACTTTCAGACGAGGAACCAGCAATGAACTTTTATAAACTTGGCCTGGGTGTACTGGCTGCAGTGTTGTCATTTGGCGCAATGGCCGAGGGCGGTGGTGATCGCACGTTTGCGTTGATGATGGAGCGCAATGAAAAAGCGATGGCCGACTATGCCAACCGGGTCGGCAAGCCTGCGCCCGAGGTGCAGGCGTATCGCTACGGCATGAAACTGGACATTGCCAAGGTGGTCAACGTCACGCCGCCGATCCGTTCGTGCAATCCAGTGCCGTCGCGCATGACCTACGAAGACTCCAGCGGCAAGCTCAATACCCTTGAATATCAAGTGATGGGGGTATGCCGAAACAACGGCGGTTAATGGATCCAAAAAATCAGTGGAATACAGCAAAAAAAGCGCTTCAGAAAACGCCGGCAGCGCCGATGCAGGTCAGATCCTTCTCCCTATTAGACCCATCGGTGCCCCATGTTCAACACCCGTTTGAAGCAGGAGCTGTCGGCTCTTCGCGAAGAGTTGTCCAGCTTGCAACAGGTCAAGGAGAGCCTGGAAAGCGAAATGCTGTGCCTGACGCTGGATGCCGATGGCCGTGTTGAGTGGGCCAATGCCAATTTCCTGCAGGAGCTGGCTTACCCGTCCGGCAGCATTGTGGGGCGCCCCATCGAAGACCTCGTGCCGGCGCACGTGCGCCAGGACGAATTCCAGAAGCGCTTCAAGAATGCCCTGGTGCGCGGTGAACACTTCGCCGGCACCGTGCGCCTGATGCGTGGCAATGGCCAGGAAGCCTGGTTGCGATCGATCGTACAGCCGGTGCGCAGCTCGGATGGGCGCATCAAGCACTTCTCGATCTACTCCAGCGACCTGACCCGCACCATCGAGGCGTCGCGCGAGCATGAAAACCTGATCACCGCGCTGGTGCGCTCTACCGCCGTCATCGAGTTCGACCTGGGTGGTCACGTGCTGACTGCCAATGATCGCTTCCTGGGCGGAATGGGTTACAGCCTGGCGCAGATCCAGGGCAAACATCACCGCATGTTCTGCGATCCGGAAGAGTCCAACAGCGTTGAGTACCAGAACTTCTGGAAACGCCTGAACGCCGGTGAGTTCGTGGCGGCGCGTTTCAAGCGTGTCGACAGCCGTGGCCACACGGTATGGTTGGAAGCCACCTACAACCCGGTGATGGATGCGACTGATCGGTTGTACAAAGTGGTCAAGTTCGCCACGGTGATCACCGACCAGGTCAACCGGGAACAAGCGGTTGCCGAGGCCGCCAATATCGCCTACAGCACCTCGCTGCAAACCGACAACAGCGCCCAGCGCGGCACCACCGTGGTGACCCAGGCGGTGGATGTGATGCGTGACCTGGCCAAGCATATGCAACAGGCGGGCGAAGGGATCGAGGCGCTCAACGACCAATCCCAGGTGATCGGCACCATCGTCAAGACCATCAGCGGCATCGCCGAGCAGACCAACCTGCTGGCGCTCAACGCGGCCATCGAAGCGGCCCGCGCCGGTGAACAGGGGCGCGGTTTTGCGGTGGTGGCCGATGAGGTTCGCCAGTTGGCCTCGCGCACCAGCAAAGCCACCGAGGAGATTGTCGGCGTGGTGCGCCAGAACCAGGACATGGCCCGCGATGCCGTGGCCCTGATGACCGATGGTCGCTTGCAGGCCGAGCAAGGCCTGGCCCTGGCGGCCGAAGCGGGCACGGTGATCGTGGAGATCCAGGACGGTGCGCAAAAGGTGGTCAGCGCCGTGGGGCAATTCGCCAATCAGCTGTCGAGCTGAGCGTAGGGCTCAGGTATCGTAGGTTTCTTTCCTGCTTGAAGAGCCGACCGTCCATGAGCCCTACCCACCGTCGCCCCGTTCCGCTGTCCAAGGCCTACCGCTTGCTCAACCACGGGCCGACCGTGCTGGTGAGCGCTGCGCACGAGGGCCGGCGCAATATCATGGCCGCCGCCTGGGCCATGCCGCTGGATTTCGAGCCGCCCAAAGTCGCGGTGGTGCTGGACAAGTCCACCTGGACCCGCCAATTGCTCGAAGGCGCCGGCACCTTTGTGCTGCAAGTGCCGTGCGTGGCCCAGGCCGACCTGGTGCAGACGGTCGGCAATACCAGCGGGGCCGATATCGATAAGTTCGCCGCCTACGGCTTGCAGGTGTTCAGCGGTGAACACACCAAAGCCCCGTTGCTGGAAGGCTGCGTGGCCTGGCTGGAATGCCGCCTGCTGCCTGAACCCCACAACCAGCAGACCTATGACTTGTTCCTGGGCGAAGTGGTCGCGGCCTATGCCGACGAGCGCGTGTTCAGCGAGGGGCATTGGCATTTCGAAGGGCAGGACCCGTTACGCACCTTGCACCACATTGCGGGCGGAAATTTCCTGAGCATCGGTGAGCCCATCACCGGCAAAACCCTCGCCTAACCCCATTTTGTAGGAGCCGGCTTGCCGGCGATGCAGGTACCTCGGTGTATCAGGTGCCCTCCAGTGACGTCATCGCCGGCAAGCCGGCTCCTACAGGGTTACCAGCGTGCCTGGCTGAGGGCGTCGGCAAATGCCATCAGCTTCGGCGAGTATTGCCGCGACGGCGGATAAACTAGTGATATGGCCCGGCTACGTCCGGCAACGTCTTCCAGTACGGGCACCAGGCGGCCGGCGTCCAGGTCATCGCGCACCGCGAAATCCATGACTTGGGCGATACCGAAACCGCCTACGGCAGCGTCCACCAGCGCGTCACCAAGATCAAAGATCAAACGCCCTTCGACGCTCACGTCCTGCACCTTGTTCTCCAGCATGAACTGCCAGTCCACCATGCGCCCGCTGCGCAAATTACGCACGGTGAGGCAGTGATGGTCTTTCAGGTCGCCAACACTGTGCGGCGTGCCAAAACGCGCCAGGTAGGACGGGGCTGCGACGGTGATCCAACGCAGCGGCGCCAGGGTGCGGGCGATCAGGCGCTGGTCCTGGATTTCGCCGGTGCGCAACAGTGCGTCGAAGCCTTCGTCAACGATGTCGACCAGGCGGTCGGTCATCACCGCTTCGATGCGCAGTTCGGGGTGACGCAAGGTCAACTCGCCGATCACCGGCATCACCACCTTGCGCCCGAACAACGATGGCGTGCTGATCTTCAACAGGCCGGACGGGTTGCTGCGCCGGTCGAGCAACAGCTTCTCGGCTTCCGCCAGTTCTGCCAATAGCGGTGCGCTTCGCTCGTAGAGCAGTTGCCCGTCGGGAGTGAGGCTGACGCTGCGGGTGTTGCGTTGCAGCAAGCGCACGCCCAGCTCGCTTTCCAGGCGTGAAATGGCGCGGGACAAACCCGACTGGGTCAACCCCAGGTCACCCGCCGCGCGCGTGAAGCTGCGGGTTTCGGCCACGCGGACTAATAGGCGAACAGCATTCAGATCCATGATTTAAGTCATTACTGAAAGAGTGAAAGCGCTATTTATCATCTGAGGTGCATAAAAGACACTGGCCGCACTTAATTAACTGGCAGGACGCTGTGATGTCGCCCTCTAAACCCTCTGGCTGGATGCTGATGCTGTTGGCCACTGCGCAACTGATCATCGCCCTCGACGCCACCATCGTGTTTGTCGCCTTGCCGCAGATCGGCACGCACTTGGGCTTTTCTTCTCAACAATTGCAGTGGGTGGTGAGTGCCTACACCGTCGCGTTTGGCGGGTTTCTGCTGCTGGGTGGCAGGGCTACCGACTTGCTGGGCAAGCGCCGGCTGTACCGTGTTGGGCAGTCGTTGTACGCGCTGTCATCCCTGGCAGCGGTGCTCGGCGGCAGCGCGATGTTGCTGGTGCTGGCGCGGGCGGTGCAGGGCGTCGGCGGGGCGTTGCTGTTTCCGGCGACCTTGGCGTTGATCAACACGCACTATGCCGAAGGGCCTGTGCGTAACCGTGCGTTCGCGGTGTGGAGCGCGGCATCGGCGGCCGGCTTGGCGTTGGGTGCGTTGTTGGGTGGCGTGCTCACTCAGGTGTGGGGCTGGGAGGCGGTGTTTCTGGTGAACGTGCCGTTGGCGGGTGGTTGCGCATGGGGGGCGCGTTATTGGATCCCGGCAGATGGCGAGCGGGCCCCTGGGCGCAACTTCGATATCAGCGGCGCGCTGACGGTCACGCTCGGTGGCACCTTGTTGGTGTTCTCTCTGGTGCAAGGCCCGGAGTGGGGCTGGACGTCGCCGTCGACGCTGGGCTGCATGGCCTTGGCGGTAGCGCTGCTGGGGCTGTTCGCCTGGATCGAACATCGTGGGCACGACCCGTTGATGCCGCTGCGTTTGCTCGCCTATCGCGAACTGCGCATGGCGATGGTGCTGACGGCGGTGTTCATGAGCAGTTTTGGCGTGCAGTACTACTTCCTGGCGCTGTACTACCAGCAGGTCTATGGCTACAGCGTGTTGCAGGCGGGCTTGGCGTTCTTGCCAGCCACCTTGGTGTGCACGTTCGGGATCTGGCTGGCGGAGCGTTCGCTGGCAACGCTGGGGTTGCGTAACACACTGGTGAGCGGGCAGCTGGCTGGCGCGGTGGGCATCGCCTGGGTGTGCTGGGCGTTGCCGACGGGGGTAGGGTTCTGGTCGCTGCTGCCAGGGATTTTTATCCTGAGCATTGGCCAAGGCATGACATGGACGGCGATGTGGGTGGCAGCCGGTTTGGGCATTCGCCCGGGAGAGCAGGGCGTGGCGGCGGGGATGGCGTCTACCAGTCAGCAGATCGGCGGCGCGCTGGGGCTGGCGGTGCTGGTGTCGGTGGCCAATGCCGGTGGGATCGAGCACGCGTTGTGGTGGAGTGCGGCGATTGCCCTGACGGGAGCGGTGTTAGCGTTGAGGCTCCAGACCCGCAGTCCCAAAC
This sequence comes from Pseudomonas sp. GW821-FHT09A09, assembly GCF_059418405.1. Lineage (NCBI taxonomy): Bacteria > Pseudomonadati > Pseudomonadota > Gammaproteobacteria > Pseudomonadales > Pseudomonadaceae > Pseudomonas > Pseudomonas sp. GW821-FHT09A09. The sequence goes on from NZ_JBWKPU010000017.1 coordinate 35,952, forward strand.
CCATCCCGATAGCGCAATTGTAGGAGCCGGCTTGCCGGCGATAGCAGCTTTGAGACAAGCGCTCATTTCGCGGGCCTCATCGCCGGCAAGCCGGCGCCTACGAGGGCGTGTTTCAGCGCCCGAGCATCTTCACCCAGCGCGACGGCGGCATGCCGTAGGTGCTGCGAAATTGCCGGGTCATGTGGCTCTGGTCGGTAAAGCCGGCCGTCATCGCCGCATCCACCAACGATTGGCCTTGGGCCAACAGGCTGCGCACCAGGTCCAGGCGGCGCATCGTCAGGTAACGGTAGGGGCTGGTGCCGAACAGCAGGCGAAAATCCCGCGACAAGGCCCAGCGGTCGCGGCCGGCGTGGTCGGCCATTTCTTCCAGGGTGATGCTGCGGCCCAGGGCGCTGTGGATAAATTCCCGGGCGCGTTCGGCAGCCACGTAGTCGAAGCTCTTGCGGCTTACGATCCCTCCCGAGACGTTGCTCAGTGCGTGAGCCAGGTCGAACAGGGCGTCCTGCTCCTGCAAAGGGTCGATGGGGCTGTCCAGGTTCTGCAGCAGCACTTCGCTGGCGCGAAACAGCCTCGGGTCGGTGGACAAGCCATTGGGGATGAACGGCAACGGCTTTCCGCCGAGGATCTGCTGGATCAGCGACGGCTCGACGTAAATCATCCGGTACTTGAAACCGTCCTCGCTGCCGGCGTGGCCGTCATGGGTTTCATCCGGGTGAAGCACCATGGTGGTGCCTGGCACGCTGTGGATCATGTCACCACGGTAGTGAAAGCTCTGCACGCCGGACAAGGTTCGCCCAATGGCGTAGGTGTCATGGCGATGCGGGTCGAAGGCGAAGCCGGCAAAGTACGCCTCGATGCGGTCCAGGCCGCTGGCATGCGGCGCGCGGTGCAGCCAGTCGAGGGTGCGAGTGGGAGTGCCCATGGTGGCTTGTCACAAAATAGAGGTGGAAACACGTTAACCCAGTCTGCATTCCTTGTCTGCCGGGGTCTTGTACGATTGTGCAGGGTGGGGGCGGGGCCTATGATCACCGCTTATGTGTTGCGTTGACGGAGCTGCCCCATGGATTTTTTCAAGCTTGCCTACCTGGCCCCTCTGGTTTCACTGGGCTTGCTCTGGATCGTTGCCGTCGTCACCCCCGGGCCGAACTTCTTCAATATTGCCCAACTGGCCGCCAACGGTTCGCGTCGCCATGGTGTGGCGGCTTCGGCTGGCGTGGCTTCTGGAACGATCCTGTGGGGGCTGGCAGGGGGCTTGGGGATCAAGTCGCTGTTCACCGCCGCGCCCATGCTGTACCTGGCCTTCAAGATTGTCGGCGGCTGCTACCTGATCTACCTGGGACTCAAGCTTTTCAAACGCTCGGCGCCTGCCGCCGGCCCGGACCAGCAGCCGGTTGAGCCTCGGCGCTCGATGTTTTCAGCCTGGCGCCTGGGGCTGCTCGGCAACGTGTCCAACCCCAAGTCGGCGTTGTTTGTCGCGACAATTTTTGCATCGACCATGCCGCCCTCGCCGTCGCCGATGTTGTTGACTCTGGCGGTGACCGTCATGGCCACCCTGTCGTTCAGTTGGTACTGCGCCGTGGCGTTGGTGTTTTCCAGCGAGCGCATGGCCAGTCTCTACAGCCGTTCGCGCAAGTGGCTCGACCGCTTCGCCGGTGGCTGCTACGTGTTGTTCGGCGCGCACCTGGTAGCGAGCCGCTGACCTGCCATGGTAAGAAGCCTTACTTTCAACAGTGAGGCCGGGTCATGAGCAAGGTGCGGGTAGGTATTATTTTTGGTGGCCGTTCGGCCGAGCACGAAGTCTCGCTGCAATCGGCGCGCAACATTGTCGACGCCCTCGACCGCACACGTTTCGAGCCGGTGCTGATCGGTATCGACAAGGCCGGCCACTGGCACCTCAACGACACCTCGAACTTCCTGATCAACCAGGAAAACCCGGCCTTGATCGCCCTCAACCAGTCCAACCGTGAATTGGCGGTGGTGCCCGGCAAGCCCAGCCAGCAGGTGGTGGAAACCACCGGCAACGGCTTGCTCGAACATATCGACGTGATCTTCCCGATCGTCCACGGCACTCTGGGCGAAGACGGTTGCCTGCAAGGTTTGCTGCGCATGGCCGACCTGCCATTCGTGGGCTCCGATGTGCTGGGCTCGGCAGTGTGCATGGACAAGGACATCAGCAAGCGCCTGCTGCGCGATGCGGGTATTGCCGTCACGCCGTTCATCACCCTGACCCGTGGCAACGCGGCGCGCACGTCCTTTGACAGGGCGGTGGATAAGCTCGGTTTGCCGATGTTCGTCAAACCGGCCAACCAAGGCTCGTCGGTGGGGGTGAGCAAAGTCGGTAGCGAAGCCGAATACCTGGCGGCCGTCGAGCTGGCGTTGGGTTTTGATGAAAAAGTGCTGGTGGAATCGGCGGTACAGGGCCGTGAAATCGAGTGCGCCGTGCTGGGCAACGACAACCCCATCGCCAGTGGCTGCGGTGAGATCGTGGTGAGCAGCGGTTTCTATTCCTACGACAGCAAATACATCGATGCCCAGGCCGCCCAAGTGGTGGTGCCGGCGGACATCAGCCAGCAAGCCAGTGAGCGAATCCGTCGCCTCGCCATTGAGGCATTTGAAGTGCTGGGCTGTTCCGGCCTGGCGCGGGTCGACGTGTTCCTCACCGAAGACGGTGAAGTGTTGATCAACGAAATCAACTCGTTGCCCGGCTTCACCCGCATCAGCATGTACCCCAAGCTGTGGCAGGCAGCGGGGATGAGCTACAGCGAGTTGGTGAGCCGGTTGATCGAACTGGCGCTGGAGCGACATGCGGGGCGCAAGGGCCTGAAGATTAGCCGCTGAGTTTTCCGAAGTCCCGATATGTCGTCAGGGGTTACCGAGGACTTCTCGAAAAATATCCGGCCTGCTGGCCGCAATGTGCAGCAGTGAGCGCGCCGCTCCAGAGGGAGAGCGGCGCCCTTGTTCCCATTCTTGAAGCGTTCTGACCGAGACCCCTAGAAGCTCGGCAAACTTGGGTTGCGACAGCCCTGTTTTGCTTCTCGCTTCTGCAGCTTGTGTGATCTCAACCTTGTGTGCAGCACCGAAATGTCCTGCTTTGACATCCTGAACGGCCGCCAGTAATTCTTCGCCGATATTGCGTTTGGCGTCTCGTTCCTTAAGTTGTTTTTCAGTGAGTGGCATGGTTCATTTCCTTCGCGATTCTGTACAGGATGTGCGCTGGAATAGTCTCGGCTGCGCCTTTGCCATAAATCAGTAGTACCACCAGGGCCCCGCATGCCAACTGTGTGGTATAGATCACCCGCACAGATCCGCTCTTGCCTCGGCCATCCAAGCTCCAGCGTACTTTTCGGCAACCACCGGAGCCTGGCACGACTTTTCCGGCCTCTGGATGATTGGCTAGAAAAGCCATGAACATTCCTCTTTCCTCCTCTGTCCAGTAATCAGGCCATAGTCTGCTGAACAGCGGGGATTCGATGATCGTTAGCACGCGAAATTCTACGTCTATGACGTAGCCTCTGGCAAGGAAGGGCGGGCTAGAAAGTCGCAGGCGCGATGGAGGTATTCAAGAGGCGTTTCATCGCAAAAAATGACAGGGCGCGTGAGTACGGGTGGTATGAGTAGGACCTGTCTCAGTTGCCCGTAAGCCCTCTTTCATCGGCCCGTCCGAGCGATCCACGAATACAGCAATGTCTTTGCCTCTTGCGGGTGATGGGTCCTTCGGCGGTAGCTGGCGAATGCCGGTGATGTGCAGTAGGTACACACCTCGCTCACGTCAATTTGCGCACGGGAAACCCCGGCTGCCTGCAGCAGGATCAACCCATACCCACTCAAATCAAACCAGGCACTGCCCGTCTGTTGCGCCGACGGCGGAGTGATTTCGGGTGACAGTAATGGTGTCGGCTGCTCAACGCACCATGGCGCCTTCCGGTCCTGCCACAAATGCCCTTGGTTCGCCTGTAACTGTGCAATGAACCCTTCGCTCACCTCATAGCAACACGGTTTGATCGAAGGCCCAATGGCCACCTGCAACTGGCCAGCGGCAATCCCCTCGGCGACAAAACGCTGTACGGCATTGGCGATGATCCCGGCCCGCAGGCCCTTCCAGCCGCCATGCACCGCCGCAACCCTTTCTCCGTTGTTCGAGGCGATCAGGATCGGCAGGCAGTCGGCCGTGATCACCGCGATGGCAGGATGCTCGCGGGTAAACACGCCGTCGGCTTCCACCGTGTTGGCCTCCAGGCCCGCCTGCCACTCGATCACCGAGGCACTGTGCACCTGTTTGCAGATGAACACATCCTCCGGGCGCAGCGGGTCATTGATCGTACAAAAACCGTGATCGACACCCGGGATGGCGCCGAGATTAGTAGCGTGCTGCACGTTACGTTCTCCGTTGATTAACCCGTCAGTCGCCGACCGCTTCGCCTTCACGCCGAGGGTCGGCACCGCCGCTCAGCGTTGCCTTGCCCTGGGCATCACGGGTGCGAACGATGGCCTGAATGCCACTGGTCATGTCGATCTCGCTCAACGCGTGCCCCTTGTCCTTGAGCGTCTGTTTCAGTGCGGGACTGAACAGGCCTTGTTCCAGCTCGGTCGCCCCATTGCGACTGCCGAAGTTGGGCAGGCTGATGGCGGCTTGCGGGTCGAGCTTCCAGTCAAGCATCGCCACCAGGGATTTGCTGACGTATTCGATGATCTGCGAACCACCGGGTGAGCCCACCGTGGCCAGCAGCTCGCCACTCTTGCGGTCGAACACCAGCGTCGGCGCCATGGCTGAACGCGGGCGCTTGCCGGGTTCGACTCGGTTGGCCACCGGCTGGCCGTTTTCTTGCGGGATGAAGGAAAAGTCGGTCATCTGGTTGTTGAGCAAAAAGCCCTGGACCATCACATGGGAGCCGAACGCTGCTTCCACTGTGGTGGTCATCGACACGGCGCCGCCCTCGTCATCCACGGCCACCACTTGCGAGGTGGAGATGCGCAGCGGCGAGCGGTCGGGTGCATAGGCCACCTGGATGCCGGCAGGTGTGCCCGGCTTGGCGATACCCATGCTGCGTTCGCCGATCAGGCTGGCGCGCTGGGCCAGGTAGCCCGGTGCGACGAGTCCGGCGACCGGCACGGGCACGAAGTCAGCATCGGCCACGTACAAGCCCCGGTCGGCAAACGCCAGGCGACCGGCCTCGGCCAGCAGGTGAACGGCCTCAGGCGTCGGTTCAAGGCCGGCAGGTGATGGGCTCTTGACGGGCGTCATCGGCGCGATGGCCAGGCGCGGGTCGCGGGCTTCCAGCGCCTGCAAGGTGCCCAGGATTTGCGCGACTGCGATCCCGCCGGAGGACGGAGGCGGCATGCCGCACACCTTCCACTGTTTGTAGTCCGTACACAGCGGTGCACGCTCCTTGGCGGTGTAGCCCTTGAGGTCCGCCTGGGACAGGCTACCCGCGTTGCGATGGCCCTGGACCTTGCGCGCGATCTCATCGGCAATCGGCCCGTGGTACAGCGCGTCCGGTCCATCTTCGGCAATGCGCCTGAACACGGCGGCCAGCGCCGGGTTTTTCAGCAGCGTACCGGTGGCCTTGGGCGTGCCATCGGCGTTCAGAAAATACGCCGCCATTTCTGGCGACTGGGGAATGTAGCGGTCAGCGGCGATCAGCGCGTGCAAGCGCGGCGAAATGGCAAAACCCTGCTCCGACAAGCGAATCGCCGGCTCAAACAGTTTGGCCCATTGCAGGTGCCCGGTTCTCTGGTGCGCCATTTCCAGCGCGCGCAGTACCCCGGGGGTGCCCACTGAACGCCCGCCGATCTGTGCGTCGGGAAACGCCATGGGCGTGCCGTCCGCCTTCAGGAACAAACGTTCCGTTGCGCCGGCGGGGGCGGTTTCGCGGCCGTCGTAGGCGTGCGCGGCTTTCCCGTCCCACAGCATGATGAACGCGCCACCACCGATACCTGACGACTGTGGCTCCACCAGGGTCAACACCGCCTGCATCGCAATGGCGGCGTCAATCGCCGAGCCGCCCTGGCGCAGCATTTCACGCCCGGCTTCGGCCGCCAGCGGGTTGGCGGCGGCGGCCATGTGGCGCTCGGCATGGCGGGTGGTGAGGTCGGTGCGATAGCCCGAACCCAGTTCCGGTGCCGGTGGCTGATCGTTGACAGGGGTATGGCAGGCTACCAGGGTGAGGGCGGCTGCAATGACCGACAACTGCCGGCGAGAAATCGAAAACACGCGCTGAACTCCGTTCATTTTGAGAATGATCTGTTGTCCTTGGGGTACTGCCTTTTACAGGTAAATCGTGCCTTGCAGGAAGAGCACGGCATGGCCCGAGATAATCACGCGGTCGCCCTGGAGCGCGCAACGCAGTTGACCACGGCGCCGGCCGCCTTGTTCAGCTGTGAGTTGCTGCTTGCCCAGGCGCTCGGCCCAGAATGGCGCGAGGGAGGTGTGGGCCGAGCCCGTCACCGGGTCTTCATTGACACCCACGTTCGGGCCGAACCAGCGGGAAATGAAATCGAATCGCGTGCTTTTGGCGGTCACGGCGATCCCGCGCTTGGGCAAACCCTTGAGGCGGGCGAAGTCCGGCGTCAACGCGGCGACCTGTGCTTCATCGTCGAGCAGCACGATGTAGTCATCGGTGGCGAAGACGTCGGCGTTCTCAATCCCCAGTGCGCTCAACAGGCCGGCGGGTGGTTCACACGGTTGGGGCTGCTTGGCCGGGAAATCCATGGCCAGTTCGTCGCCAGTGCGCGTGACCCGAAGTTCGCCGCTGCGGGTGGCAAAGCGCAGCACCTCGGGTGCATCCGCCAGCTTGTGGATCAGCACCCAGGCGGCGGCGAGCGTGGCGTGGCCGCACAGGTCCACCTCGACTTCCGGGGTGAACCAGCGCAGTTCGTAGACGTCACCGCGAGGCACAAAGAAGGCGGTTTCCGAGAGATTGTTCTCGGCGGCGATGTTGTGCAGTTGTTCGTTGGGCAGCCACTCGGTGAGCGGGCAGACGGCTGCCGGGTTGCCGCCGAATGCGTGGCTGCTGAAAGCGTCGACTTGGTAGATGTCCAGTTTCATCGGGGGCACTCCGTGTAGGGGGAGGTTGGACACTAACAGCGGTACTCCGGAGCGTCGCCGTACAGATGGGGTCTTTTTTCGGGCGCAGGTGCGCAGGCTCAGCCCAGTCGCAACACCATCGCCCCGGCGGCGATGATGCAGGCCGCGATCACGCGCACCCGCGTCAGGTGTTCCTTGAGCACCAGGGCCGAGATCACTACGCCAAACAGGATGGATGTTTCCCGAAGGGCTGAGACGGTGGCGATGGGGGCCGCTGTCATCGCCCAGAGTGCCAGGCCATAGGACGCCACGGTGCCCAGGCCGCCGACCACGCCTTGGCGCCAGTGGCGCACGCAATATTCGCAGAACGCCGTTCGCCTGGCGGCCAGGGCCCAGGCAGCGAGGGGGATGCCGGTCAGCAGGAAGATCCACAGTGTGTACGCCGCCGGCGCTCCGGACTTGCGCACGCCCAAGCCGTCGATGAGGGTGTAGCCGGCAATTACACCGGCGTTGACCAGCGCCAGCATCAACCCTTTGCCATGCCCGGCCGAAGGGGCGACGGCCATGCTCAAGATGCCGGAGGAAATGATCGCGATGCCGACCCAAGCCGGCACTGACAGTGATTCCGCCAGCAGGAATACACTGATGATGGCCACCAGCAAGGGCGCGGTGCCTCGCATGATCGGGTAGGTCTGGCTCATGTCGGCAACGCGGTAGGTCGCAGCGACGAGGACGAAGTACGCGACCTGCAGGATCACCGAGGCGCCAATGAAGGGCCAGCTTTCTCGTGCCGGCAGTGGCAGAAACGGAATGGCCGTCAGAGCGATCAGCGATGCGATGGAGGTGATCATGCAGGTGGTCAGAAGCTTGTCGCCGCCGCCCTTGACCACGGCGTTCCAGGTGGCGTGAAGTAAGGCGCCCAGCATGATGACGGCGAACACATCAAGGCTCATGAATCGGGTTTCCTGTGGGACTCAAGTCAGCGTCGTGGGGAGTGGACCGCTGCGAGTATGCCCCAGCACTTTTCTCCAGGCATAAAAAAACGGCTTACCTTTCGGTAAGCCGTTTTTAGTACTTGGTGGCTACACAGGGACTTGAACCCCGGACCCCAGCATTATGAATGCTATGCTCTAACCAACTGAGCTATGTAGCCAAGTGGCGCGCATTATTCGCGTAGAACGACAATGCGTCAAGCGTTTATTTTGAATTTTTATCTACGCTTTCAACTGTTTAAGCAAAATCGGGCGAAACAGCGACGAGCGGCGCTGCTCTCGCATTGGTTTTATGCACGTTTGCGATAGCGTGACGCGCTTGGGCAGATATCCCTGCCGCCCAGCGCGTTGTCCGGCTTATCGGTTCATGGTGTTGTGGGTGGCGCGCTTAAGTTGTTCACGTGCCCGCGACAGGCGTGAGCGCACGGTGCCGATCGGAATGTCCAGTACGTCCGCAGTGTCCTGATAGCTGCCGTCGGTTTCCAGCGAGGCGTACAACGTCCTGCGCATCTCTGCCGGCAGATGGTCGATGGCGCTCAGGGTTTTTTCCAGGCGTCGGTTGACCTCGAATTCCCAGTCCAGATTCCGGCTGTCCTCCTGGCCGTGCCACAACGCTTCGTCGAATTCGCAATGCACGGGTTTGGCGTACATGCGCCGGAAGTGGTTGCGGATCAAGTTTTGCGCAATACCGCACATCCAGGTGCTGAGGGTGGCATTACCGCAGAAGCGCTCGCGGTTGCGCCAGGCTTCCAGGTAGGTCAGTTGCAGAAGATCGTCCGCATCTTCCGGGTTGAGTACGCGTTTGTGAATGAAGCGGCGCAGCTTTTTTTGTTGGTCGTCTGTCAGGTGGAGCATGAATTGAGGCGAGCTGCCAACAAGGTGGGCTAAATCTTCAATAGGGATATTCACGATTTATTCCTCTGGGTGAACGCTGACGAAATGGTTTCGTCGGGAACCCCTTTTGCACTGGCTATGCCAAGCGGAATTAATGAATAACCTATTGATTTACATGCATATATATCTTGAATTGACGCGTATTTGTGCAAGGCGTTGCAATCGGCGCGTACGGCTCATGCAAGTTTTTTCAACTGTGGTGGGTCCTCAAGTTTTGATGGAACCAGGTCACAGTGGCTTGCCACACAGGGACACACTCTTCCTGTTCGGGTCTGCCGATGAAAATCGAATCTTCCAACGATGTGCAACCGATCCAGCACCTGGATCAGCCGGGTCTTCGAGATGCTCACGCGCCGTCTGCCCCTGCGGGAGGCAATGAGTCGATTCCGATCTTTGGCCAGGCGTTGGCGGATACCGCGCGGGAGTTGAGCAGGCGGTCGAACGGCGTGCAAATTCCGGCTGTCCAGCATATTGCCCAGCTGTATGACCAGCTGGGGCACCCGGCCAACGCGTCACTGGCCTCTGTTTCCCGACGCATTTGGGCAGAATTGCTGAAGCAGCAATTGAGCGTCGGCAAATTGATCGACCTCACCGACGGGGATCCGGCGCGTGCATTCGTGGTGCTCAAGCATGTGATCGAACAGGCGGATGCGCAGGTGCACACCGCCGAGACCAAAATGGCGCGGACGATCCTCGCCGATCTGGAGAAAGGCTTCAAAGGCGAAATCCAGGCGGGCCTCAACATTGCTGTGGCGTTGCTGGCTGCCACCGATGACCCGAAGGAGCGTCAGGCGATGCGCGAGTTGTATTACAACAGCGTGGTCAATCGCCAATCCCTGACCGTGATGTTGCATGCGCTGCTGGACGCATATGGTGGCGAGCGGTTCCTGAACGGCTTGAATGTGATGCGCGGGGCATTGGCCGACGACATGGCCGCCCGCGCCTCTTCGATTTCCCCGGCGGCGTTGCGCTCGCTGTTGAAGGGATTGGGAAGTTGCAGTCAATTGGGCGGCGTATTTTCCAGTTGCCAGGCCCTGGTCCAGCGTTTGAATGACGAGTTTGACCCCGTCACTCTGCTCAAGCGCTTGTTGGCCTGTACCAGCACCGGCCTCGGTGGGAACGAAATCCCGGACCTGCTGAGTGAGCTTCGATGCGAGCAACCTTCGCAGAGGCTGATGGTCCTCAATAGTCTTTACCCTGCTTTCCGACAGTTGCCCCTGGCTGTTTGGCCAGATGAGGGCGTGCGTAAGGACAGCGTGAAACTCCTGCTGATGGTCATGGACCAACTGACCCAGAGCGAGCGCTTGGAGAACCCGCGTTTCGGCGCAGGGGCGCTGGCGTGACCGTGCTGTCGACCATCAATGCAGTGCTGCTCAAAGTGGCACAGCGCGCCGAAGTCTTGGGCGCCGTGGTGGTCATGGCGATCGTTTTCATTTTTATCGTACCGTTGCCCACCTGGCTGGTGGATATCCTGATCGCGCTCAACATCTGCATCTCCTGCCTGTTGATCGTGCTGGCTTTGTACCTGCCCGGGCCGCTGGCTTTCTCGTCGTTTCCGTCGATTCTGCTGTTGACCACCATGTTTCGCCTGGCGCTTTCGATTGCGACCACGCGCCTGATCCTGCTGGAGCAAGACGCGGGTGATATCGTCGAAGCATTTGGCAATTTCGTGGTGGGTGGCAATCTGGCGGTAGGGATGGTGATCTTTCTGATCCTCACCCTGGTCAACTTTCTGGTGATTACCAAGGGCTCGGAGCGGGTCGCGGAAGTCGCGGCGCGTTTCAGCCTCGATGCGATGCCCGGCAAGCAGATGTCCATCGACAGCGACTTGCGTGCCGGCCTGATCGACGGCATTCAGGCGCGGGACAAGCGTGAGCAATTGTCTCGGGAAAGCCAGTTGTTCGGGGCTATGGACGGGGCCATGAAATTCGTCAAAGGGGATGCCATCGCCGGCTTGATCATTGTGGTGGTCAACCTGCTGGGCGGCTTCTCCACGGGCATGTTCCAGCACGGCCTGAGCGCTGGCGAGTCTATGGCCTTGTACTCGGTACTGACCATCGGCGATGGCTTGATTGCCCAGATTCCGGCGCTGCTGATTTCCCTGACTGCGGGCATGATCATTACCCGCGTGGCGCCGGATGGGCGCAAGGGCATTACCAACATGGGCGCCGAAATCGCCCGGCAAATGACCAGTGAGCCCAAGAGCTGGATCATCGCCTCAGTGGGCATGCTCGCGTTTGCCGTCGTGCCCGGCATGCCGACCGGGGTGTTTATCTTTATCTCGCTGATCACCGGTACGCTGGGGTATTACCTGGTGCGCCAACGTCAGCGCCAGGAGCGCCCGGCAAACGAGGCTTCCGAGGCGGTTCGTCCCGAGGAGAACGGTAGCGAAGATTTGCGCGGGTTCGATCCGTCGCGGCCTTATCTGTTGCAGTTTTCGCCGGTGTTGCGAGGCACCCCCGAGGTGACTGACCTGATTCACGGGATCCGCCAGTCCCGTAACGCGCTAGTGGCCAACATTGGTCTGACGCTACCCCCGTTCGAGGTCGAGCTCGACGCTGCGCTGGCGGATGATGAAATGCGTTTTTGCGTCCATGAGGTGCCGATGGTGAAAGCCTCGGTCGTTTCTCGGGTGGCCGTGGACCGTAACGCGTTCACCGTCGTACCCGAACACGGCGTGCCTGGGCTGGCGGAACGTGACGAGCAGGGCTGGCTCTGGCTGGCGCCGGATGATCCACTGCTCGATGACCCGCAGTTGGAGCGCTTCACTGCAACGGACCTGATACTCCAACGCATGAAGCAGGCCATGATGCTCAGTGGGCCGCAGTTCCTGGGTATCCAGGAAAGCAAATCGATCCTCAGTTGGCTGGAGCATAACCAGCCGGAACTCGTTCAGGAGCTGCAGCGCATCATGCCTCTCTCGAGGTTCTCGGCGGTGTTGCAACGCCTGGCGAGTGAAGGCGTTCCACTGCGTGCCGTGCGCCTGATCGTGGAGTCGCTGATCGAGTTTGGCCAGCATGAGCGCGAACCCGAGGCACTGGCTGATTACGCGCGTATCGCCCTCAAAGCGCAGATCATGCATCAGTACAGTGAAGCGGATGGCCTGCATGCCTGGTTGCTCTCGCCTCAAACCGAAAGCACGTTGCGTGACGCGCTGCGCCAGACCCAGACCGGTGTCTTCTTTGCGCTCGACGACGAGCACAGCTCAGCCCTGATCAACCTGCTCAACCAGGCTTTTACCGTTCGGCCCAAACTCAAAAGTGTGATGCTGGTCGCCCAGGACTTGCGCAGCCCGCTGCGGACATTGCTGCTCGAAGAATTCAACTACGTGCCGGTGCTGTCGTTCGCGGAGCTGGGAAGCAGCTCCAAGGTAAAAGTACTGGGGCGTTTTGACCTTGCTCAGGTTGATTTGATGCGTGGGGCACAGGCATGAGCCGGTGGGTATTTACTAATCGATCGAGGCGCCGGTGATGTTTGAACTGCGTGTTTTGGACGGTTTGTGTCAAGGGGCTGCACTGCCGCTGTTCGGTGAGCAGTGGAGCATCGGTGCCCATGCCGATGCCGACCTAATGCTCAATGATCCTGGTGTTGCCCAGCAGCATGCTCGGCTGCTGCTGGTCGGAGCGAACTGGTCGGTACAGGCTGAAGCGGGGCTGTTGCAAGGCGCCGATGGGCAGGTTTTGGCGCAGATTGCTAGCCTGGCACCGAACGCTGTGTTTTGCGTGGGGTGTGTACGGCTCTGTGTCACCTTGGCTGATGAGCCTTGGCCGCCGGCACCTACCCAGGCTCCCGTGGCGTCAGCTCCTGCCACTGAGCCGACGCCAACCCTCAATTTATCGTCCATTTCCCCTCCACAACAAAAGCGCCTGATTACTGTGGTGCTGGTGATAACGGTGATCTTCATTCTGGTGGGCATGGCCTCTACAGGGGAGCCCGAGGCCCAGGCTTCCCTGATGCCGCAGGCCGTCCAGAAACGTGAACTGGCCTCGCCGTTTGAAGTGCGCGAGCAGTTGTTGAAGATGCTGGGCGAGCGTGAGCTGGGCCAGCGCGTTTCCCTGCAAGTCATCAATGGCCAGGTGACGCTCAGTGGGGATGTCTCCCAAGACGATGTGGACCTGGTGGCACGGATGCTCAGCCGTTTTGGAGAACAGTTCGAAAGCGCTGTACCGGTACTCAGTCGTGTACGTGCGCGCGACAGCGCGTTGCCCTTCAAGATCGTTCAGATCGTCGGCGGGCCGAATGGCCATGTGGTTCTGGAAGAGGGGACCCGGTTGTTCGTGGGCGATGAGGTGGAAGGACTGCGCCTGGTGTCGATCGATAACAGCAAAGTGATATTTGACGGTGCTCAGCGGTATGAGGTGCGCTGGTGAGCCTGGAACTGCAAGCGCGTCTAGAGGCCTGGCAGCAACGCCAGGCTCAGTCACTGGCGGCTTTTGCGCCGGTGACGATGCGCGGTCGCATCCAGCGCGTCAATGGCATGCTACTGCAGTGCCGTCTGCCCCTGGCGCGTATTGGAGACTTGTGCCAGGTCGAGAAAACCCCGGGTGATTGCATGCTCGCCGAGATCATTGGCTTCGATCAGCAGGATGCGGTGCTCAGTGCCCTGGGTAACCTGGAAGGCGTGCGGGTGGGGGCCAGCGTTGAACGCCTGGGTGTGGCGCATCGGGTAAAGGTCAGCGACGCGTTGCTGGGCCAGGTGTTGGACGGTTTCGGCCGGCCCATCACGGGGGAGGGCGCCAGTGCCTTTGTCGAGACGGACTTGCCGGATACGAGTGCAGTGCTGTGTGAAGCTCCGTTGCCCACTGAACGTCCGAGGATCCACCGCGCGCTGGCCACCGGAGTCCGTTCGATCGATGGCTTGTTGACGTTGGGTGAAGGCCAGCGTGTCGGGCTGTTTGCCGGGGCGGGTTGCGGGAAGACCACCTTGCTGGCCGAAATCGCCCGTAACGTTGAGTGCGATGTGATCGTGTTCGGCCTGATCGGTGAACGGGGCCGTGAGTTGCGTGAGTTTCTGGACCATGAGTTGGATGAGCAACTGCGTGCCAAAGCGGTATTGGTGTGCGCTACCTCCGATCGCTCAAGCATGGAGCGTGCGCGTGCGGCATTCACCGCTACGGCCCTGGCCGAAGGTTTTCGACGCAAGGGGCTGCGGGTGTTGCTGCTGATCGACTCACTGACCCGTTTCGCCAGGGCGCAGCGTGAAATCGGTCTGGCGGCGGGTGAACCGTTGGGCCGCGGTGGTCTTCCGCCGTCGGTCTACAGCCTGTTACCCCGTTTAGTGGAGCGCGCCGGGTTGACCCATGAGGGGGTGATCACGGCGATCTACACGGTACTGATCGAACAGGACTCCATGAACGATCCGGTCGCTGATGAGGTTCGCTCACTGCTGGATGGTCATATCGTGTTGTCTCGCAAGTTGGCCGAGCGCGGGCACTATCCGGCAGTGGACGTGCTGGCGAGCTTGTCGCGAATCTTGAGTAACGTTGTCTCACCGGCGGACATTCGCGCCGGCACCGCATTGCGACGCTTGTTGTCGGCTTACCAGCAGATCGAGTTGATGCTCAAGCTGGGGGAATACCAGCCTGGCACTGATGCCCTGACCGACCTGGCGGTGGACAGCCGCCAGGCGGTCGATGCTTTTCTGCGCCAGGACTTGCGTGAGCCCACGCCCATGGCGATGACGCTGGAGCACATTCAGGAGCTGACCGCACATGTCCCATTCTGACGTGCTGCCAGGCGATGTGGAGACACTGCGACGTCTGCGCAGGCACCGGGCAGACCGGGCCGAACGTAGTCTGCGTGAGGCGAAGCGAGCCCAGCAAACGCTGCTTGCCCATATAGAGCAGGCCAGCGGCACGCTTGAAGAAAGCCGGCAGGACGAGGCTCGGGAAAGTGCTCAGCTGCTCAGCCAATACCAGGGCCAGGTGATGACCTTACAAGCCCTGAAAACCTGGGGCGCGCAGGAGCGCGTTTTATCGGCCAATACCCGTCGAGACAAAGCCCGGCTGGAAGCGTTGCAAAGCCAGCAGGAAGAAAAGGCAACCCGCGTTGGCAGCGCCCAAAAACAGGTCACCGAGTGCCTGCGGCAGGTTGAAAAACTCCAGGAGCTGTCCCTTTTACTGGCGCAGGAGCCAACGTGAAACAGATTTCCAATAAGCCCACTGAGTACCCACGGCTACGTGAAATACGCGAGGACCGTGAGCCCATCGGCGCCGGTGTTGTGCCTTGGGAGCAAGGGCGATTATTCGCCCAGCTGTTTGCGGGCCTGGACGATGGCGCAGGGAGGGGACCCTCTCTGCTGAAGGCGAAACCGATTGCCGATGCCACCTTGATTGGCGCCCTCACAGACCTATTGCTCCCTCGTATGCAAATGGGGGCGCAGTGGCCGCTTCAGGCGGTGTTGTACCTGCCCAGGCTTGGGCGGATCAACGCCAGCGTGCGTCGTGAACAAGGCGCCTGGGCCATTGAGCTGGAACCTGAGCAAGACGCAACGGCACGCTGGCTCAGTGGTGTACGGCAACGATGTGAAGGCCGCTTGGCAGCGGCGCTGGGGCTGCCGGTCAGCCTGCATTTACCTTGCATAAGGTTGACATGATAGTGCCGTCGCTGGTGTTGCCTTGGATTAAGAGCGACATCGTTGCTGCTCGCCGTCGATTGGGCCGTGGCTTGTGCATGCCCTTTCAAGTGGCTGGGCAAGATGGTGAGCTGCGCCTGGAACCCGGGCGGCCGCCCACCGGAGGCGACGTCGTCTGCCTTGAAACCCAGTGTGGTGTGCTCGCGCTTGCGCAGGCCGGACCGCTGCTCAGCTTGCTGGGCGAATGCCCGGTCACGTTGGCCCAGGCGGGTAACGATTCCAATGCCTGGTTTTGGGCGTTATTCCAGCACCACCTGAGCCCGCAGGTACGAACGCTGCTGGGCACCGTGCGACTGCTGGAGGTGGATCGCCCGGTCGGGTTCGGCTGCCAGATCACTGTGAGCCTGGGGGCATCTCGCGTCGTGGGCTACCTGTGGCTTGCTGCCGAAAGCTTCCTGGCGTTACACGCGTCCGGCCCGTGGCGCCCGACTGCAGAGCCGATGACGGCGTCGTTTCAGTTGGCGATTGCCGTGACGCTCGGGCGTTTGCAATTGCCGGTAAGGCAGGCACAAGCGCTACGCACCGGTGATGTGTTGTTGGTTGAGCAGCGCTTTTTTCAGGCCTGCGGGACGGGCTATGTACGCACCGGCAGACGGTGCTTGCGAGGGTGTATTGACGATGCCAATGGCGCGGTGTGCATGACCCTTACTGCTATCGAGGAGACGTCCGTGGACGACAATTTTACTGCTCCCCATTACTCGGGGCATGAGAAGGATGAACCGGTGGTGGATGTATTCGGTGACGAGCCTTTCGATGAGTTGAGCATGGCTCTGACGGTACGCTGCGGAACGCTCAACCTCACCTTGGGTGAGCTGCGCAACCTTGCGCCCGGTGCGGTGCTGGGTATTGCCGGCTACGCCCCGGGCATGGCAGGTCTCTATTATGGCGACCGCTCGATTGCTCAGGGGCAACTGGTGGAAGTTGATGGACGCCTGGGGTTGCAGTTGTCCCGTGTGATGTTCGGTCGATGAATATCCAGGGGCTGGATCCCCTCATTCTTGCGGTGTTTCTGGGGGCGCTTTCGTTGATGCCCCTGTTGTTGATCGTCTGCACATCGTTCTTGAAAATTGTCATTGTGCTGATGATTACCCGCAACGCCATCGGTGTGCAGCAGGTGCCGCCGAGCATGGCCATCAACGGCATCGCGCTTGCGGCAACTCTCTTTATCATGGCTCCAGTGGGCTACGAGATTGCCGAAAGCATCAAGGTCTCGCCCCTGGACATGAGCAATGTGCAAACGTTTTTGCAGACGGGAAGCGAGGCCATCAAACCGCTGCGTGCCTTCATGTTGCGCAATGTGGACCCGGACACGTTGACGCACTTGCTGGACAACACCGCACGTCTTTGGCCTGCGCAAATGGCGCAGGACGTGCGGCGCGAGGACTTGATCCTGCTGGTGCCGGCGTTTGTGTTGTCACAATTGCAAGCGGGATTTGAGATCGGTTTTCTGATCTACATTCCCTTCATCGTAATTGATCTGATTGTCTCCAATCTGCTGCTGGCGCTGGGCATGCAAATGGTCTCGCCGATGACCATTTCACTGCCGCTCAAGTTGCTGTTGTTCGTGCTGGTGTCGGGGTGGTCGCGCTTGCTCGACAGCCTGTTCCTTTCCTACCTCTGAGTGCCCTATGGAACCGATCGTGTTGTTCAAGCAGGGCATGCTGTTGGTGGTCGTCCTGTCGGCGCCGCCGCTGATTGTGGCGGTGGTGGTGGGTGTGCTGACGTCCCTGGTACAGGCGTTGATGCAAATACAGGATCAGACACTGCCCTTTGGTATCAAGTTGGTTGCCGTGGGTATCACGCTGATCCTGACCGGCCGCTGGATTGGGGTCGAGTTGATCCAGTTGATCAACCTGACCTTCGACATGATTGGCCGCTCGGCCCTGAACTGAGGCGTTGCCTGTGCTGCTTTATCTTGAGTACCTGCCCAGCCTGATGATCGGCATGTCGCGCATCTACCCCTGTGCCATTTTGGTGGCAGCGTTCTGCTTTCAACATATCCGCGGCATGCTACGGCACACCATTGTGATGGTCATGGCATTGATGCCTGCGCCGGGTATTCATGCCGTATTGGCGGTCGAGGAATACTCCGCTTTGATGCTTGGTGCATTGGTGCTCAAGGAAGTGGCCCTGGGCCTCCTGTTGGGCGTGCTGCTGTCGATGCCGTTCTGGATGTTCGAATCGGTGGGAGCGCTGCTCGATAACCAGCGTGGAGCCTTGGCGGGGGGGCAGCTTAATCCTTCACTGGGCCCGGATGCGACGCCGATCGGGCACTTGTTCAAGCAGTTGGCGATTTTCCTTCTGATCGTCACGCTAGGACTGGGGACGTTGACTCAGGTGATCTGGGACAGCTACCTGATCTGGCCGCCCACCGTATGGTTTCCGCTGCCGGCACCGAATGGCATGGGCGTATTCGTCGGATTGCTGGGCGACACCTTCACCCACATGATGCTCTACGCCGCGCCTTTTATCGCGGTGCTGCTGTTGCTGGAGTTCGGTATCGCGCTGCTGGGGGTTTACAGCCAGCAGCTACAGGTGAGTACGCTGGCGCCCCCCGTCAAGTGCCTGGCGGGTATCGGCATTTTACTGGTGTACTTTGCGTTGTTGCAGGACCTCATCGTCGGGCGCATGAGCCAACTGGGCGACCTCAGGCATTCGCTGGGGCTGCTCTTCAAGGCGTCACTGCCGTGAGTGATTCAGGGGAAAAGAAGCACCCGGCGTCAGCCAAGAAGCTGCGTGATCAACGCAAGAAAGGCCAAGTCGCCCAAAGTCAGGACGTAGGTAAGTTACTGGTGCTGACGTCGATCAGTGAAATCGCACTGTTCACGGCCGAGAGCAGCCTGCAACGGTTCCAGCAGTTGATGATATTGCCGATCTCGGACCTGAATCAGCCGTTTGCACGGGCTCTGGAGGAGGTGCTGGTTGAAAGCCTGATTGTGTTTTTCTCATTCTCTGTGTTGATGGCAGGGGTGGCGATTGCTGTGAAGCTCATCAGCAGCTGGATGCAGTTCGGATTATTGTTTGCGCCAGAGAGCCTCAAGCCCGACTTCAATCGCCTGAACCCGGTCAGCCAGATCAAGCAGATGTTTTCTGCTCAATCGCTGATGAACCTGTTGATGAGTATCGCCAAGGCGTTTCTGATAGGGATGACTGTGTATTTGGTGGTCTGGCCCTCTTTGGGGGCGTTGATCAACTTGGCCAACAGTGACCTGCAAAGTTACATCCTGGCGTTGATCGTGCTGTTTCGGCACTTGCTGCATGCCTGCCTCGGCCTGTTGTTGATACTGGCGCTTATCGACCTGATGATGGTGAGGCATTTTTTTGCCAAGCGCATGCGCATGACCCAGGTTGAGGTCGTCAAAGAGTACAAGGATATGGAGGGCGACCCGCATGTGAAGGGCCAGCGCCGCGCATTGGCGCAGCAATTGGCCCAGGAAGAACCGAAGGTAAAGCTGCCCAAGCTGGAGGAGGCGGACATGCTGGTGGTCAACCCGACGCACTATGCGGTCGCCTTGTATTACCGCCCTGGTAAAACACCGCTGCCGCTGCTGGTGAGCAAGGGCACGGACGACGAGGCTCGCAGGCTGATCGATCGTGCCAAGGCCGCTGAGGTACCAGTGATCCAGTGTATATGGCTGGCGCGCACGATCTATACAAAAGAGTTGGGTGCGAGCATTCCCCGCGAAACCTTGCAGGCGGTGGCGCTGATCTATCGCACCTTGCGTGAGCTGGACGATGAGGCCAAGCGTGAGACGCTGGAAATCCCCGAGCTTGATCAGCGCTGACCTGGGCGCCATGGGCATCCAGATAGGCAAAACAGCCATCGAATGCCAAGGGGCGAAACGCTGCTCCAACACGCGTTGTGATTACCCGGTTTGCAAGGCTGCGCGAGAGGCGTGAGGTGCACACACCGTGATAGCGGGAGCGAGTGACAGGTGAGCGGCCGCGCCGCTCACCCGATTTTTCAAGATTACCTGGCGTTGATCATCGGGCATTGGCGAGCGCTCAGCGCTCCAGCGAGATGGTCTGGTAGTCCGCCCGCTCACCACTGGGGCCGGGTTCGACGCGCATCTGTGGCGGCCACCAGATCACCATTTGGTCCTTGGTCGATTGTGGGCGTGAGCAGGAGTCGCCCTTGCACGTGGGGGTACAACCTGTGACGAACAACGCTGCACTGATCAGTGTGATGCACAACAAGCGGCGATTCATGGCTTGGCCTTCTGAGCTGGAGTGATCAAGGAAGGGCGGGGTACGCTGAGGTGTTCGTCCTTTACCACCGGGCGCATCGCGATAAAGACTTCGGCTTCCTCACCGGGCTTGAGCCAGGCACGCGGCCACGCGCTGACTGCCAGTGTCTGCGAGTTGCTGCATTCTTTTTCGTCTATACGCACATTGCGGTTGAACTGGTTACGCAGCACCACGACTGCCACGTTGTACTCGGGGCCGGCATACCATTGGCTGCGATTTTCGTTCAGCGCCAGCAATTCGCGCGTGTTGCATAATGTCCGCAGCCCTAGTGGCATCGGTGCCGCTTTGAAGGCCTGGGGGACTTGCCCGCTGACCAGGTGCGCCAGGGTGCTGATAACGTCGTTGCGATTGATCACCGGCTGGTGAGGGCTGTAGCGCCTGGCGAGCGGTGTGAGCGCCGCTTGCAGATCGGCTTGGTCGGCCTGGGGCAAATAGCGCGAGGGGTCGGACTGGTCGCCGATGACGCGCGGGGTGAGGATAAACAGGCGCTCACGTCGATTGTTCTGTCGTTCGGTCGAGGAAAACAACGCCTTGCCCAGCAGCGGAATGTCCCCCAGCAGAGGCACCTTGTTCTGCTTGTCGGTGCTTTCGGTGACATGGAATCCACCCACCACCAGCGAGCGTTTTTCGGCTATTACTGCCTGGGTGCTGACCTTGCCTCGGCGCACATCCAGCTGGCCTGGCGTGGGGTTGGTCTCGTCGAAATTCCCATCTTCAATATCCACCGCCAAGTGGATCTGGTGACCACCGCGACTGGTGATGACACGCGGTACGACCTGGAAGCTGGTCCCCACGGTGACCGGCAGAATGGTTGCGTTTTCTCTGCCGGGCGTCAGGTACTGAGTGCGGTTGAAGTCGATGACCGCCGGCTGGTTTTCCAGGGTGAGGACCGAGGGGTTGGAGACCATGGTTGCCAGTCCCTTGGCTTCAAGTGCGCGTATATCCGCGTAGAAGCGATCACGATTTTCAATCGATAACTGAGAGCTGGTGCCGGGGGCCTGGTTGGTGCCGAGGCCACGGAAACGACTGTTCTGGAAACCCCAGTTCACGCCGAACTCGCGTAATTGCGTGCGCTCGATGTCGAGGATAATGGCATCGATCTCTATCAGCTTGCTGGCGACATCGAGCTGAGCGATCAACTCGCGGTACAGGGCTTGGCGCTCCGGCAAATCGTAGATCAGCACCGCGTTGTTGCGCACGTCAGCTTCGACGCGAATCCGGCTGGAGGGGGCTGGTGCGCGTGGGGTGAGCGTGCCGCCTGTCTCCATTTGCGCAGGGTTGCCGTTTACACCAATCATTTGCCCGAGCAGTGGGTTGTTCAGTCGGGGAATGTTTGGCGCAAGGGGGGAGGGTTGTGCAGGGGGCCGTTGGCCAAGCCCCGAAAGGGCCGAGGTGGAGCGGGGCTCCAACAACCCGCGTAAAATGCTAGCAACGCCGGGAATGGCATGCTTTTCACCGCGATATTCCACTTGGCGATCCGTTGCGTTGGCAAACTTCAGCGGGTAGCTGAGCACGCTTTGCTTTTCTTCCGGTGAGCGGCGTTGGCTGCTGAAATGCCTGATCTGTTCGATATAGCTCCTCGGGCCGGAGACCAGGACGACGCCATCTTCGGGGAGTTCGCCCCAGCCGAAGCGGCTGTCGAGCAGGCCAATATCCGTGAGTGCTTTTTTGAGGTCCGCGATGGTTTCGGAAGAAACCTCCAAACGTGCAGATTCCTGTTGATCCAGAGAGCTGATATAGAGCGTGTTGTTGTACAGATACCACTGGAAGCGATGTTCGACCCCCAGCCGATCAAGCAATGACTGTGGGGTGTTGGCGCGAATCTTTCCGTTGACGTTGCCCTCCAGTAGCCCCTCCACTTGCAGTTGCGTGCCAAAGGTCTGCGCAAAGTCTTCGAGCACTTCTCGCAGCGGTTTATGTTGGGCCTCGTAGGCGTAAGCGGTATTTTTCCATTCGGAAGGAATGGCGGCGTAGGTACTGACTACGGGCATCAGCAAGCAGGGCAGTGCGACCAGGCACCGCCATCCCGTTCGTTTTGACGATAAGCGCGTTGAGTCAACGCGCAAGCCTGTGTGCTGGGAGGGGGGGTTAAACATGAGGTGTTCTCTTATTAGTAAGACGGCGAGCGAAGCGAGATAGGTTTGAGGTTCAGGGCCGGCCGAACAGGGCGCGCGGCAGTGGAGCGCCAGGTGCCGCGTTGGTTGAGCAGCGCCTGGAGGCAACCGAAGAGAGTGGCCTGATCGCACGACCCGCGCAGGCTCTGAGCCACTCACCGACCAGCACTTTCGTTTTTACTGGAAACTCTCAAAGGCACTTTTGAGCAGCAAGTGATTCACCCGGTTGTGTTCCAGGTAGGCCATCTGCGTCGTGGCTTTTTTCATGGCCAGTTCGAAGAACTCTGTGTCTGAACCATTGGCTGAAACTTCAGCGATATTCGCTGTGTAGGCCTTATGGGCGACGTCGCTGTTCCTTAACAACTGGCGAGACAGATCATTAAAAAAATCCATGGTTTTTCCTTCATGCCGATGGGTTTGAATGCGCGATAGCTCCGCTTGCAAGACGTTATGAAAACGCTGGCTCGCGTACTTTCAGGTCGTAATCCAAGTACTCTTTACTGGTGTTGAAGAACGCTTCGAGCAGTGAGTTCCAACTGATTCGGAAGTCGCCCTCGTCGGTTTGCAAAACGAGTGTCTGAGGCCGGACTGCTTCGTCGGTGTGAAGCTTCCAATACGTGGCATTGCGAAGGCTGAGGCACTGTTTGATCTCTTCAACGTCATGGGGATGACACAGCAGCGTCGCGTTGATTTCCTGGACTTGGCTGGCCAGTAGTTGCTTGAGCAAGGCTGCCAGCCTTTGAGGAGGCGCGATGTCGTCAAGCAGGCTGCGCATCGCTTGCTGGGTGATGCGGGTCGCATAGTGTTCGAGGCTGTCACACATCGCCTGACGGTCGAGTTCCCACTGCTTGAGTTGGGTATCTGCGCGCTGCCAGATCTGCAGCGAGGCCTCTTGCTGCAGCGCTTCACATTTTCTTTCGGCCTGGCTTATCAGCTCGCCGGCCTGGGCACTGGCGTGGCGTAAAATATGGTTGGCCTGGTCCCAGTCCTTAAGCTCTTCACGGAGGATCAGGTTGCGTGGCAAACCAGAGGCGCCGCTGGGCAATTCAAGGGAGTGTCGGCATAGCATCGGCGTTCTCCTTACACGTTCGAGCCGAGGGGGATGGCGTCGGTTGCCGTTGTCGTCACCCGCCAGACGACGGCTTGCCAGAGTGTGTTCAGTTGGCTGGTTGCTCCCTCGACGGAGATTTTTTTTTTTCTGCTTCTTGCACGCGCCCACGGGGAAAGCGCAATCGCAGGCGTTGCCAGGTGGAGGTCGCTACCCAGCTGTAGAGCAATTGCAACGGGTCGGCATCGCGCAGTGGCAGCGCAGGAGGCAGGGCCTTGGAAAGTCGTGTGCACCACAGCTGATGACTGTCGCTCAAGGCTGACGAGGCTTGCGGGTTGAAGGTGTCGTGAACCAGTGTCAGCGCCAAATCGAGTTGTTCCGTGGAGGCGAGGGCCAGGCGGAGCACGGTGGTGTGAGGCTCCGGAGGCAGGCAGGCGACAACACCGTGGAGCGTGCAGGAGGCCCATCCCCCGCTACAGTGGAGCGCATCCATCGCACGATGAGCGTCATCTCGCCAGTCTTCGTGGGCGTACTTCCAGGGGAACGCCCACCATTGGGCCCAGGCCAAATGCTCGCTCGCCGACTGATCGATGCTAGGCGTCATGGGCAGGGCCGATTGATTCGCCAGCTACAGGCCTCCCTTGCCGCGCACGCTGGCGTCGTGCAAACAGGAATGATGCCGCGAGGGTGACGGCCACTAGGCTGAGCAGAAAAAGGGTTACGCTGGTTCGCCAGAACGGGAGGTCATCGTTGGGCACCAGGAACGGGCCGAAGTAAGTCAGGCGTTGCTGTTCCTGATAAGCAGTGGCGGTCACGAAAATCACGCTTAGCTTTTGCGGGTTGTCCACCGCAGCGGTCATGCCCGGGATACTGCTCGCGACCATCCTGCGTACGCGGGCACGGATGTTATCGGGGTCCAGGCGCGGGTCATGTTTGATGAATACCGACGCGGACGCGGGTTGGACCGGTTCACCCGGTGCTATACGTTCCGGCAGCACCACGTGCACACGCGCAACGATCACACCGTCAATATTGGACAGGGTGGCCTCAAGCTCTTGGGACAGGGCATAGATGTAGCGCGCGCGCTCTTCCAGCGGCGTGGAAATGACGCCCTCCTTGCGAAACGTGTCACCCAGTGTAGTGCGTGCCGCTCGAGGCAATCCGGCGGCTTCCAGCGTGCGTACGGCGCGCCCGATGTCGACGGCATTGACGGCGACGGTGACGCCATCCTTGGCCGGGATTTTCTGCGCGCGAATGTGTTTGTCGGCCAACTCTGCGATGACCTCATTGGCCTCTTGCTCGGAAAGTTGGCGATGAAGTTCGACACGATCGCTGCAGCCACCCAACATCAGTGCAGCCGCCAGGAGTAACACGACAGGCAGGAAATTATTCATGGCCATTATTGCAAGTTGCAGATTTTGTCGAGGCATTGAGTGGCTTTGCCCAGGCTTTTTACCAGCAGTTGGGAGGTCAGTACGACGTTGGATAGTTCACGTGGGTACTGCTTGAAATCGTCTGGATCGGAGCCTTTGTTGGTTGACTTGAGTGCGTGCGCAAGACGGGTTTCCAAGGCCTTGACGTGTTGTCCGGCCTCTGTCAGCAGCGAAGGTCCTGGAGGATTGTCTACCCGAGTGGTAGTCGCTCCTGAGCGGTTCAGCGATGCGGTGAAAAAGTCGACGTCTGTATTGGACGCTGAATGACTTGGTGTGTTAACGGCTTCTTCAAGGCCGTTTTGTCGCACTGAAAAGTCAAGTTTTTCTATCTTCATGTAAAGCCTGCTATGTCGATATTTGACGCAGCCTGCCTGGGGCGGCTGATATAAAAAGTTGCTATTTCAGCGAACAAGAAAGCCATCCCCGACGGATAAATCGGGGAGGCGGTTGTATTAGCGAACTTCTTTAGCTGCCGCATATTTGTTGGTGATTTGTTTAGCTTTCAGGCTCAGCTCGAAACCCTCCCGAGCAATGGCCTCCGCTTTATCCAGCAGATCATCACTGCTATTTCCTGTGCCAGGTTTTGTTCCAGAGCCGGGCAGGAAGCTGTTGGTATTGAGGGGGGATAAACCTTGAATGGACATAATAAACTCCAGCTGCAATGTTTGAAGGGGATACACGTTCGCCGTCGGCCAAGCCATATTTATGCCTTGGCATTTCAATAACGCCTTGAGCCTGGCTCCAGTTGTGTGGTGTTTAGCAACAAGGCGTTCCAAATGTTTCAGTGGCAGATGTTTCTAAATGTTTGAAAGCGCATTAAGCCAGGGATATATCCAGCTGTTTCATTCTGTAGTAAAGCGTGCGCTTGGCCACGCTTAGCTCCGCTGCGGCGCTAT
The DNA here is from genome assembly GCF_059418405.1 of Pseudomonas sp. GW821-FHT09A09. NCBI lineage: Bacteria > Pseudomonadati > Pseudomonadota > Gammaproteobacteria > Pseudomonadales > Pseudomonadaceae > Pseudomonas > Pseudomonas sp. GW821-FHT09A09. The sequence goes on from NZ_JBWKPU010000017.1 coordinate 61,235, forward strand.
CGACACAGTAATCGTGGCGTAGCAACGACTCTTCGATCAGTGCCTTTTCCAGCTGCCGCAGGCGTTCTTTCAGGCTCATCACGGATTCCTGCCTGACGTTCAAGGAGGTGGAGAGTAGCGGTAAGCCCAGGACGAAGCGTTTGGCTGTCGAACGCAGTTCGCGAACGTTGCCCTGCCAGGGATGGCTTAGCAATTGCTGCAGCAGTCCGCTAGGCGGCGGCGGGGCCGAACAACCGAAATGGGCAGCTTCTTGCCGGATCATTTCCAGGAATAACGGAATGATGCGTTCGCGCCGGTCCCGCAAGGCCGGGAGTTGGATGTTGACGACATTCAGGCGAAAGTACAGATCGCGCCTGAAGGTGCCTTGTTCGACCATCGTGTGCAACGAGTGTTGGGCCGATGCAATGACTCGCATATCGACGGGGATAAAGCGGGTTGAGCCCAGGCGCTCTACGCCGCGGGATTCCAGCACCCGCAATAGCTTGGCTTGCAGAGTTAGCGGCATGCTGTCGATTTCATCAAGGTACAGTGTCCCCAGATGAGCAGCTTCCACAAAACCGGCCCGTGATTGCATCGCACCGGTAAAGGCGCCGCTGTTGACGCCGAACAGTTGGCTTTCCGCAAGGCTTTCCGGGATGGCTGCGCAATTCACAGCAATGAAGCTACCGCGCCGTCCCGACAAATGATGGACTCGTTGCGCCAAGGTGTCCTTGCCGGTACCGGTCTCGCCCATCAAGAGGATGTCAATATTAAGGGCGGCAGTAGTATTGATGGTTTCTTCAATTTCAGATCCTTCAATAAAGAGTGGATCTACTGGCGTGTCTATTTGAAACAAGGCCGACATAGTGCGGGTGCTCCACTGTCGCTGTCACTTCATTGTTGGCCTGATGCTCTGTCAATATCAGCCGATAAAGGTAACTTACCAAGTTTCTCGTTGAGGTTGTAAGAGAGGAATGAGCAGTATTCTGTAAGAAAAGTAAGAGTTATTCCCGGAGGGATGAGATGCATATGTAAGAGGGGCGTAAAAAGCGCGGAAGAAAACAGGATTAATCTGAAGTGTTGGACGTAATGACTGCGATAAAAGTTATTTGCGGGGCGAGCGCCCACAAAAAAGCCGATGCAATGCATCGGCTTATTGTTTGCGGAAAACCGCGGAAGGCACTTATACGTTGAAGCGGAAGTGCATTACATCGCCATCTTTAACGATGTAGTCCTTACCTTCCAAGCGCCATTTACCGGCTTCCTTGGCACCGGCTTCACCCTTGTACTGAATGAAGTCGTTATATGCGATCACTTCGGCACGGATAAAGCCTTTTTCGAAGTCGGTGTGGATTACGCCGGCAGCCTGTGGCGCGGTTGCGCCGACCTTGACGGTCCATGCACGGACTTCTTCCACACCGGCGGTGAAGTAGGTCTGCAGGTTGAGCATTTCGTAACCGGCGCGGATCACACGGTTCAGGCCAGGCTCTTCCAGGCCCAGGGCTTCGAGGAACATGTCCTTTTCTTCGCCGTCTTCGAGCTCGGCGATTTCCGCTTCGATTTTGTTGCACACCGGCACCACGATCGCGCCTTCTTCATCGGCAATGGCCTTGACCACGTCGAGCAGCGGATTGTTCTCGAAGCCGTCTTCGGCCACGTTGGCGATGTACATCACCGGCTTGGTGGTCAGCAGGTGGAAGCCCTTGATCACGGCCTTCTCGTCGGCGCCCATGTTCTTCATCAGGCTGCGCGCAGGCTTGCCTTCGGTGAAATGCGCGATCAGTTGCTCCAGCAGGCCTTTCTGGACCACTGCGTCCTTGTCGCCGCCCTTGGCGTTACGCGCGACTTTCTGCAGTTGTTTTTCGCAGCTGTCGAGGTCGGCGAAGATCAGTTCCAGGTCGATGATCTCGATGTCGCGTTTTGGGTCGACGCTGTTGGAGACGTGAATCACGTTCTCGTCTTCAAAGCAGCGGACCACGTGAGCGATGGCATCGGTCTCACGGATGTTGGCCAGGAACTTGTTGCCCAGGCCTTCACCTTTGGACGCGCCGGCGACCAGGCCTGCGATGTCGACGAATTCCATGGTGGTCGGCAGGATGCGCTTCGGATTGACGATGGCCGCCAGGGCGTCCAGGCGTGGATCCGGCATCGGCACGATACCGCTGTTGGGTTCGATGGTGCAGAAGGGGAAGTTCTCCGCCGCAATACCGGACTTGGTCAGGGCGTTGAACAGGGTGGATTTGCCGACGTTGGGCAGGCCGACGATGCCGCAATTGAATCCCATGGTGTTTCCCCTCGGTAAGAGTCAGGCCTTCTGGCTGTGCAGGTTTTTCATCGCGCGGTTCCATTCACCGGCGAAGATATCCGGCAGCACGCCGAGGGCAAAGTCGATGCTGGCATCGAGTTTTTCCTGTTCGGCGCGTGGCGCACGACCCAGGACGAAATTTGAAACCATACTGGCAACGCCCGGGTGGCCAATGCCAAGCCGCAGACGGTAGAAATTATTCTGATTACCCAGCTGCGCGATGATGTCGCGCAATCCGTTGTGCCCACCATGGCCGCCGCCGAGCTTGAGCTTGGCAACACCGGGTGGCAGGTCGAGTTCGTCATGGGCCACCAGGATTTCTTCAGGCTTTATCCGGAAGAAGCCCGCAAGCGCCGCGACAGCCTGGCCGCTGCGGTTCATGTAGGTGGTGGGAATCAGCAGACGAACATCCTGACCCTGATGCGAGAAGCGTCCGGTCAGGCCAAAATATTTGCGATCGGCCGCAAGGTTCACACCTTGCGCGTGGGCGATACGCTCAACAAAAAGGGCCCCCGCGTTATGCCGGGTCTGTTCGTATTCGGCGCCTGGATTTCCCAGGCCAACGATCAGTTTAATGGCAGTCACGACAGGGGCCCTTCCTTTGGAGTTGTGGATAACATCGCCTGACCTTGGTGCGGCGAAAGTGGACAACAGTAGCTCATTTACTCAAGAGTAAACGTCGCGTTATCGCCCGCTTTCTCGCTACGTTCCGGTCCGCGATGTTTCCTCAAGCTCCGGCAATACAGAGTGAATTACTCTGCAGCGCCTTCTTCAGCTTCTGGTGCAACGCGTGGAGCGTGTACGTTTGCAACAGCTTTGTCATCACCGTGAGCCAGTGCAACAAACTCAACGCCTTTAGGGGCCTTGAGGTCGGACAGGTGGATGATGGCGCCAACTTCAGCGGCCGACAGGTCGACTTCGATGAACTCAGGCAGGTCTTTCGGCAGGCAGGTCACTTCGATTTCGTTCACAACGTGAGAAATCTCGCCGCCTTTCTTGATCGGTGCTTCTTCACCGATGAAGTGTACAGGGACGATAGCGGTCAGCTTCTGGCCAGCAACAACGCGAACGAAGTCAGCGTGCATGATGAACTGCTTGGACGGGTGGCGCTGCATCGCTTTAACGATGACGTTCTGCTTGGTGCCGTCGACGTTCAGCTCGATAACGTGGCTGTAGGCAGCTTCGTTTTCGAACAGCTTGGCGATTTCCTTGGCCAGGATGGTCACGGACTCAGCAGGCTTGTTACCACCGTAAACAACGGCTGGAATGTTGGCGGCGTGACGCAGGCGGCGGCTCGCACCTTTCCCCAGGTCAGTACGCGCTTGGGCGTTCAGAGTAAAGTCAGTCATTTTGTATCTCCAAAATAGCCATCATCGAGGGGCGTTTGCGACCAGCGCCGTACTCGACATGGGCAAAAAAGCCCCGCCCCAACAGAATGCTGGGGCGGGGCGCTTTTCGTCAGTGAGGTGTACCGAAGGTTTGACCCTTAACGGAACATCGCGCTGATCGATTCTTCATTGCTGATGCGGCGGACCGCCTCGGCAACTACCGGTGCGATATCCAGTTGACGGATACGCGAACAGGCTTGAGCGGCTGCGGACAACGGGATGGTGTTGGTCACCACCAGTTCGTCCAGCATGGAGTTCTCGATGTTCTCGATCGCTCGGCCCGACAGCACAGGGTGTGTGCAGTAGGCGAAGACTTTTGCTGCACCGTGCTCTTTCAAGGCTTTTGCCGCGTGGCACAGGGTGCCGGCGGTGTCGACCATGTCATCAACCAGAATACAGGTACGCCCTTCGACATCACCGATGATATGCATCACTTCAGAGTGATTGGCTTTTTCACGGCGTTTGTCGATGATCCCGAGGTCCACGCCCAGGGATTTGGCAACAGCCCGTGCACGCACGACGCCACCAATGTCCGGGGACACGATCATCAGGTTTTCAAAGCGCTGGTCTTCGATGTCATCCACCAATACCGGGGAGCCGTAGATGTTATCTACCGGAATATCGAAGAATCCCTGGATTTGGTCAGCGTGCAGGTCAACCGTGAGAACACGGTCGATGCCTACCACGGTCAGCATGTCAGCAACGACTTTCGCGCTGATAGCCACACGTGCGGAACGCGGGCGGCGATCCTGACGGGCATAACCAAAGTAAGGGATTACAGCTGTGATTCGAGTCGCTGAGGAGCGGCGGAAGGCATCAGCCATCACGACGAGTTCCATCAGGTTATCGTTGGTCGGAGCGCAGGTCGGCTGAATAATGAAGACATCTTTACCGCGGACGTTTTCATTGATCTCGGCTGTAATTTCGCCGTCGGAGAATTTACCGACAGAGATGTCACCGAGAGGGATATGCAGCTGACGTACGACACGCCGAGCCAGATCGGGGTTAGCATTCCCCGTAAAGACCATCATCTTGGACACGCGCAGTACCTAGAGGCTGAGGGTAACCTGGATGAGTATTAGAAAATGGCAGGGGCGGCTGGATTCGAACCAACGCATGGCAGGATCAAAACCTGCTGCCTTACCGCTTGGCGACGCCCCTGTATCTGTTGCAACGAGTGCCTAACACTCGGTTCCTTTTAGAGCAGACTTTGCAGCTTGCGATGCAACATCGAAACGTTGCTTCCCTTTGCTACAAACCCTGTAAGGGTCTCTGTAAGAAGGGCCGAGACTTTATCAGCTTCAGCTTTGCTTGGGAAGCCCCCAAACACACAACTTCCAGTTCCGGTTAATTTTGCTTCGGTAAATTTACCTAACAAATTCAATGCGTTACGTACCTCTGGATAACGCCTTGCTACAACCGGTAAGCAGTCATTTCGACTGTTTCCCTTGGGAACGGGGCGCACTTTAATGGGAGAAGAGTTACGTGTCAACAACGGATCTGAAAAAATTTCTGCTGTACTTACAGATACTTGCGGCACAAGCACGACATACCACGGCTCTTCGGGGTATTCGGGGGTGAGTTTCTCCCCGACGCCCTCGGCGAAAGCCGCGTGCCCACGCACGAAAACCGGGACGTCCGCCCCCAGCGTAAGGCCCAGCGCCGCAAGGCGATCAGGGTCCCAGCCCAGCTTCCACAGATGATTGAGACCCAGCAATGTAGTCGCGGCATTCGAGCTACCGCCACCGATACCACCGCCCATGGGCAAGATTTTATCGATCCAGATATCAATGCCGAGCGAACAACCGGATTGCGCCTGAAGTTTTTTCGCCGCCCTCACAATCAGATTGCTGTCGTGAGGCACGCCTTCGAATTCGGTGTGCAACTGGATCACGCCATCGTCGCGAACAGCGAAGGTCAACTCATCGCCATAGTCGAGAAACTGAAACAGCGTCTGCAACTCGTGGTAGCCGTCTTCACGGCGACCCAGAATGTGCAGCATCAAATTGAGTTTTGCCGGGGAGGGCAGGGTCAAGCGTTCTACAGTCACGTTATTGCCCCAGCTTGCGTGGTTGCCAGTCCTTGATCACCAGCGTGACGTCAAGGTCAGTACCATGCAGCTTGATACGCTCGGGCAGCCAGTAACCGCCTTGCTCGACGTAGCTCAGGTATTCGACCTGCCAGCCATCCTGCTCCAGGGTGGCCAGGCGACTGTCGCCGTTGAGGCTAAGGCGACTTTTGCTATCCGGTGCAGGCAAGCCGCGTACCCACCAGACTAGGTGAGACACCGGCAGCTTCCAGCCCATCTGTTCCTCCAGCAGCGCTTCCGGCGAGGCCGCTTCGTAGCGCCCCTGGTTGGCCACTTCGAGGCTCACTTGGCCCGGGCGCCCGGTCAGACGTGCGGCGCCCCGACCCAGCGGGCCGGACAGGCGAATGTCGTAGTAGTCCTGGCGTTGCAGCCAGAACAAGGTGCCGCTGCCGGAATCCTTCGGCGCACGAACCCCGACCTTGCCTTCGATCTGCCAGCCGTCAATGCTGCTGAGCTGGTCCTTGTGCTGTTTCCATTGCGCCGGGTTGCCCTGGCCTTCAACGGATTCACGGCTGCCTATGCCCGCGCAACCGGCGAGCAGGGCGATAAAACTGAAGACTACAACGTGGCGCAAGAACATAAGCTTAAAGGGTCTCGGATCCGGTCAGGCGCTTGATGGTGCTGCGCAGGATGGGGCTTTCGGGTTGTTCCTTGAGGAATTTTTCCCAGATTTGGCGTGCTTCGCGCTGCTTGCCGTTGGCCCACAGCACTTCGCCCAGGTGGGCGGCGACTTCCTGGTCGGGGAAGCGCTCCAGCGCCTGGCGCAGCAAGCGTTCGGCTTCATCCAGGTTGCCCAGGCGGTAATTCACCCAGCCCAGGCTGTCGAGCACGGCCGGGTCTTCCGGGGTCAGCTTGTGGGCTTGTTCGATCAGCACCTTGGCTTCGGCGTAGCGCGTCGTGCGATCCGACAGCGTGTAGCCCAGGGCATTGAGCGCCATGGCGTTGTCCGGGTCGCGCTTGATGATCAGGCGCAGGTCTTTTTCCATCTGCGCCAGGTCATTGCGCTTTTCCGCCTGCATGGCGCGGGTATAGAGCAGGTTCAAATCGTCCGGGTATTGCAGCAAGGCTTGTTGCAGCAATTTCCAGGCGCGTTCGCCTTGATTATTGGCCGACAACGTTTCGGCCTGGATCAGGTACAGCTGGATCGCGTAATCCGGCTCGGCATCGCGTGCAGCGGCCAGGCGTTTTTCCGCCTCGTCGGTGCGGCCGTTGCTCATCAAAATGTCAGCCTGGCGCAACTGGGCCGGCAGATAGTCATTGCCGGGGCCGACCTGGGCGTATTCGAGCAAAGCCGCCTGCGGGTCATTACGCTCTTCAGCGATACGACCGAGGTTCAGGTGCGCCGAGTCCACATGGCTTTCGCGCTGTATCAACTCTTCCAGGTACCCCTTGGCCTCGTCCCAGGCCTTGGCTTCCAGGCACACCAGGGCCAGGGAATAGCGCAATTCGTCGTCGTCCGGGTATTGCTGGACCAGGTTGGCGAACTGCACTTTGGCGTCCTCCATGCGGTCCTGCTCGACCAGCGCGCGCGCGTACGTCAGGCGCAGGCGTTTGTCATCGGGGTACTTCTTGATGCTTTTTTCCAGCAGTGGCACCGCTTCCTTGCCGCGATTGAGGTTCTGCAGCAGGCGAGCACGCAGCAGGATCGGCGCGATCTCGCCGTCTTCCGGCGGGTTCTGCTCCAACAGTTTCAGTGCTGCGTCGGCCTCGTCATCCTGTTGTAGCAGCAGCGCCTTGCCGAAAATCAGCTGGCTGTTCTTCGGATGCTTTTGCAGCAGGCGGTCGAAACTCTTCATCAGGCCATTGCGTGTGTCCTGGTCAGTGTCGGCGGCCGACAGCGCGAGGAAATCGAAATGGGTGTCGCCCTTGCCCTGCAGGACTTTCTCCATATAGACCATGGAGTCGTCATACCGCCCGGCACGTGCCAGTTGTACCGCCGCCGCCCGCTGCGCTTCCAGGTCGTCCGGGGCGTTTTTTGCCCAGATCAGCGAGGTATCCAGCGCGGCCTGGTCGGCCCCCAGGTATTCGGCAATGCGAAACGCGCGCTCCGAAATGCCCGGGTCCTGGGTATTGATGGCCTGGGTCACGTAGTTATCCAGGGCAATATCGAAACGATTGCGCTGGCCGGCGAGTTCCGCGGTCAACAGGCTGTAGATCGTTTCTTCCTTGAACGAGGAATAAACCTTGGGCTTTTCAGGGGCGGGGGTGCTGTCTTCGACCGGCGGCGTACCGTCCGGCGACACGGGGGCCAAGGCCTGGCAGCCGCTGAGGAAGACAAAAGCAAGGAGCAACGCGGAAGATCTATTCATATAGGAAGAGGACGACTAACCTGCGGTCGGATCATCATGACACAAGCCTTCGGCCAAACATAACCGAGTCTCAGTTGGTGCCTTTATAGACACAAGGCATTAGGACAATAGCCTACGGTGGTTGTTCTGAATCATTCGAAGTAGGACAATTGTCGGCTTCCCGACATCATCAGCGATATTGAATGGCCTTCCTCGCACTCGGTATTAACCACAAGACTGCTACCGTAGACGTGCGCGAGCGCGTTGCGTTCACGCCAGAGCAGTTGGTTGAGGCCTTGCAGCAGCTCTGCCGGCTCACCGACAGCCGCGAAGCTGCGATCCTTTCGACCTGCAATCGCAGCGAGCTCTATATAGAGCAGGAACATCTTTCGGCGGATGGGGTGCTGCGCTGGCTGGCCGATTACCACCATTTGAGCCTCGACGACCTGCGCGCCAGCGCTTATGTGCACGAAGAAGATGCGGCAGTTCGTCACATGATGCGCGTCGCCGCAGGGCTCGACTCGCTGGTGCTGGGCGAACCGCAGATCCTGGGCCAGATGAAATCCGCCTACGCCGTGGCCCGCGAGGCCGGTACCGTGGGGCCGTTGCTGGGCCGCCTGTTCCAGGCCACATTCAATTCCGCCAAGCAAGTGCGCACCGACACCGCCATCGGTGAGAACCCGGTGTCCGTGGCGTTTGCCGCCGTCAGCCTGGCCAAACAGATTTTCAGCGACCTGCAGCGCAGCCAGGCCCTGCTGATCGGCGCCGGTGAAACCATCACCCTGGTCGCCCGTCACCTGCATGACCTGGGTGTGAAGCGCATCGTGGTCGCCAACCGTACATTGGAGCGCGCGAGCATCCTGGCCGAACAGTTCGGTGCCCATGCGGTGTTGCTGTCGGACATCCCGGCCGAGCTGGTGCGCAGCGATATCGTGATCAGCTCCACCGCCAGCCAGTTGCCGATCCTGGGCAAAGGCGCGGTGGAGAGTGCGCTGAAGCTGCGCAAGCACAAACCGATCTTCATGGTGGACATTGCCGTTCCCCGGGATATCGAGCCAGAAGTCGGCGAGTTGGACGACGTTTACCTCTACAGCGTCGACGACCTGCACGAGGTGGTCGCCGAAAACCTCAAGAGCCGCCAGGGCGCTGCCCAGGCCGCCGAGGAAATGGTCAGCACCGGCGCCGAAGACTTCATGGTGCGCCTGCGTGAACTGGCGGCGGTGGACGTGCTCAAGGCGTATCGTCAGCAGGGCGAACGCCTGCGCGACGAGGAGTTGAGCAAGGCCCAGCGCTTGCTGGCCAACGGCAGCAGCGCCGAAGAGGTGTTGATGCAGCTGGCCCGTGGCTTGACCAACAAGTTGCTCCACGCCCCCAGCGTACAGTTGAAAAAGCTTACCGCCGAAGGCCGCCTCGATGCGCTGGCCATGGCCCAGGAACTCTTTGCCCTCGGTGAGGGCGCGTCAGATAGCTCTTCGGATAAAAAATCGCAATGAAAGCGTCACTGCTCAATAAACTGGACGTGCTCCAGGATCGTTTCGAAGAACTGACCGCCTTGCTCGGCGACGGCGAAGTCATTGCCGATCAGACCAAGTTCCGCGCCTATTCCAAGGAATACGCCGAAGTCGAACCGGTTGTCGCCACTTACAAAAAACTGCTGAAAGTGCAGGCCGACCTCGAAGGCGCCCAGGCGCTGCTCAAGGACAGCGACCCAGATATGCGCGAAATGGCCGTGGAAGAAGTCCGCGAGGCCAAGGAAAAACTCGCCGAGCTGGAAGGCGACCTGCAGCGCATGCTGTTGCCCAAGGACCCTAACGACGGGCGCAACGTGTTCCTCGAAATTCGCGCCGGCACCGGTGGTGACGAGGCGGCGATTTTCTCCGGCGACCTGTTCCGCATGTATTCGCGTTACGCCGAGCGCCGCGGCTGGCGCGTGGAAATCCTCTCGGAAAACGAGGGTGAGCACGGCGGCTATAAAGAAGTCATCGCGCGGGTCGAAGGCGACAACGTCTACGGCAAGCTGAAGTTCGAATCCGGCGCACACCGCGTACAGCGTGTGCCGGCGACTGAATCCCAGGGCCGCATCCACACCTCCGCGTGTACCGTGGCCGTGTTGCCCGAGCCGGATGAACAGGAAGCCATCGAGATCAACCCGGCCGACTTGCGCATCGACACTTACCGCTCGTCGGGCGCCGGTGGTCAGCACGTGAACAAGACCGACTCCGCCATCCGCATCACCCACTTGCCGTCGGGCATCGTGGTGGAATGCCAGGAAGAACGTTCCCAGCACAAGAACCGTGCGCGGGCGATGTCGTGGTTGTCGGCCAAACTCAACGACCAGCAGACCAGTGCCGCCGCCAATGCGATTGCCAGCGAGCGCAAGTTGCTGGTGGGGTCGGGCGACCGCTCCGAACGCATCCGTACCTACAACTTTGCCCAGGGCCGGGTCACCGACCACCGGGTCAACCTCACCCTTTATTCCCTGGACGAGATCCTCGCCGGTGGCGTCGAAGCGGTGATCGAGCCGTTGCTCGCCGAATACCAGGCCGACCAACTCGCAGCGATCGGTGAATAAATGACCATCATCGCCAGCCTGTTGCGCGCCGCCGACCTGCCAGACTCGCCTACCGCGCGCCTGGATGCCGAGTTGTTGCTGGCCGCCGCCCTGGGCAAGCCTCGCAGCTATCTGCACACCTGGCCGGAAAAAATCGTCAGCAGCGAAGATGCCTTGACCTTCGCCGGTTACCTGCAGCGCCGCCGTGGTGGTGAGCCGGTGGCCTATATTCTCGGCCAGCAAGGTTTCTGGAAGCTCGACCTGGAAGTCGCGCCCCACACCTTGATCCCGCGCCCGGACACCGAATTGCTGGTGGAAGCGGCACTGGAATTGTTGCCGGCCACGCCCACCCACGTTCTTGACCTGGGCACCGGCAGTGGCGCCATCGCCCTGGCCTTGGCCAGCGAGCGCCCGGCCTGGCAGGTAACGGCGGTCGACCGCGTGCTCGAAGCCGTGGCCCTGGCCGAGCGCAACCGCCAGCGCCTGCACCTGAACAACGCAACGGTGCTGAACAGCCATTGGTTCAGTGCCCTGCAAGGCCACACGTACAACCTGATCATCAGCAACCCGCCGTACATTGCCGCCAACGACCCGCACCTGGTGGCGGGCGATGTGCGCTTTGAGCCGGCCAGTGCACTGGTCGCGGGCCATGACGGCCTGGACGACCTGCGTTTGATCATCGCGCAGTCGCCAGCGCACCTGAATGCCGGTGGCTGGTTGTTGCTCGAACACGGTTATGACCAGGCTGCGGCCGTGCGTGACCTGTTGTCGGGTGAAGGCTTTGAGGAGGTCCACAGCCGCATCGACCTCGGCAGCCACGAACGCATCACCCTGGGGCGCCGCCCGTGCTGACCGATCAGGAGCTGTTGCGCTATAGCCGGCAGATCCTGTTGCAGCAGGTCGACATCGACGGCCAGTTGCGCCTGAAAAACGGCCGTGCCCTGATCATCGGCCTCGGAGGCCTGGGCGCGCCGGTGGCGTTGTACCTGGCAGCCGCCGGCGTGGGTGAGTTGCACCTGGCGGACTTCGATACTGTCGACCTGACCAACCTGCAACGCCAGATCATCCATGACACCCACAGCGTGGGGCAGACCAAGGTCGACTCGGCGTTGCAACGCCTGGCGGGCATCAACCCCGAGATCTCGCTGGTTGCCCATCGCGGCGCGCTGGACGCTGATTCCCTGGCCGTCGCCGTAACAGCGGTAGATGTGGTGCTTGATTGCAGTGACAACTTCTCCACCCGCGAAGCCGTGAATGCTGCGTGTGTCGCGGCCGGTAAACCCTTGGTCAGCGGCGCCGCGATTCGCCTTGAAGGCCAGTTGTCGGTATTCGACCCGCGCCGCGCCGAGAGCCCGTGCTACCACTGTTTATATGGGCACGGCAGCGACACCGAACTGACCTGCAGCGAGGCCGGCGTGGTCGGCCCGCTGGTGGGTGTGGTCGGCAGCCTGCAAGCCCTGGAAGCGTTGAAACTGCTGGCCGGGTTTGGTGAGCCGCTGGTGGGTCGCCTGCTGTTGATTGATGCATTGACCACGCGTTTTCGCGAATTGCGGGTCAAGCGCGACCCCGGCTGCAGCGTGTGTGGAGCGCAGCATGGTTAAGGACGCGCCCATCGGTGTGTTCGATTCCGGCATCGGCGGGCTGACGGTGCTCGACGAAATCCAGCAGCTGTTGCCCCATGAGTCGCTGTTGTATGTGGCCGACTGCGGGCACATTCCTTATGGCGAGAAAACCCCAGGTTATATTCTTGAGCGCTCGCGATTGGTGGCGGAGTTTTTCCGTGGCCAAGGTGCCAAGGCGTTTGTGATCGCCTGCAACACCGCGACCGTCGCCGCCGTTGGGGATTTGCGCCTGGACTATCCCGACTGGCCGTTGGTGGGCATGGAGCCTGCGGTCAAGCCGGCCGCTGCCGCTACCCGCAGCGGTGTGGTCGGTGTACTGGCTACCACCGGCACCCTGCAAAGCGCCAAGTTCGCCGCGTTGCTCGACCGCTTCGCCACCGACGTGCGGGTGATCACCCAACCCTGCCCGGGCCTGGTGGAGCTGATTGAAACCGGCGACTTGTGCAGCCCCGCGTTGCGCCAGATGTTGCAGGGTTATGTCGAACCGCTGCTCAGCGCCGGTTGCGACACCATTATTCTTGGCTGCACCCATTACCCCTTCCTAAAGCCGCTGCTGGCCCAGATGCTGCCCCCCAGCATCATCCTGATCGACACCGGCGCCGCCGTGGCGCGTCAGCTCAAGCGCTTGCTGAGTGAGCGCGACCTGTTGGCCACCGGTAATCCAGAGCCTGCACAGTTCTGGACCAGCGGCGACGCCGACCACCTCAGAAATATCCTACCGACACTATGGAAATCTCCCGGCGTTGTGCGTAGTTTTGGCTCGTGAAAAATTCGTGAAATACCGGGGTTAGAAGCTGAACTTCTGTCTACACGCCAGCTTCTATAGCGAGTTAGCCTGCACAAAACCAAATAACGTCGTTCTCAAAGGATTGTTTCTTATGAAGCGCTTGTTCTGTTTGGCCGCGATTGCGGCCGTCGTGGTGGGACACTCGGTTTCGGCACAGGCCGCTGGCCTTGAATTCGGGGTGGGGAGTACCAGCGATTCAACCATGACCTACCGGTTGGGGTTGACGTCGGATTGGGATAAAAGCTGGTGGCAAAGCGATACCGGGCGGTTGACCGGTTACTGGAGCGGCGCCTACACCTACTGGGATGGCGACAAGCGCGCCAGTGTCAGCAGCCTGTCGTTCTCGCCGGTGTTTGTGTATGAGTTTGCCGGGGAAAAGGTCAAGCCGTACATCGAGGCAGGGATTGGTGTGGCGGTGTTCTCCCGCACGCGGGTCGAGGACAACAACATCGGCCAGGCCTTCCAGTTCGAAGACCGCTTGGGCTTCGGCCTGCGCTTTGCCGGTGGACATGAAGTGGGCATTCGCGCCACGCACTATTCCAACGCGGGCATCAGCAGCAACAACGACGGCGTAGAGAGCTACTCGCTGCACTACACCTTGCCGCTGTAACCACGCAAATCCTTGTAGGAGCCGGCTTGCCGGCGATAGCAACCTTGAGGCTTGCAGTGGTTTCAAGGGCCTCATCGCCGGCAAGCCGGGCTCCTACACGATGTATTTCAATCAGCGGTAAGCGGTGGCAATGCCCTGTCGCTCTTCCAGGCACTCCGGTGCCCCCATTTCGAACTCCCGGCAAATCAGCGGCCGTCGCTCATAGATCGTGCACATCATCGTGTCCCGATCCAGCGCCGCGCACCAGCCATCGTCCAGGCGCAGCATCACCTCGCCGCCCCAATCGTCGGTATCGATATAGCGCTCCGGCACGCCGGTGTCGGTGATCAGCATCACTTCCAACTGGCAGCAGCAGGCCGCGCACGTCGAGCAGGTGACGGCGGGTTCGGGGATCTGAACGTGGGGGATGTCTGTCATAGGCGCGCAGTGTAAGGCAAGCGCGTCAGGCGCGTGTGATTGCTCTGACAGACGTCAGTGCCCCAGCTGCCGCGCAACCCAATGCAGCACCGGGAACGCCACGGCCCACAGCAGCGCGAGGCCGATCAGCGTAGGCGCCGTGGCGTAGCCGAAACTCACGCCGGCCAATTGGCTACCTGCGTAATAGGACAAGGGCCCGGCCACCGCGCCCAGCACGCTGGCGCGCCACCAAGGGCGTGCGGTCCACGCCAGGCAATGGCGCAACGTGGTCGCGAGCAATGCCCACAGCAGCACCAGCCAGAACGGAATCAGCGGCCCGGGCAGGCTGAAATGAAACACACCAAAGGTGCGCAACGAGGTGTCGATCACTGTGCCGAGCAAGGTCACGGCGAGGATCACTTGGCCTTCCTCGGCCCAGGAACTTGTCCACAGCAAATGAAGGGCCAGCGCGGCGAACCCCACCAGCAGCCAGCGGCTGTCGCCACCGAGTACGCAGGCAAACCAGCCGCACTGGAACAGCACGGCATTGACCAGCGGTTTAAGCACTGAAGCGCCCGAGCAGCGGCGGGTTGATCGCCGCGGGCTTGGCCAGCAGCAACTGCGCGGTACCAATCGTTCGTTCCATGAACCCTCCCTCGCAGTAGCACAAATAGAACTCCCACAAGCGCAGGAAGTACTCATCGTAGCCCAACTCGGCGAGGCGGCCGTGGGCGCGGCGAAAGTTCTCATGCCACAGGCGCAGGGTTCGCGCGTAGTGCAGGCCGAAATCCTCCATGTGCAGTAGGTTCATGTCGGTGTCGCGGCTGACGATGTGCAGCATGTTCTGCACACAGGGCAGGGCGCCACCGGGGAAGATGTAGCGCTGAATGAAGTCGACACTGTTCTTGGCCTGCTCGTAGCGCTGTTCCCGAATGGTGATGGCTTGCAGCAACATCAGGCCGTCGGCCTTGAGCAGGTGCGCGCATTGCTTGAAGTAGGTCGGCAGGAAGCGATGGCCCACGGCCTCGATCATCTCGATCGAGACCAACTTGTCGTATTGGCCGGTGAGGTCGCGATAGTCCTGCAGCAACAGGGTCACCTGGTCCTTCAGGCCCAGGGCGTCGATGCGTTTTTCGGTGTAGGCAAACTGCTCCTTGGACAAGGTCGTGGTGGTGACCTTACAGCCATAGTGCTGGGCCGCATACAGCGCCATGCTGCCCCAGCCGGTGCCGATTTCCAGCAAGTGGTCAGTCGGTTTGAGCGCGAGCTTCTGGCAGATGCGCTCCAGTTTGTTCAACTGCGCCTGTTCCAGGGTGTCGTCGGGGGTCAGGAATTGCGCCGCCGAATACATCATCGTCGGGTCGAGGAATTCTTCGAACAGGTCATTGCCCAGGTCGTAGTGAGCGGCGATGTTTTTCTGTGAGCCCTTGCGCGTGTTGCGGTTGAGCCAGTGCAGGCCTTGGGTGAACGGGCGAGCCAGTCGCGCCAGGCCGCCCTCCATCGCATCCAGAACATCCAGGTTGCTGACCATCACGCGCACCACGGCGGTGAGGTCCGGGCTGCTCCAATAACCGTGGATAAACGCCTCGCCCGCACCGATGGAGCCGTTGGCCGCCACCAGGCCCCACACGGCCGAATCGAGGATCTGGATTTCCCCCAACAGGTGCGCTTCCCGGGCACCGAACACTTGGCGTTCGCCGTCCTCGATCACCACCAACTGGCCATGGCGCAACTGGCTGAGTTGGCGCAGTACCGCCTTGCGCAGCAGCGCGGTGGTCATGCCGTTGACGTTCAGGCGGTTGGCCTTGACCGATAAGCTAGGGGTTTTCATGGCGGCGATCCTTGGTATACCCGACTGCGGTGCGAGAGGCGCCATCGGCGGCCCGGTGGGAAAAAATCGGTGTGCGTTTGAGCAACAGGCGCAGGGCCTGCCAGTAAATCGCCAGGCAGGTCTTGGCGGTCATCCACGGAAAGCGCCACAGGTAGCGGTGCAGACTGGCGCGGCTCAGGGCTTCTTTTTGCAGGTTCAGGGTGGCGTCGAAGACTTTAAAGTCGCCTTGCCAGTCGGCCATGTGCACACCCAGCTTGGCAGCGGGCGGGCTGAAGCTCATGCGGTATTCCAGCTCGCGCGGCAAAAACGGCGACACATGAAAAGCCTTGGCCACGGCAAAATGCTGGTGCTCATCGGCACCCAGCGCCTGGGCGGGCAGCACGTAGTGATAGCGCTCGCGCCAGGGGGTGTTGGTCACTTCACACAGGATCGCGGCCAGTTGTCCGTCGGCCTCGAAACAGTAGAAGAAACTCACAGGGTTAAAAGCCAGGCCCCAACTGCGGGCCTGGGTCAGTAGGCAGATTACGCCCTGGGGTGTACGCCCCAGTGCCTTGCCGACTTCGTGGCGCACGGCATCGGTCAAGCTCATGCCGTGGCGCGTCAATTCACGCAGGTAGTCCTGCTGGCGAAAGCCGAAGGGCGCCAGGCGACTCGCGCCGGCCAGGGGCGAGAGCCCGAGCACTTCGTCTTGTTCGCTCAAATCCAGGTACAGCAGGCCGATGCGGTAACGAAACGCATGGGCCTTGGGCGCGAACCGCCGATGGGCGATCCAGCCGCTGTACAGGGCACTGTTCACAGGCGCTCTCCAAAGGCTTCGGCCACACGCAAGGCGCTGGTCACGCCGTCTTCGTGGAAACCGTTGGCCCAGTAGGCACCGCAATAAAAGGTATTGCGCGTGCCGTGCAACTCTTGCCAGCGCGCTTGGGCAGTCACGGCTGCCAGGCTGTATTGCGGGTGCGCGTAGGTGTAGCGGGCAAGGATCTTGAGCGGGTTGATCATCGGCGTCTGGTTGAGGCTGACGCAAAAGGTGGTGGCGCTGTCGATACCTTGCAGGATGTTCATGTCGTAGGTCACGGCCGCCTGGGTCTGCTCGCTGCCGGTCAGCCGGTAGTTCCAACTGGCCCAGGCCAGTTTGCGGTCCGGCAGCAGGCGGGTGTCGGTATGCAGCACGACATCATTGTCGGCATAGGGCAGGGCGCCCAGGATTTCCTGTTCGGCCTGGCTTGGGTCGGCGAGCAACGCCAGGGCCTGGTCGCTGTGGCAGGCAAACACCACCCGATCAAAGGTTTCGCGGCCGGCCGGGCTGTGGATAACCACGCCATCGTCTGTGCGCTCCACGTTATGCACAGGGCAATTGAGCCGAACGTGTTCACGAAAGCTGCGGGTGAGCGGTTCGATGTAGCTGCTGGAGCCGCCGTCGATCACGCACCACTGCGGCCGATTGTTCACCGAGAGCAAGCCGTGGTTTTTGAAGAAGCGTACGAAGAACTGCAACGGAAACCCCAGCATGTCGGCCAGGGACATCGACCAGATCGCCGCGCCCATCGGTACGATGTAATGTCGGATAAATCGCGGGCCGTAGCCTCCGGCCTGCAGGTAATCGCCCAGGGTCATCTCGGCACTGATGCGTTGCTCTTGCAGGTCCAGTGGCGCCTGGCGATTGAAGCGCAGGATGTCGCGCAACATGCCCCAGAACCCCGGAGACAAAATATTGCTGCGCTGGGCGAACAGGCTGTTGAGGTTGTTGCCGTTGTACTCGAAGCCTTCGTTCTGGTCACACACCGAAAAGCTCATCTCGGTGGGTTTGAAGGTCACCCCGATCTGCCCCAACAGGCGAATGAAGTTGGGATAGGTCCAGTCGTTGAACACGATAAAGCCTGTGTCCACCGCGTAGCTTTTATCCTCCACGGTCACGTTGACCGTGTGGGTATGCCCGCCGATGCGCTCGCCCGCTTCGAACAGCGTGATGTCGTGGTTACGGTTGAGCAGGTAAGCACTGGTCAACCCGGCAATCCCGCTGCCAACAATCGCGATCTTCACAGGTCGTCCTTCTGCGGCGGCGGGCTGCGCAGCATGCGTTTGCCGATGATCAATTGCGCGCGGTTGGGCAATTTCGACAGTGGCCACAGCGTGGCGATGAAAAGGGCCGGGAAGGCGATTTCCAGCGGGCGTTTTTCCAGCTTGGTAAAGATGTGCCTCGCGGCCTTGCCGGCAGGCCAGCTCAGGGGCATGGGGAAGTCATTGCGCTCGGTCAGTGGCGTGTCGACAAAGCCCGGGCTGATCACCGTGACGTCGATGTTTTCCGGCGACAGGCTGATACGCAGCGATTCAAACAGGTAACGCAGCCCCGCCTTGGACGCACCATAGGCTTCGGCGCGCGGCATCGGCAGGTAGGTCACGGCACTGGCAACGCCTACCAAATGCGGCGTTTGCCCGGCGCGCAACAGGGGCAGCGCGGCTTCGATGCAGTAACTGCTGGCCAGCAGGTTGGTGCGCACCACGTGCTCGATGATCGATGAGTCGAACTGCCGGGCGTCCACGTATTCACAGGTGCCGGCGTTGAGGATCACGGTGTCGAGCGAGCCCCAGGCTGCGCCGATGCGCTCGCCGATCTCGCGCACGGTCTGGCTGTTCGTCAGGTCGCCGGCCACCACCAACACCTGCCCCGGGTAGCGTTGGGCGAGGGCTTCCAGCGGGCCTTTGGTGCGCGAGCTGAGCGCCACGTGGGCGCCGCTGTTGAGCAGTTCCACGGCCAGCGCGGCACCGATGCCACTGCTGGCGCCGGTCAGCCAATAACGACGGGGCGGTGTAAGGCTCATCCCATTCTCCTTTTCAGCCAGCTGACCACACTGCCCAGCACGGGCAAGTGTTCGTAGAGCATCGCGCCGGCATCGAAATAATCGCGATGGCGGTACACCTTGTCGCGCCACATCAGGTGCGAACAACCTTCCACCCGGATCACCTTGCCATTGGCCAGGCGCGGGTGACAAAAACTCATTTTCCAGCGCAGGTAGCCTTCGCCTTCCGCCACCTGGTCGAAGCCGTGGAAGTCGAAGCGCAACTGGCTGACGTTGCTGTACAGGTCGGCAAAGTAGCGATGCATCGCGGGCAGGCCGTGCACTTCATGCAGTGGGTCGGCGAAGGCGATGTCCTGGCTGTACAGGCTGTCGAGCAGGTGCAGGTTGTGCTTGTCCAGCGTGGAAAACGCCTGGGCAAACCGGCGCAGGAAGTCACTCATGAGCACCTCCGACCGCTTCACGTGAAGGCAGGCTGCGGAAGGCCGCCAATGCCCGCTCCCGTGATTTCTTCAGGTCGACGATTGCGCGCGGGTAATCCGCCACGCCGAACAGGCCGCCGACCGCCTCGGGGTTGTGCACTTCCTTTTTATTCAGCGCGGCCAGTTCTGGCAGCCAGCGCTTGATGAAAACGCCTTCGCTGTCGAATTTCTCCGACTGGCTCAGTGGGCTGAAGATGCGGAAGTAAGGCGCCGAGTCAGTGCCGGTGGACGAGCTCCATTGCCAGCCGCCGTTATTCGCCGCCAGGTCGCCGTCGATCAGGTGGCGCATGAAGAAACGCTCACCTTCGCGCCAGTCGATCAGCAGGTTCTTGGTCAGGAACATCGCCACCACCATGCGCAGGCGGTTATGCATCCAGCCGGTTTCGAGCAACTGGCGCATGGCGGCGTCGATGATCGGCAAGCCGGTGCGCGCCTCCTGCCAGGCGGCGAGGTCCTTGGGGGCATTACGCCAGGCCACGGCTTCGGTCTCGGGGCGGAACGCACGGTGGCGCGACACCCGTGGGTAGCCCACGAGGATGTGCTTGTAGAACTCACGCCACAGCAGTTCGTTGATCCAGGTGATGGCGCCCATATCGCCGCTTTCGAATTCACCCTGATTGGTCTGCAATGCAGCGTGCAGGCATTGGCGTGGCGACACCACGCCAGCAGCCAGGTACGCCGAGAGCTGGCTGGTGCCGGGCTTGGCCGGGAAGTCGCGTTCGTCCTTGTAGTAGCTGATCTGTTGGTCGGCGAAGGCGTCGAGGCGGCGGCGGGCTTCGTCTTCACCGGCCGGCCAGAGGGCGCGCAAGGTGTCGCTGGGCGGTTCGAAGCCGTCGACGGTTTCAGGCACCGGGTCGCTGTGGATGGCGGTTTTTGCCTGGGCCTTTGGCGTGGCCACCAAGCGTGGCAAGGCGCTGTGCAGGCGGGTGTAGCAGACTTTGCGGAACTGGCTGAACACCTGGAAATAGGTGCCGGTTTTGGTCAACACGCTGCCGGGTTGGAAAAACAGTTGGTCCAGGTAGCTGTGGAATGTCACACCGTCGGCTTCCAGCGTCTTGGCCACGGCGGCATCACGGCGACTCTCGTGAATGCCGTATTCCTCGTTGACGTGCACCGATGTCACCGACAACTCGCGGCACAGTCTGCTCAGCACACCGGGCGCCTGGTCCCAGGTGGCGCAGGTACGGATCAGCAACGGAATATTCAGTGCACCGAGCGCCTGGCTCAAGTGCGCCAGGTTGCGCAGCCAGAAGTCCACTTTGCACGGGGCATCATCGTGGGCCAGCCATTGTTCGGGCGTGATCAGGTACACGGCCGCGATCGGGCCCCGCTGGCTCGCGGCGGCCAGGGCGGTGTTGTCGTGTAGGCGCAGGTCGGTGCGCAGCCAGATCAAATGCATTTAAACGATTCCACGCTGGATCAGTAACTGATGAGCCGACAACGGGTCTTCGGCCACGAACAATTCGGGGATGTCACGGGTTAATACGGCCAGCTCGGCCTTGTGGATGCATACCGTTGGTCCGGTTATCAGTTTTGGGCAACTCACGCCGCCGAACAGTTTGGCCAGTGCCGACAGGTGGAGGGCCTTGCTTGAGTACAACAACACTGCGCGGGGTTGCAGGTGCTCCACCGCCAGGGCCAACTCGCCCACCGGTAACGGCCAATCGAAGACTTCCACCGGGCAGTCGGCGCTGCTCGCCAGCCAGGCGCTGAGCCACAGGTGGGGCTCCAGGGGCAGGTCCGAATGATTGACCAGCAACAGCGGCGCGCCTTGAAGCTGGCGGTTGTTGTGGTAAATGCGTGCGCCGAACTTGCTGCGCAGCCAGGACAGGAAAAACACCCGCTCCATCTGCGCGCCGAACTGGCCTTGCCAGCGTTGCTCCAGTTCCTGAAGCAGCGGCAGCATCAGTTGCTCGCACAAGGTGCGCGGCGGGTACAGCGCCATGGCCTGGTTGAAGGCGTCGTCGACCCGGCGCTCGGCCAGTTCGCTGATGGCGGTCACCAAGTTCTGGCGCAAGGCATGCCATTCATTTTCAACGGCGTCGGGGAAGGCCTGCGCGGAGTCGATCAGGCTTTTCACCTGGCTGACCGGCACGCCGCGATTGAGCCACGTCAGAATGGCGTGGATACGTTGAACATGCTCGGCGCTGAACAGCCGATGGCCCTTGGGCGTGCGCTGGGGCACGATCAGGCCATAGCGGCGCTCCCAGGCGCGCAGGGTCACGGCGTTGACGCCGGTCTGGCGCGCCACTTCGCGAATCGGCAACCAGCCGTCTTCGAGCGCTTTGGCAATGTCTTCGCCGGGTTCGTCTTGCAGGGCAGGTTTCATAGTTAGATCGCGTTTCGCAGGCTGAGATTTTCCGGGTGCGGCTGCAGGTAAGCCTGCTGCGCGATGTAACGGTCCGGGTGTTGGCGAAAGTGGTGCTTGAGCAGGGTCAACGGCACCACCAGCGGCACGATGCCATGGCGGTACTGGCCGATGACGGTTTGCATTTCCTGCTTGTCGTCGGCGCTGATGGCCTGCTTGAGGTAGCCGCTGATGTGTTGCAGCACGTTGGTGTGGGTGCCACGGGTGGCGCATTTTTTCAGGCCGGTCATCAGGTCGCTGAAGTAGCAGTCGGCCAATTCTTCGAGATGGGTGTGCTTGCTCATGCTGCCGAGCAGGTGGCCGAGGCTTTTGTAATGCGCCGGGCTGTGGGCCATCAGCAAGTATTTGTAGCGAGAATGGAAGGCCAGCAGGCCGTGGCGGGTCAGGCCTTCAGCGCGCAATTGCTGCCAGCTGGCGTACACGAAGACGCGTGTCAGGAAGTTTTCACGCAGCACCGGGTCATTCAACCGACCGTCTTCTTCCACGGGCAGGTTGGGGTGGCGTGCGCAAAAAGCCTGGGCATAGATGCCGCGCCCGCCGCCGTCCACCGGGGTGCCATTGTCGCGATACACCTTGACCCGCTCCAGGCCACAGGACGGCGACTTCTGCATGAAGATGTAGCCGCACAGGTCAGTGTGTTCCGCCGCCATCTGCTCGCCGTAAGCGTCCAGCGGCTGGGTGACGTTGAGTTCACGGTGCACAGTGCCAACGGCTTGCGGGTGGGCGGGGTCGCCCACCAGGCGGATCGGTTCGCGGGGGATACCCAGGCCGATGGCGACTTCTGGGCACAGCGGCACAAAGTCGAAATAGTCAGAAAGGGTTTGGCTGCACAGCAGGGATTGTTTGTGGCCGCCGTTGAAGCGCACGTTTTCGCCCAGCAAACAGGCGCTGATGGCGATCTTTGGTTTTGCACTGCTGGACATGGCCAAACCCCTGCGAGATTCCTATACAAACTGAAAAGCTTGTACAACTAAATCTCATCATAGATTTGATGCTGTACAAGTCAAATATTTTGTACAAGTATTTGCGGCGTGTTACTTCCAGCCCATCCGCCAGGCTTCGGCGTTTTGCAGGGTTTGCCAGGCCAGGCGTTCAGCGCGTCGGGTCATTACGGCTTGCAGCTCGATTTCCAGCACGGTGCCTTCTTCGTCACGAAACAGCTCAGTGACCAGGAAGTGTTTTTCCTTGTGGCGTGGATGGGCTGCTGTCCATTTCGACAGCAGCAATTTGGCCGGGTTGATGCGGTTCATTGCAGGTGTTCGATCAAGCGTCGTGCGGCTTCCTGGCCGCTGAGCCATGCCCCTTCGACCCGGCCCGAGAGGCACCAGTCGCCACACACGTACAAGCCCAGGTCGGCGTCGGCCAGCACACCGAATTCGTGGCTGCTGGACGGCCGCGCATACAGCCAGCGGTGCGCCAGGCTGAAGGATGGCGCGGGCATGGCGCTGTGCAGCAGTTCGGCGAAGGCACCGTGCAGGTGTTCAATCACCGCTTCTTTGGGCAAGTCCAGGTGCGCCTTGCTCCAGGCGCTGGTGGCGTGCAGCACCCAGGTGTCCAGGGTGGTGTCGCGCCCGGGCTTGCTGCGGTTACGGGCGAGCCAGTCGAGGGGGCTGTCTTGTACGAAGCAGCCTTCCATGGGGGTGTCCAGCGGCGTGTCGAAAGCCAGGGCGATGGCCCAGGTCGGGTCCATCTTCACGCCTGCGGCGGCGCTCGCCAGTTTGGGCGCTGCGGCCAGTAGAGCGGTGGCCTGCGGCGCCGGCGTGGCGATGACCACATGGCTGAAGGGGCCGTGATTGCCGCCGTCGGCATCCAGCAGGTTCCAGTGTTGGGTGCCCTGGAACACTTCGGTGATACGGCAACCAAACTCCACCGGCAGGTCATCGAGCAGGGCGCGGGTGATGGCGCTCATGCGTGGCGTGCCGACCCAGCGGATCTGTTCATCGGGGGAGGGGGTGAGTTGGCCGGACTTGAAGTTGTACAGCTGGGGCTTCCATTGCTCGGCCCAACCGTTGCTTTGCCAGCGTTGCACTTCGTTGACGAAGCGCCGGTCGCGGGCGGTGAAGTACTGTGCGCCCATGTCCAAGGCGCCCGCATCGCTGCGCTTGCTGGACATGCGGCCACCACTGCCGCGGCTTTTATCAAAGAGTTGTACAACATGCCCTGCGTCTCGTAACGCTCGGGCGGCTGAGAGACCGGCGATGCCGGTGCCGATGATCGCGATGGGAACAGTCATGGGAGGCCTCGTTTTACCTTTGGGTACAGACTACGCCGACACCAATAGCTGTACAATATTGTTTTTTGGTATAAGTTTTGGCGTGCCTGTTCTAACGGTGTGACCTATGGTTAAAGCTGAGGCTTAGCCAACGTTACGCCCGTTTACAAATGATCCCTTTCTATAAAATAGACCAGTGATCGACGGCGAACGTTACATCAGGAGCGTCCCATGCATATTTTGCTGACCGGCGGTACGGGTCTGATCGGCCGCCAACTGTGCCAACACTGGCTGGCGCAGGGGCATCAACTTACGGTGTGGAGCCGTGAGCCGGAGACGGTCGCCAAATGGTGTGGCGCTCAAGTGCTGGGCGTTGGCCGTCTGCAAGAGGTGATCGGCCCGGTGGATGCGGTCATCAACCTGGCGGGTGCGCCGATCGCGGATCGCCCCTGGACCCGCAAACGCAAGGCGTTGTTGTGGAGCAGTCGTATCAGCCTCACCGAAACCCTGCTGGCGTGGATCGAGGGTTTGGAGCACAAACCCGCCGTGCTGATATCGGGTTCTGCGGTGGGCTGGTATGGCGACGGCGGCGAGCGCGAACTGACCGAGGCAAGCGGCCCGGTGCAGGATGACTTCCCCAGCCAGCTCTGTATTGCCTGGGAAGAAACCGCTTTGCGCGCCGAAGCCTTGGGCGTGCGCGTAGTGCTGGTGCGCACCGGCCTGGTGCTGGCGGCGCAGGGCGGCTTTTTGTCGCGGTTGCTGCTGCCATTCAAGCTGGCGCTGGGCGGGCCGATCGGCGATGGTCGGCAGTGGATGCCGTGGGTGCATATCAAGGATCAAATCGCCCTGATTGATTTTCTTCTGCACAAGAACGACGCCAGCGGTCCTTATAATGCGTGCGCGCCGCACCCGGTGCGCAACCGCGAGTTTGCCAAGACCCTGGGCCAGGTGCTGCACCGCCCTGCGTTCATGCCGATGCCGGCGTTTGCGTTGAAGGTTGGGCTGGGCGAGTTGTCCGGGTTGCTGTTGGGCGGCCAGAAAGCGGTTCCCGAACGCTTGCTGGCGGCCGGTTTCACTTTTCAGTTCACAGAGTTGCACGCGGCCCTGGAAGACTTGTCCAGCCGCCTCTAGCCATAGGATGTTGCATGACGGATCACGCGTTGTTACTGGTCAACCTGGGTTCACCGGCGTCCACTTCGGTGGCCGATGTGCGCAGCTACCTCAATCAATTCCTGATGGACCCCTACGTGATCGACCTGCCGTGGCCGGTGCGGCGTTTGCTGGTGTCGCTGATCCTGATCAAGCGCCCCGAGCAATCGGCCCACGCCTACGCGTCCATCTGGTGGGACGAGGGCTCGCCGCTGGTGGTGCTCAGCCGTCGCCTGCAACAGCAAATGACCTCGCAGTGGACCCACGGCCCGGTGGAATTGGCGATGCGCTACGGCGAGCCGTCGATTGAAAGCGTGTTGACCGGTCTCGCCGCCCAAGGCATTCGCAAGGTCACCCTGGCGCCGCTGTACCCGCAGTTTGCCGACAGCACGGTGACCACGGTGGTTGAAGAAGCCCGCCGCGTGCTGCGTGAGAAAAAACTCGATCTGCCGCTGGCGATCCTGCAACCCTTCTACGACCAACCCGAATACCTCGACGCCCTGGTGGCCAGCGCCAAGCCGCATTTGCAGCAGGATTACGATCACCTGCTGTTCAGCTTCCACGGCTTGCCGGAGCGGCATCTGCAAAAACTCAACCCTGGCCACACCTTCGACGGTGCCACCGATTGCTGCGCGAACGCCTCGGCGCAGGTGCGTGCCACCTGTTATCGCGGGCAGTGTTTCAGCGTGGCACGGGATTTTGCCGCGCGCATGGGCTTGCCAGAGGACAAGTGGTCGGTGGCCTTCCAATCGCGCCTGGGCCGGGCGAAGTGGATCGAGCCCTACACCGAGGCCCGCCTGGAAGCGCTGGCCCAGCAAGGCGTGAAAAAGCTGCTGGTGATGTGCCCGGCGTTTGTCGCCGATTGCATCGAGACGCTCGAAGAGATCGGCGATCGAGGGCTGGAACAATTCCGCGAGGCCGGAGGCGAGGAGTTGGTGCTGGTGCCGTGCCTCAATGACGACCCGCAGTGGGCGAAGGCGTTGAATGCCTTGTGCGAAAAAGCACCAGTGTCTCTATAGCTGAAGCCAGTGAAGATCAAAATGTGGGAGCGGGCTGGCCCGCGATGGGGCGTGTCAGTCGATTGATTTGTTGGCTGATGCACCGCTATCGCGGGCAAGCCCGCTCCCACATTAGCCCTCCCACATTTTTTACCGTGTTTACAGGTTAAGGGTGAGGCTGACGGTCAGGTTGCGCGGTTCGCCCGGGTTCACCCAGTAGCTGCTGTAGGACCGCTCGTAGTACTTCTCATCAAACAGGTTGTTGAGGTTCAGGCCCAGGGTGACGTTCTGCGTCGCCTTGTAATGGGCCAGCAAATCGACGGTATGGTAAGCCGGTAGCTCAAAGCGACCGCCTGCTTCGCCGGAGCGATCGCCCACATAGGTGAACGCCGCGCCCAGATCGGAACCGCGCAACGCACCGTCCTGGAATTCATATACGCCCAACAGACTGCCGCTGCGCTTGGCCACGCCCAGTATCCGGCTACCGGCTGGAATCGCCTTGTCGCCTTTGGTCACTTCAGCATCGATATAGGCGAACGCGCCGATCACTCGCACCGCGTCTGTCACCTGCCCGGTCATTTGCAGGTCGAACCCTTGGCTGCGTGCTTTGCCCATGGCGCGGTTGAGGTTGGTGGCCGGGTCCAGCGTCAGCACGTTTTCCTTTTCGATATGGAAGGCGGCGAGGGTGGTGCTGAGGCGGTCGTCGAACAGTTCGCTCTTGATCCCCACTTCATAGCCCACGCCTTCTTCGGGTTTGAAGGGTTTTTTGTCGGCGCCCAGGCCGCTGTTGGGTTTGAATGAGGTGGAGGCGTTGGCGAATACGCCGACGTGCGGCGTGAGTTGATACAGCAGGCCCGCGCGCTGGGTGAAGGCGTCGTGGGTCTGGTGGCTTTTGGGCGCGCCGGTGAAGTCTTCGATGTGTTGGTCGAAATGCTCGAAGCGCGCCCCGAGCATGCCGCGCAGGCGGTCGGTGAAGATGATTTGGTCCTGCAGGTTCAGCGCGTGGCTTTTGGTCTGCTCGAAGAAATCGGTGCCCGAGCGCAGGCCGTTGGGTTTGGGCTGGCCGTAGACCGGGTTGTAGAGGTCGATGGCGTAGGGGCTGCCGGCGATGGCGGTCACGCGTTCTTTCTTGCGGTAGTCCTCGTATTCGGTGCCGATCAGCAGTTCATGCTGCCAGCTGCCAACGTCGAACAGCCCGCGCAGTTCAAGCTGGGTGATGCTGTCGTGCCAACCGGTGGAGCGCTCGCGGTAGCGGCGGTTGACGGTATGCCCATCGGCGTTGAGTGCGCGGCTTTCCGATGCGTCACCCCACAGGCTGCCTTGTTTGTAGTGGCTGGCCAGGCGCAGTTTCCAGGCGTCGTTGAGGTGATGTTCGAGGGCCGCCTGGAGGCGGTTGTTGTGGTTGCTGATGTCGCCGTCGTTGGGCTCGCCGAGGAAGGTTCTGCGGGATACGCCGGGGGCGTCGACGATGCCGCGATCGAACGTGGAGCGGTGGCGCACGAATTCGCTTTCGACGAGCAGGCTGGTGTCCGGGTCCAACTGCCAGCTCAAGGACGGTGCGACAAAGACACGCTTGGCGCCCACGTGGTCGCGGAAGCTGTGGTTGTCTTCGACCGCCAGGTTCACACGTGACAGCACGCGGCCCTCGGGGTCCAGTGGCGTGTTCACATCCAGGGCGGTGCGATAGCGGTCCCAGCTACCGGCGCTGGTTTGCAGGGTGGTGAAGGCGTCGGGCTGGGGTTTTTTGGTGACGATGTTCACGGTGCCGCCCGGATCGCCGCGTCCGTACAGGCTGGCGGCGGGGCCTTTGAGTACTTCAATGCGCTCGATATTGGCTGTGTCCGGTGTGCTCGGGTAGCCGCGGTTGGCGCTGAATCCGTCCACGTAGAACTCCGAGGTGGTGAAGCCGCGCACGCTGTATTCGTAAAGTGTCAGGCCGCCGAAGTTGTTTTGCTTGGACACGCCGCCGGCAAATTCCAGAGCGCGTTCCACGCTGGTGCTGCCCAAGTCCTTGAGCACGGTGGCGGGAATCACGCTGATGGATTGTGGGATGTCGCGCAGGGCCGTGTCGGTTTTGGTCGCGCTGGCGGAACGGGTGGCGCGATAGCCGTTGACCGGGCCAGTGGCGGACTCGTAGGCGTCGGAGGTGACGCTGATGGTGTCCAGTTCAACGGTATTGTCTTCGGCGTAGGCGGGGTCGAGCAGCAAACCCAAGGCCAGGCCAGCCAAGGGGGCAAACTTTCGAGACGGCATGATAGAGCGTTCCAATAGCGATATTGAAACAATATAACATGCCTAATGAGAATGAATCGCTTCGAAACATTGCCTTACAGGTGCCCGAAAACGAGCACCTGTTCGCGGGCGTTATTCCTCTTCTTTCACCGGTGCAGGCGGTGGGCGCAGGCCGATTTCGGCCATCAGCTTGATCTCTTTGCCGTTGCGCATGACCTGGATCGCCACCTTGTCGGTCGGTTTGATCCGCGCCACCTGGTTCATCGACTTGCGGCCATCTCCGGCCGGCTCGCCATCGATGTTCAGGATCACATCACCCAATTGCAGGCCGGCTTTTTGCGCCGGGCCGTCGCGGAAAATCCCTGCGACCACAATGCCTGGGCGCCCGGTCAGGCCAAACGACTCGGCCAGTTCCTTGGTCAGCGGTTGCACTTCGATCCCCAGCCAGCCGCGAATCACCTGGCCGTGTTCAATGATCGACTTCATCACCTCCATGGCCAGCTTCACCGGGATCGCAAAGCCGATGCCTTGTGAACCACCGGACTTGGAGAAAATGGCCGTGTTGATACCGGTCAGGTTGCCATTGGCATCCACCAGTGCGCCCCCGGAGTTGCCCGGGTTGATCGCCGCGTCGGTCTGGATGAAGTCTTCGTAGCTGTTGAGCCCCAGCTGGTTACGTCCGGTGGCGCTGATAATGCCCATGGTGACGGTCTGGCCCACGCCGAACGGGTTGCCGATCGCCAGCGCCACGTCGCCCACGCGCAACGCTTCGGAGCGGCCGATGGTGATCGATGGCAGGCTCTTGAGGTCGATCTTGAGAACCGCGAGATCGGTTTCCGGGTCGCTGCCGACCACGCGGGCCAGGGTTTCGCGGCCATCACGCAGGGCCACCACGATCTGGTCGGCGCCAGTGGTCACGTGGTTGTTGGTGAGGATGTAGCCTTCAGGGCTCATGATTACCCCGGAACCCAGGCTGGATTCCATGCGCCGTTGCTTGGGCCCGTTGTCACCGAAATAGCGGCGGAACTGCGGGTCTTCGAACAGCGGGTGAGCCGGCTTGTTGATGACCTTGGTGGTGTACAGGTTGACCACGGCAGGCGCCGCGATGACGACAGCATCCG
This sequence comes from Pseudomonas sp. GW821-FHT09A09, assembly GCF_059418405.1. Lineage (NCBI taxonomy): Bacteria > Pseudomonadati > Pseudomonadota > Gammaproteobacteria > Pseudomonadales > Pseudomonadaceae > Pseudomonas > Pseudomonas sp. GW821-FHT09A09. The sequence goes on from NZ_JBWKPU010000017.1 coordinate 90,438, forward strand.
CGTAGGTCACCGGGCCTTGCACCACCGCGCTGGTCTGCGGGGCCTGTTGCAGGTTCACATCAAGGCTGGGTAGGCCTACAAACTGGGGGAAACGCTGAATGATCAGCATCGCGATCAGCACGCCAGCCAACAATGGCCATCCAAAAAAACGCAGTGCCTTGAGCATCAAGTAAGTCCTGACAGGTTGCAGGGGGCGGGAGAGCGCCCATAATGTCGCGCATTATACGAGGCTGCGAGCGCCTCGGAACGGGATATTTAGGAGTCTTTTATGGCCGTCCCCCTTAGCACCCTCGTCGAGGAAGCGGACCGCTACCTCGGCAGCGCAAAAATTGCCGATTATTGCCCCAATGGCCTGCAGGTCGAAGGCCGCCCGCAGGTGATGCGCATCGTCAGTGGCGTGACTGCCAGCCAAGCCCTGCTGGACGCGGCCGTCGAAGCCCAGGCCGATCTGATCCTGGTGCACCACGGTTATTTCTGGAAAGGCGAGAACCCCTGCATCACCGGCATGAAGCAGCGCCGGCTGAAAACCCTGCTCAAGCACGACATCAGCCTGCTGGCCTATCACCTGCCGCTGGACCTGCACCCCGACGTCGGCAACAACGTGCAACTGGCCCGCCAGTTGGACATCACCGTCGAAGGCCCGCTGGACCCGAGCAACCCCAAGGTCGTCGGCCTGGTCGGTTCACTCGCCGAACCACTGTCACCCCGCGACTTCGCGCGCCGTGTGCAGGAAGTCATGGGGCGCGAGCCGCTGCTGATCGAAGGCAGTGAAATGATCCGCCGTGTCGGCTGGTGCACAGGGGGTGGCCAGGGCTACATCGACGACGCGATTGCGGCCGGTGTCGACCTGTACCTGAGCGGTGAAGCCTCCGAGCAGACCTTCCACAGTGCGCGCGAAAACGACGTCAGTTTCATCGCGGCTGGCCACCACGCCACCGAGCGTTATGGCGTGCAGGCGCTGGGCGATTACCTGGCACGGCGCTTTGCCCTGGAGCATCTGTTCATCGATTGCCCGAATCCCATTTGATCCTCGCTGCTGAACAATAATGTGGCAGGCTTGTGTGGGAGCTGGCTTGCCTGCGATGCAGACACCTCGGTGATTCAGAAAAACCCGGGTGATGCCATCGCAGGCAAGCCAGCTCCCACCCTTGACCGCGTTTCGGCCCAAACTGAGGGGCATATTCATATACCGTTTCGATCTAGTTGGCTCCCTGAATAGAAGCAGGTGCTGTGCTAGCATGCCCCGCTCGAACACGGCCCGCTGGCCGTCCATAAGATCGTTTTCGTGAGTAGCCATGGTCGACAAACTGACGCATCTGAAACAGCTGGAGGCGGAAAGCATCCACATCATCCGCGAGGTCGCCGCCGAGTTCGACAACCCGGTGATGCTCTACTCGATCGGTAAAGACTCCGCCGTGATGCTGCACCTGGCACGCAAGGCCTTTTTCCCGGGCAAGCTGCCGTTCCCGGTGATGCACGTCGACACCCGCTGGAAATTCCAGGAGATGTACAAGTTCCGCGACAAGATGGTCGAAGAGCTGGGCCTGGACCTGATCACCCACGTCAACCCGGACGGCGTGGCGCAGGGCATCAATCCGTTCACCCACGGCAGCGCCAAGCACACCGACATCATGAAGACCGAAGGCCTCAAGCAAGCCTTGGACAAGCATGGTTTCGACGCCGCGTTCGGCGGTGCCCGTCGTGATGAAGAGAAATCCCGTGCCAAAGAGCGCGTGTACTCGTTCCGCGACAGCAAGCATCGCTGGGACCCGAAGAACCAGCGCCCGGAGCTGTGGAACGTCTACAACGGCAACGTCAACAAGGGCGAGTCGATCCGCGTGTTCCCGCTGTCCAACTGGACCGAGCTGGACATCTGGCAGTACATCTACCTGGAAGGCATCCCGATCGTTCCGCTGTACTTTGCCGCCGAGCGTGAAGTGATCGAGAAGAACGGCACGTTGATCATGATCGACGACGACCGCATCCTTGAGCACCTGTCCGACGAAGACAAAGCCCGCATCGTCAAAAAGAAAGTCCGTTTCCGTACCCTTGGCTGCTACCCGTTGACGGGCGCGGTGGAGTCCGAAGCCGAGACGCTGACGGACATCATTCAGGAAATGCTCCTGACGCGAACTTCCGAGCGCCAGGGCCGTGTCATCGACCACGATGGTGCAGGCTCGATGGAAGACAAAAAACGTCAGGGTTATTTCTAAGGGGTTGTCATGTCGCACGTATCTGATTTGATCAGCGAGGACATCCTCGCCTACCTGGGCCAGCACGAGCGCAAGGAAATGTTGCGCTTCCTGACCTGCGGCAACGTCGACGACGGCAAGAGCACCCTGATCGGGCGCCTGCTGCACGACTCCAAGATGATCTACGAAGATCACCTGGAAGCCATCACCCGCGATTCGAAGAAAGTCGGCACCACCGGTGACGACATCGACCTGGCGTTGCTGGTCGACGGCCTGCAAGCCGAGCGCGAGCAGGGCATCACCATCGATGTGGCGTACCGCTACTTCTCTACCGCCAAGCGCAAATTCATCATCGCCGACACCCCCGGCCATGAGCAGTACACCCGCAACATGGCCACCGGTGCCTCCACCTGTGACCTGGCGATCATCCTGATCGACGCCCGCTACGGCGTGCAGACCCAGACCCGTCGCCACAGCTTTATCGCCTCGTTGCTGGGCATCAAGCACATCGTGGTGGCCGTCAACAAGATGGACATTAATGGCTTTGATCAGAACGTGTTCGAGTCGATCAAGGCTGATTACTTGAAGTTTGCCGACGGTATCGCGTTCAAGCCAAGCACCCTGGCCTTCGTGCCGATGTCGGCGCTCAAGGGCGATAACGTGGTGAACAAGAGCGAGCGTTCGCCCTGGTACACCGGCCAGTCGCTGATGGAGATCCTCGAGACCGTCGAGATCGCCAACGACCGCAACTACACCGACCTGCGTTTCCCGGTGCAGTACGTCAACCGTCCGAACCTGAACTTCCGCGGTTTCGCCGGCACCCTGGCCAGCGGCATCGTGCACAAGGGCGACGAAGTGGTGGTGCTGCCCTCGGGCAAGAGCAGCCGCGTCAAATCCATCGTCACCTTTGAGGGTGAACTGGAGCACGCAGGCCCGGGCCAGGCCGTAACCCTGACCATGGAAGACGAGATCGACATCTCCCGTGGCGACCTGTTGGTACACGCCGACAACGTGCCGCAAGTGACCGACGCCTTCGACGCCATGCTGGTGTGGATGGCCGAAGAACCGATGCTGCCCGGCAAGAAATACGACATCAAGCGCGCCACCAGCTACGTGCCGGGTTCCATCACCAGCATCGTGCACCGCGTGGACGTGAACACCCTGGCCGAAGGCCCGGCAAGTTCGTTGCAACTGAACGAGATTGGCCGGGTCAAGGTCAGCCTCGACGCCGCCATCGCCCTGGACGGTTACGACAGCAACCGCACCACCGGTGCGTTTATCGTCATCGACCGTTTGACCAACGGCACCGTGGCAGCGGGCATGATCATCGCGCCACCGGTCAGCCATGGCGGCGCGGCGCAGCACGGCAAGTTGGCTCATGTAGCCACTGAAGAACGTGCGCTGCGCTTCGGCCAGCAACCGGCCACCGTGCTGTTCAGCGGCCTGTCGGGCGCTGGCAAGAGCACCCTGGCGTATGCCGTCGAGCGCAAGCTCTTCGACATGGGCCGTGCGGTGTTCGTGCTGGACGGCCAGAACCTGCGTCACGACCTGAACAAGGGCTTGCCGCAGGACCGTGCCGGCCGCACCGAGAACTGGCGTCGTGCCGCTCACGTGGCGCGTCAGTTCAACGAAGCCGGCTTGCTGACCTTGGCCGCGTTTGTTGCACCGGATGCCGAAGGCCGCGAACAGGCCAAGGCGCTGATCGGCGGCGACCGTCTGCTGACCGTTTACGTGCAAGCGTCGCCGCTGGTGTGCGCCGAGCGTGATCCGCAAGGCCTTTACGCTGCGGGTGGGGATAACATTCCGGGCGAGTCCTTCCCGTACGACGTGCCGTTGAATGCCGATCTGGTGATCGACACCCAGGCCCTGTCGTTGGAAGAGAGCGTCAAGCAAGTGCTGGAGCTGTTGCGCAAACGCGGCGCGATCTAAGCGTCACGCGTACAAAAAAGCCCGCCACCGATCACTCGGTGGCGGGCTTTTTACATTTTCTCAAATGTGCACTCGGTCAATGTGGGAGCTGGCTTGCCTGCGATAGCTGCCTGCCAGTTGATACATGTGTAGCTGACCCACTGCTATCGCAGGCAAGCCAGCTCCCACAATTTTGATCAGTGTTTGCCTGGGAATTGTGTGTGCAGTTTTTCCAGCAGTTGGTCTTTGTCTTCCCACAGTTGGTTGATCCACCCCTGAAACGCCGTCCGATACTCCCCATCCTGCTCATAATTCTTGCCAATGAACGCGGCCGGGATCTGCACCTCTTCAAACTGCACCACCACGTCCTTCACATTTCCACAGAGCAAATCCCAATACCCAGGGCGACCGGCCGGGTAGTGAATGGTCACGTTGACCAGTGACTTCAACTGTTCACCCATGGCATCCAGCACAAACGCGATACCGCCAGCTTTAGGCTTGAGCAGGTAACGGAACGGCGACTTCTGCTGTGCATGCTTACCCGTTGTGAACCGCGTACCTTCGGCAAAGTTGAAAATACCTACCGGGTTGTCGCGAAATTTCGCACAGGTCTTACGGGTGGTTTCCAGGTCCTTGCCTTTCTTTTCCGGGTGCTTTTCCAGGTACGCCTTGGTGTAGCGCTTCATGAACGGGAACCCCAAAGCCCACCACGCCAGGCCAATCACCGGCACCCAGATCAGTTCCTGCTTGAGGAAGAACTTGAGTGGGCGAATCCGCCGATTGAGCACGTATTGCAACACCATGATGTCCACCCAGCTCTGGTGGTTGCTGGTCACCAGATACGAGTGCTGGTAGTCCAACCCCTCCAGGCCGGTCACGTGCCAGCGCGTGCGCCGCACCAGGTTCATCCAGCCCTTGTTGTTGGTCACCCAGGCTTCGTGGGTGTGGTTCATCAGCCATTCGCTGAAGCGCTTGGCAAACGGCAAGGCCTTGAACAGAGCGACGATAAACAGGAACGAACACAGCAGGATCGTGTTCAGCGCCAACAACAGCGAGGCGATCACCCCGCGCACGGCGGCAGGTAGAAAATCCAGCATTTAGATATCCATAGGTCGGTTGGCGGCTTGGATCGCAGTCAGCGCGATGGTGTACACGATGTCGTCTACCTGAGCGCCGCGTGGCAGGTCGTTGACCGGTTTGCGCAGGCCCTGGAGCATCGGCCCCAGGCTTACGCAATCGGCGCTGCGCTGCACGGCCTTGTGCGTGGTGTTGCCGGTGTTGAGGTCGGGGAACACGAACACCGTGGCCTTGCCGGCGACCTGGCTGTTGGGGGCCAGTTGCCGGGCCACGGTTTCGTTGGCGGCGGCGTCGTACTGCAACGGGCCGTCGATCAGCAGTGAGCTTTGTTGTTCGTGGGCGAGCAGCGTGGCTTCGCGGACTTTCTCAACTTCCTCACCGCTGGCCGAATCGCCGCTGGAATAGCTGATCATCGCCACGCGCGGGGTGATGCCGAACGCCGCCGCCGAGTCGGCGCTTTGCAAGGCAATCTCTGCCAGCTCAGCCGCGCTTGGGTGCGGGTTCATCACGCAGTCGCCGTACACCAGCACCTGCTCGGGGAACAGCATGAAGAACACTGACGACACCAGCGTGCAGCCCGGCGCCGTCTTGATCAGCTGCAGGGCAGGGCGGATGGTGTTGGCCGTGGAGTGAATGACGCCGGAGACCAGGCCGTCCACTTCATCCAGCGCAAGCATCATGGTGGCGATCACCACGGTGTCTTCCAGTTGCTGCTCGGCCATCGGCGCGTTGAGGCTCTTGCTCTTGCGCAGGGCCACCATCGGTTCGACGTAGCGCTGGCGAATCAGGTCCGGGTCGAGAATCTCCAGGCCTTCGGGCAGTTCGATGCCTTGGGCGCGGGCCACCGCTTCTACATCGGCAGGCTTGGCCAGCAACACGCAGCGGGCGATGCCACGCGCCTGGCAGATGGCGGCGGCTTGTACGGTGAGTGGCTCGCTGCCTTCGGGCAGCACGATGCGTTTGTTGGCAGCCTGGGCGCGCTGGATCAACTGGTAGCGGAACACGGCGGGCGACAGCCGCATTTCCCGTGGTGTGCCGCAGCGTTGGTGCAGCCAGCGCGCATCGAGGTGGCTGGCGACGAAGTCGGTGATGATCTCGGCGCGTTCGCGGTCGTCGATGGGGATTTCTTTGTTCAGGCTGTTGAGCTGGTTGGCGGTGTCGTAGGAGCCGGTGCTCACCGACAGCACCGGCAGTCCCGCCTGGAACGCGCCACGGCACAGGTCCATGATGCGCGGGTCGGGCAGGGTGTCGCTGGTCAGCAGCAGGCCGGCCAGGGGCACGCCGTTGATGGCGGCCAGGCTGACGGCGAGGATGATGTCGTCGCGATCGCCGGGGGTTACCACCAAGACGCCGGGCTTGAGCAGCTCCACGGTGTTACGCATGGTGCGCGCGCAAATGATGATCTTGGTCATGCGCCGGCTTTCGTAGTCGCCGGCGTTGAGGATCTGCGCACCCATCAGGTCAGCCACGTCGCGGGTGCGCGGTGCGTTGAGTTCCGGCTGGTAGGGGATGCAGCCCAGCAGGCGGAAATCGCCGCTGCGCAGCAACGGCGAGTGTTCCTTCAGACGGGCCGAGAACACTTCCATGCTTTCGTCGGTGCGTACCTTGTTGAGGATCACGCCCAGCACTTTCGGATCTTTCGGGCCACCAAACAGCTGGGCCTGCAATTCCACGCGGCCGGAGAGTTCGGTGAGCACTTCGTTTTCCGGCGCGGAGACCAGGATCACTTCCGCGTCGAGGCTCTTTGCCAGGTGCAGGTTGACCCGCGCCGCATAGCTGGCGCTGCGGGTGGGTACCATGCCTTCGACGATCAACACGTCCTTGCCCACGGCGGCTTGCTGGTACAGGGTGATGATTTCTTCGAGCAACTCGTCGAGCTGGCCGTCGCCGAGCATGCGCTCTACGTGCGCCAGGCCTAGCGGTTGCGGCGGTTTGAGGCCGTGGGTGCGCGCCACCAGCTCGGTGGAGCGTTCAGGGCCAGTGTCGCCCGGATGCGGTTGGGCAATCGGCTTGAAGAAGCCGACTTTCAGCCCGGCTCGTTCAAGGGTACGCACCAGCCCAAGGCTGATGGAGGTCAGACCCACACCAAAATCGGTGGGCGCGATAAAAAAAGTCTGCATGCGAATTCTCTGGAGGTGCATGGCTTCGGTGGCGCCCTATGGCTGAGTGCCTACCGCTGATCAGGCGTCAAGGTTATCGTTATTCGCGTGCTTGCGCACACCAGCCGCACGCAAAGGGCTGACCTATTTTTTCAAGGCGTTGCGCCGGGTCGAGCACCCAGGCGCGGGACTGCCAGGGCGGCTGGTGGCGCAGGTGCTGCGTATGGCCGCAGGACAGCTCGGCCACCCAGTGCTGGTCGTCGTCCAGGTGGAACCCGATGATGAAGGATGCCGTTGATCGGCCCCGTCTGTCCGGGTTCTGTTCGCTTTCGGGCAAATCCTTGTTTAGACTTGTCCGTTCTTCATTCTTATGCAAAAGGTCTCGCCCCATGACGATCGCCGCTAACAAGGCTGTCTCCATCGACTATACCCTGACCAACGACGCTGGTGAGGTCATCGACAGCTCCGCCGGCGGCGCGCCGCTGGTCTACCTGCAAGGCGCAGGTAACATCATCCCAGGCCTGGAAAAGGCGCTGGAAGGCAAGAACGTCGGTGATGAGCTGACCGTTGCCGTAGAACCTGAAGATGCCTATGGCGAGTACTCGGCCGAACTGGTCAGCACCCTGAGCCGCAGCATGTTCGAAGGCGTCGACGAGCTGGAAGTGGGCATGCAGTTCCACGCTTCCGCGCCAGACGGCCAAATGCAGATCGTCACCATCCGTGACCTGGACGGCGACGACGTGACCGTCGACGGCAACCACCCTCTGGCTGGCCAGCGCCTGAACTTCAAAGTGAAGATCGTTGCCATCCGCGACGCTTCCCAGGAAGAAGTGGCTCACGGCCACGTCCACGGTGAAGGTGGTCACCACCATTGATTGTGGTTTGATCAATCGGTAGCAAAAAGCCCCGACTTGTTCGGGGCTTTTTTTGTGCCTGAGAATGTATGCGGTCAAAAAATGTGGGAGCTGGCTTGCCTGCTATAGCGGTGGATCAGCTTGATATGGATTACTGGCCCACCGCCATCGCGGGCAAGCCCGCTCCCACACACGCTCGCTCGCACATTTTTGAGTCGTGCAAACCATATTTCAGGCACAAACAAAAATGCCCCGGACCTTTCGGTACGGGGCATTTCTTAACTGTTACGCAACCTGGGTTACGTGGCAGTTGTTACCACTTAGGCTGCTGCAGCGACGTTCAGAGCCTTGATGTGGCCATTCAGGCGGCTCTTATGACGAGCGGCCTTGTTCTTGTGGATGATGCCTTTATCGGCCATACGGTCGATAACAGGCACAGCCAGAACGTAAGCTGCTTGAGCTTTTTCAGCGTCTTTGGTGTCGATGGCTTTAACTACATTCTTGATGTAGGTACGAACCATGGAACGCAGGCTGGCGTTGTGGCTGCGACGCTTCTCAGCCTGTTTTGCACGTTTTTTGGCGGAAGGTGTGTTGGCCACCGTCGAGCTCCTCGAAAGACTTTTTAGGAAATAGCAAACAAAATAGGCCGCGAATCATGCCGATGACTTGATGGGTTGTCAAGGGCGGCTGATGCGAACTGCTGAGTGGTCGATCTGAAGAGGCGGGTGATTTATTTCCGGCGCTTGACCTGTAAACTCGCGAGCTTTGGCTCTGTGCTGTTGCAGGCGCGCAGTATCGCATAAGTGGGCGCGTTGTTCGCCTGCTGTTTATCTAATAGGCGCAAACTCTTTCAATGAACCTCCTCAAATCGTTGGCCGCCGTCAGCTCTATCACGATGATCTCCCGGGTATTGGGGTTTGTGCGTGACACCCTGCTGGCGCGTATTTTTGGCGCCAGCATGGCCACGGATGCCTTCTTCATCGCCTTTAAATTGCCCAACCTGTTGCGAAGGATCTTCGCCGAAGGCGCATTTTCCCAGGCGTTCGTGCCGATCCTGGCCGAATACAAGACCCAGCAGGGCGAGGAGGCCACTCGCACCTTTATTGCCTACGTTTCGGGCTTGCTGACCCTGGTGCTGATGCTGGTGACTGTCGTCGGCATGCTCGCCGCCCCTTGGGTGATCTGGGCCACGGCCCCCGGTTTTGCCAATACGCCGGAAAAATTCGCGCTGACCACCGACCTGCTGCGCGTGACCTTTCCTTATATATTGCTGATCTCCCTGTCGTCCCTGGCCGGCGCGATCCTCAACACCTGGAACCGCTTCTCGGTGCCGGCGTTTGTGCCGACCCTGTTGAACGTCAGCATGATCATCTTCGCGCTGTTCCTCACGCCGTACTTTGACCCGCCGGTGATGGCCCTGGGTTGGGCCGTACTGGCTGGCGGCCTGGCGCAACTGCTCTACCAACTGCCGCACCTCAAGAAGATCGGCATGCTTGTGCTGCCGCGCCTGAACCTCAAGGACACCGGGGTGTGGCGCGTGATGCGCAACATGCTGCCGGCGATCCTCGGGGTGTCGGTGAGTCAGATTTCCCTGATCATCAACACCGCATTTGCCTCGCTGCTGGTCTCGGGCTCGGTGTCGTGGATGTATTACGCCGACCGGCTGATGGAGCTGCCGTCCGGCGTACTGGGCGTGGCCTTGGGTACGATCCTGCTGCCAACACTGTCGCGCACCTATGCCAGCAAGGACCGCCAGGAGTACTCACGTATCCTCGATTGGGGCCTGCGCCTGTGCTTTGTGCTGGTGCTGCCGTGCTCTCTGGCTTTGGGCATCCTGGCCGAGCCGTTGACCGTGTCACTGTTCCAGTACGGTCAATTCAGTGCGTTTGATGCGTCCATGACCCAGCGTGCGCTGATCGCCTATTCCGTGGGTCTGCTCGGCATCATCGTGATCAAGGTTCTGGCGCCGGGCTTCTATGCCCAGCAAAACATCCGTACCCCAGTGAAAATCGCGGTATTCACGTTGATCGTCACCCAACTGCTCAACCTGGTGTTCATCGGCCCGTTGGCCCATGCCGGCCTGGCGTTGGCCATCAGTGCCGGGGCGTGCATCAACGCCGGCCTGCTGTTCTACCAACTGCGCAAGCAGCAGATGTTCCAGCCACAGCCGGGCTGGGGCATGTTTGCCCTTAAGCTGCTGGTAGCGGTGTCGGCGATGTCGGCGGTGTTGCTTGGCTTGATGCACTTCATGCCCGCCTGGGATGAAGGCCATATGCTGGAACGCTTCCTGCGCCTTGGCGTATTGGTGGTGGCTGGCGTGGTGGTGTACTTCGGGATGTTGCTGCTGCAGGGCTTCCGTCTGCGGGATTTCAATCGAAAGTCCCTGGGATAGAGACTTTGCCGCGATAAAACGGTTGTTTTATCGATTCGATCCATTTGGCCTGTTCTGTTGCCTGTCGTCCGGGCCCGGGTGTGGTTATAATCGACCACTTTATGAGCAAGAAGCGCGTTATGCAGCTGGTTCGAGGTCTCCACAACCTGCGCCCCCAGCATCGGGGCTGCGTCGCCACTATTGGCAACTTTGACGGTGTTCACCGTGGCCACCAGGCTATCCTGGCCCGGCTGCGTGAGCGGGCGGTCGAGTTGGGCGTGCCCAGCTGCGTGGTGATTTTTGAGCCACAGCCGCGGGAATATTTCAGTCCTGAGACGGCGCCGGCACGCCTGGCCCGGTTGCGGGACAAGCTGCAATTGCTGGCCGAAGAAGGCGTGGACCGCGTCCTCTGCCTGGCCTTCAACCAACGTTTGCAAAGCCTCAGCGCCGCCGAGTTCGTTGACCGTATCCTGGTGGACGGCCTGGGCGTACAGCACCTGGAGGTCGGCGACGACTTCCGCTTTGGTTGCGACCGTGTGGGAGATTTCGATTTCCTGCAACAGGCGGGCGTCAGCCAGGGGTTTACCGTCGAAGCCGCGCAAACCGTCGAACTGGACGGCCTGCGCGTGAGCAGTACCCAGGTGCGTAACGCCCTGGCCGCTGCCGACTTCGCCTTGGCCGAGCGCTTGCTCGGTCGCCCGTTCCGCATTGCCGGGCGGGTACTGCACGGCCAGAAGCTGGCGCGCCAACTGGGCACGCCAACCGCCAACGTGCAACTCAAGCGCCGTCGTGTGCCGCTCACCGGGGTTTACCTGGTGAGCGTCGACATCGACGGTCAATCGTGGCCGGGAGTCGCCAACATAGGCGTCAGGCCCACGGTTGCAGGTGATGGCAAGGCCCACCTGGAAGTTCACCTTTTGGATTTTGCCGGTGATCTGTATGACCGGCGTTTGACGGTGGTTTTCCACCAGAAGCTGCGTGAAGAGCAGCGTTTCGCCTCCCTTGAGGCGTTGAAAACGGCGATCAATGCGGATGTCGCCGCCGCCCGTGCACTAGCCGCACCTAGCGCCCATCGCTAACCGAAGAGCCTTAAATGACCGACTATAAAGCCACGCTAAACCTTCCGGACACCGCCTTCCCAATGAAGGCCGGCCTGCCACAGCGCGAACCGCAGATCCTGCAGCGCTGGGACAGTATTGGCCTGTACGGAAAGTTGCGCGAAATTGGCAAGGATCGTCCGAAATTCGTCCTGCACGACGGCCCTCCTTATGCCAACGGCACGATTCACATCGGTCATGCGCTGAACAAAATCCTCAAGGACATGATCCTGCGTTCGAAAACCCTGTCGGGCTTCGATGCGCCGTACGTGCCGGGCTGGGATTGCCACGGCCTGCCGATCGAGCACAAGGTCGAAGTGACCTACGGCAAGAACCTGGGCGCGGATAAAACCCGCGAACTGTGCCGTGCCTACGCCACCGAGCAGATCGAAGGCCAGAAGTCCGAGTTCATCCGCCTGGGTGTGCTGGGCGAGTGGGACAACCCGTACAAGACCATGAACTTCAAGAACGAGGCCGGTGAAATCCGTGCCTTGGCCGAAATCGTCAAGGGCGGTTTCGTGTTCAAGGGCCTCAAGCCCGTGAACTGGTGCTTCGACTGCGGTTCGGCCCTGGCCGAAGCGGAAGTCGAGTACGAAGACAAGAAGTCCTCGACCATCGACGTGGCCTTCCCGATCGCCGACGACACCAAGCTGGCCGAGGCCTTTGGCCTGGCGAGCCTGAGCAAGCCTGCGGCCATCGTGATCTGGACCACCACCCCGTGGACCATCCCTGCCAACCAGGCGCTGAACGTGCACCCGGAATTCACCTACGCCCTGGTGGATGTCGGTGATCGCCTGCTGGTGCTGGCCGAGGAAATGGTTGAAGCCTGCCTGGCCCGTTACGAGCTGCAAGGTTCGGTCATCGCCACCACCACCGGCTCTGCGCTGGAACTGATCAACTTCCGTCACCCGTTCTACGACCGTCTGTCGCCGGTGTACCTGGCTGACTACGTCGAACTGGGTTCGGGTACTGGCATCGTTCACTGCTCGCCCGCCTATGGCGTGGACGACTTTGTGATCTGCAAGAAGTACGGCCTGGTCAACGATGACATCATCAACCCGGTGCAAAGCAACGGCGTGTACGTGCCGTCGCTGGAGTTCTTCGGCGGCCAGTTCATCTTCAAGGCCGATCAGCCGATCATCGAAAAACTGCGTGAAGTCGGTGCGCTGATGCAAACCGCCACCATCCAGCACAGCTACATGCATTGCTGGCGCCACAAGACTCCGCTGATCTACCGCGCGACTGCGCAGTGGTTCATCGGGATGGACAAAGAGCCCACCAGCGGCGACACCCTGCGTGTACGCTCGCTCAAAGCCATCGAAGACACCAGGTTCGTTCCGGCCTGGGGCCAGGCGCGCCTGCACTCGATGATCGCCAACCGTCCCGACTGGTGCATCTCCCGCCAGCGTAACTGGGGCGTGCCGATCCCGTTCTTCCTGAACAAGGAAAGCGGCGAGCTGCACCCACGTACCGTCGAACTGATGGAAATCGTTGCCCAGCGCGTTGAGCAGGAAGGCATCGAAGCCTGGTTCAAGCTGGACGCTGCCGAACTGCTGGGCGACGAAGCGCCGCAGTACGACAAGATCAGCGACACCCTCGACGTCTGGTTCGACTCGGGCACCACGCACTGGCACGTCCTGCGCGGCTCGCACCCGATGGGCCACGAGACCGGCCCGCGTGCCGACCTGTACCTGGAAGGCTCGGACCAACACCGTGGCTGGTTCCACTCGTCGTTGCTCACCGGTTGCGCCATCGACAACCACGCGCCGTACCGCGAACTGCTGACTCACGGCTTCACCGTCGACGAGACGGGTCGCAAGATGTCCAAGTCGCTGAAAAACGTGATCGAACCGAAAAAGATCAACGACACCCTGGGCGCCGACATCATGCGTCTGTGGGTAGCGTCGACCGACTACTCGGGCGAGATCGCCGTGTCGGATCAGATCCTGGCACGCAGCGCCGATGCCTACCGCCGTATCCGCAATACCGCACGCTTCCTGCTGTCGAACCTGACCGGTTTCAACCCGGCCACCGACATCCTGCCGGCCGAGGACATGCTTGCCCTCGACCGTTGGGCCGTCGACCGTACCCTGTTGCTGCAACGCGAGCTGCAGGAAAACTACGGTGAATATCGCTTCTGGAACGTCTACTCGAAGATCCACAACTTCTGCGTGCAGGAGCTGGGTGGTTTCTACCTCGACATCATCAAGGACCGCCAGTACACCACCGGCGCCAACAGCAAGGCGCGCCGTTCGGCGCAGACCGCGCTGTTCCACATCTCTGAAGCGCTGGTGCGCTGGATCGCGCCGATCCTGGCCTTCACCGCCGACGAACTGTGGGAATACCTGCCGGGCGAGCGCAACGAGTCCGTGATGCTCAACACCTGGTACGAAGGCCTGACCGAACTGCCGGCCGACTTCGAATTGGGCCGCGAGTACTGGGAAGGCGTGATGGCCGTCAAGGTCGCGGTGAACAAGGAGCTGGAAGTGCAGCGTGCGGCCAAGGCCGTCGGTGGGAACCTGCAAGCCGAAGTCACCCTGTTTGCCGAGGAAGGCCTGACCGCCGACCTGGCCAAGCTGAGCAACGAACTGCGCTTCGTACTGATCACTTCGACCGCCAGCCTGGCGCCGTTTGCCCAGGCACCGGCAGACGCCGTGGCCACCGAAGTACCGGGCCTCAAGCTCAAAGTGGTCAAGTCGGCTTTCGCCAAGTGCGCCCGTTGCTGGCACTGCCGTGAAGACGTCGGCGTGAACCCTGAGCATCCGGAAATCTGCGGTCGTTGCGTTGACAACATCAGCGGTACTGGCGAGGTTCGCCACTATGCCTAAAGCCAGTCGTTTTGGACGTCTGGGTTGGCTCGTACTGAGCGTGCTGGTCCTGGTCATCGACCAGGTCAGCAAGGTTCATTTCGAAGGCGCCTTGCAGATGTATCAGCAGATCGTGGTCATTCCCGACTACTTCAGCTGGACCTTGGCCTACAACACGGGCGCTGCCTTCAGCTTCCTGGCTGACAGCTCCGGCTGGCAGCGCTGGCTGTTTGCACTGATCGCCGTGGTGGTCAGTGCAGTGCTGGTGGTGTGGCTCAAGCGCCTGGGTCGCGATGATACCTGGCTGGCTATCGCGCTGGCCCTGGTGCTGGGCGGCGCGTTGGGCAACCTGTATGACCGCATCGCCCTGGGCCATGTGATCGATTTCATTCTGGTGCATTGGCAGAACCGCTGGTACTTCCCGGCGTTCAACTTTGCCGACAGCGCCATCACCGTCGGTGCAATCATGCTGGCGTTGGATATGTTCAAAAGTAAGAAAACCGGAGAGACCGTCAATGACTGATCAGGTATTGGCTGAGCAACGCATCGGCCAGAACACGGAAGTCACTTTGCATTTCGCACTGCGCCTGGAAAACGGCGACACGGTCGACAGCACGTTCGACAAAGCCCCGGCGACCTTCAAGGTCGGCGATGGCAACCTGCTGCCGGGGTTCGAAGCGGCCCTGTTCGGTTTCAAGGCCGGCGACAAGCGCACCCTGCAGATCCTGCCGGAAAACGCCTTTGGCCAGCCGAATCCGCAGAACGTGCAGATCATCCCGCGCTCGCAGTTCCAGGACATGGACCTGTCGGAGGGCTTGTTGGTGATCTTCAACGATGCGGCGAACACCGAACTGCCTGGCGTGGTTAAAACCTTCGATGACGCGCAAGTGACCATCGACTTCAACCACCCGTTGGCCGGTAAAACCTTGACCTTTGATGTTGAAATCATCGACGTTAAAGCGATCTGATTGACGAAACCAGCGCCTGTGGGTGTCGGGCTTGTGTGGGAGCTGGCTTGCCTGCGATTGCATCACCTCGGTGTACCTGATAAACCGAGTCGTCTGCATCGCGGGCAAGCCCGGCTCCCACAAAGGCTTACTCTTATAGAGCTGAGTTGATCCAACTTCTTGCCCAGCAAGACACGAGGCACAGCATGCAAATCAAACTCGCCAACCCCCGTGGCTTCTGCGCCGGCGTGGACCGGGCGATCGAAATCGTCAACCGCGCCCTGGAAGTCTTCGGGCCGCCGATCTATGTGCGCCATGAAGTCGTCCACAACAAATTCGTGGTTGAAGACTTGCGCGCACGCGGCGCCATCTTTGTCGAAGAACTGGACCAGGTACCGGACGACGTGATCGTTATCTTCAGTGCCCACGGTGTTTCCCAGGCCGTGCGTACCGAAGCCGCAGGCCGTGGCCTGAAAGTCTTCGATGCCACCTGCCCGCTGGTGACCAAGGTGCACATCGAGGTTGCCCGCTATAGCCGTGATGGCCGTGAGTGCATCCTGATCGGCCACGCCGGGCACCCGGAAGTCGAAGGCACCATGGGCCAGTACGACGCCAGCAATGGCGGCGCGATCTACCTGGTGGAAGACGAAAAAGACGTCGCCAACCTGCAAGTGCACAACCCTGAGCGCCTGGCATTTGTCACTCAGACCACCTTGTCCATGGATGACACCAGCCGTGTAATCGACGCGCTGCGCAGTCGTTTCCCGGCGATTGGTGGGCCGCGCAAGGACGACATCTGCTACGCCACGCAAAACCGCCAGGACGCGGTCAAGCAACTGGCCAATGAATGCGATGTGGTCCTGGTGGTTGGCAGCCCCAACAGCTCCAACTCCAACCGCCTGCGTGAATTGGCCGAGCGCATGGCAACACCCGCGTACCTGATCGACGGTGCCGAAGACCTGCAACGCAGCTGGTTCGACGGCGTCGAGCGTATCGGTATCACCGCAGGCGCTTCGGCGCCGGAAGTGCTGGTGCGTGGTGTGATCCAGCAGTTGCATGCGTGGGGAGCTACCGGTGCCGATGAGTTGGCCGGCCGAGAGGAGAACATCACCTTCTCGATGCCCAAGGAGCTGCGGGTTCGTTCGCTGCTCTGAGTGCCAGGGTGCCGTCACTGCGGCACAATGCCTGCTCGGCGGCCTCGCTGCGCAGGCTGATGCGCCCGCTGGGCGCAAGCACCACCTGATGCACGCTGTGCGCCCGGTCTGTGGCGCACACATGCACAGTCCCGGCTCGAAACCCTCCGCCCGAAAATACCGGTTCGCCCAGCCCGCTGAAGCGGACTTGGTTCTTGACCGGGCCATTTCCCACGATGGGTACTCGACCATCGTCCTGCTGCTCCAGCAGCACCGGATTGTCATCGTCCAGATGCCCGCGCCCGCTGATATCCAGAATCACCCGCCAGCCCCGACTCCAGTCATCATCCCGTGCATGAATGATCACCGCGCGATTGCGTGAAATGGCCTCGGTGCGCGCATAGCGCAACCCTGCGGCCAGGGACTGCGCCGCGCTTTGCAGCTTTTGCGATTCAAGCAAACCCTTGAAGCTGGGGACCGCGAGATGCGCAAGGATGCCGCTCAGGACCAGGCTAAGCAGCAGTTCGATCAGGGTAAAGCCGCGTTGGGTCATGTGCCGTCCCTCCATGGGCGGGGTAAGCGTTTCACGTTGAAAGGGTAGGTATAGCCCTGGCCATTGGGTGTCGAGTGATGGCCTTTATGTCCAAAGTATTTCCCTTTGTTCCGGTTGCAGCGCCCGCTAAAAACCGGCGCTAGTCTTGGGCCGTACAGCAGGAGTTATCTGCGTTTCTTGGCCTTCGACACGGACGACGACGGTAATGTTTGCCTTCCATAACCTACTGCTTCCAAGTGCTTTACCTCGGTACCAAACCGGCATGACCTTGATAGAGGTGCTGGTGGCCGTCCTGATCCTTGCCATCGGCCTGCTGGGGGCTGCGGTCATGCAGCTCAATGCGCTCAAGTACACCGACAGCTCAAGGATGACCAGCCAGGCCAGTTTCATTGCCTACGACATGCTCGACCGGATTCGCGCAAACGCCGGTGTCGATTATTCATGGGAGCAGGGCAAACACTCGGTGGCGAGCATCGCTACCACTAGCGTGCGTGATGTGGACCTGCACGATTTCGAAGCCAATATCCTTGGCTTTGCCGGCAAGGGTGCCAAAGGCACGGTGGCGATCAGTGCCAATGAAGTGACCGTCAGCATCACCTGGGATGACAGCAGGGGGACGAATCGCTCTGGCGCCCGTGAGACTTTCACCTTGACCAGTCGCATCGGCAATGAAGCGCAGGTGGAGCAATGAGGTGCTTGGCCAGGGGGTTCAGTCTGGTGGAGCTGTTGATGGCCTTGGCCGTCGGCTTGGTGCTGGTGCTGGGGGTAGGCCAGGTGGCTATCAGTGCGCGAGCCACCCACGCCAGCCAGCAGGCAGCGATGGTGCTGCAGGACGATGCTCGGTTTGCCTTTGGCAAGATCCTCCAGGACATTCGCCTTGCCGGCATGTTTGGCTGTCTGGCGCCGGCCTTTATCGATAACGCACCGCCTGCATTTGACCGTCCTATCGGCTGGAGCGCAGAGGGCGGGGCAAGGTCACTGACCGTTGTCGCTGCCGATTTTGGTGCGGAGGGTGGTAAGCCCGACTGGACGGTTCTCTCCGACTGTACGGGCGCCGCGCAAGCCTATGCGGGAAGTTCGCCACCTCCGGCACCTGGCCAGATCCGATTTGCCATACGCCAGCTGACCTACACGTTTGAGGCTGCCCAATTGAAGATCAGCTCACCTGCGGCGCCGGCCAAGGCGGTGCTTGTGGATAACGTGCAGGCGTTCGATATCAGTTTCGGCCTGGCAGCCCGGCAGGACTCGACACAGGTGGAACGATACGACGCCAACCCGGCGGACGAATCGCTGATACGCAGCGTGCGGATTCTCATGACGCTGCGCGACCCGACGGGGCGCGTGAAGGATCAAACCTACAGCGTCGTGGCGGCGCTGCGTAATCGGTTGGGGTAGGGCGCCATGACGCTGAGTGCGGGTTTTCATTCACGACAGGCGGGCATGGTGTTGCTGATCAGCCTGGTGTTTTTACTGTTGCTGTCCTTGCTCGGTTTGTCATCGATGCAGGGGGCAGTGTCCCAGCAAAAGATGGCGGGGAGTGCCTGGCACAGCAATCAATCGTTTCAAAGTGCTGAAAGCGGCCTGAGGGTGGGGGAGTCGATTGTCCAGCGTGCAGGAGACGCGCTGCCGGTGTGCCACTCGATCATCACCTGTGCGCCGCCGAGCGAGTCAGCCTCTGTGATGGGAGCAGGCACGAATCCGCTTTCAGAAGTCTCCTGGGTGGCAATGAAAGGGGGGCTTTATGGCGTTCAATCAATAGGGGCGGGCGTGGGGCTGGCGCATTTGCCGCCTCAAACGCCTGCTGTGCTGTTCCGAGTGACGGCCGTGGGGTTCAGTGGCCAGTCGCGCTCGGTGCTGGAGTCGGTGTTTGCTCGGGTGGATGAAGGCGCTGGCCCGCGCTTTCAACGAATTTTGTGGCGGCAACTTCAATAAGGAGCGTTTTAATGGGCAAGGATTGCCGAGGGTTTACCCTGTTCGAGTTACTGGTGGCGGTGACGATCATCGCGTTGTTGGCTGCTATCGCTTACCCCGGGTACACCCGGCATATAAAAAAGGTCTATCGCGCAGAAATCGTTGCGCTACTCACTGAGCAGGCCCAGTCCCTGGAGCGGTTTTATACGAGGAACGGCACTTTTATTGATGCAAGCGGCATCAGTGCGGGCAACGATCGCTATAGAATCACCGCTGCACTGAACCCTCAGGATTTCAGCCTGGTAGCCACACCCGCCGCCGACTCTGTCATGGCGGGCGACCCCTGTGCAGCGTTTCAGCTGACCAGTACGGGTGAACGAAGCAACCCTGGTGCTGCATCCGAGCAATCGCGCAAAGCGTGCTGGGGGCAATGATGAGCGTGCTGCATGCGTGGGCGCCAGGGGCGCTTTTCCCTTTTTATCGTCTGGATCATATGATGGCTAAGCAGCAACAAGTGGTGATTGTCGGTGGCGGGGTGATCGGGTTGTTGACGGCGTTCAACCTTGCCAGTCAAGGGCAGGCGGTGGTCTTGCTGGAGCGCTCAGGGCTTGGGCAGGAATCCTCCTGGGCGGGGGGCGGCATTGTTTCGCCGCTGTATCCGTGGCGCTATAGCCCGGCAGTGACGGCCTTGGCTCATTGGTCCCAGGACTTTTATCCACAATTGGCGCAACGATTGTTTGCCGCCACCGGCATTGACCCCGAAGTTCACACCACAGGTTTGTACTGGCTCGACTTGGAGGATGAAGCCGACGCTCTCGCGTGGGCGGCCCGAGAAGGCCGGCCATTGAGCAAGGTGGATGTGTCGGCGGCCCATGACGCGGTTCCGGTACTGGGTAGCGGTTACTCCCAGGCGATCTACATGGCTGACGTGGCCAATGTTCGGAACCCGCGGCTGGTCAAATCCCTGAAGGCGGCGTTGTTGGCGCTGCCCGGTGTCACGGTTCATGAACAGTGCGAAGTGGCGGGGTTTGTCCTGAACGGCGACAAGGTCGTGGGGGTGGAAACGGCGGTGGGGCCTATTCTTGGCGATCAGGTCGTGCTGGCTGCAGGGGCTTGGAGCGGCAAGTTGCTGGGCAAGCTGGGCCTGTCTCTGCCCGTGGAACCGGTCAAAGGCCAGATGATCCTGTACAAGTGCGCCTCGGACTTCCTGTCGAGCATGGTCCTGGCCAAGGGGCGTTATGCGATCCCGCGGCGTGACGGGCACATCTTGATCGGCAGTACGCTGGAGCATGAGGGGTTCGACAAGACCCCGACTGACGTGGCCTTGGAAAGCCTCAAGGCCTCGGCGGTTGAGCTGATTCCCGCGCTGGCGGATGCCGAAGTGGTAGGGCATTGGGCCGGATTGCGTCCTGGCTCACCCGAAGGCATTCCTTACATCGGAAAGGTGCCCGGTTTTGACGGGCTTTGGCTCAACTGCGGGCATTACCGCAATGGGCTGGTGCTTGCCCCTGCATCCTGCCAGCTGTTTGCTGATTTGTTGCTGGACCGAGCACCGATCATTGATCCGGCGCCTTATGCGCCAGAAGGCCGACTCAACGCTGGATAGACTTCGGGCCTTGCTCAAGATGCGCCTGGGTGCAGTACCACTCCTGGCGTGAGCTTAGGGCGCGGTCCTGCGGCAGGTGCACGCCGCAGTGGGCGCAGCGCACCATCAGGGCTGCGTCGGGCTCGCTGGTCCTTTGCTGTTTGGCGGCCGGGCTTTTGAATTTGCGCCAGAACCAAACCGCGGCAGCAATAACGGCAATCCAGAACAGTAGACGAACCATGATGGGCAGTTTCTCGACAGGGAATGCGCCAGTTTAGCCAAGGACGTGGCAGGCGCACAGCGCAATAATGCTCGCCCATAAAAAAGGGAGCCCCGAGGGGCTCCCTTTTGCGTTGCGTCGACGTATCAGTCGAACACACCGAAGGTCATGTAGCTGAACCACGAGCGGTCCTGGTTATTGCCCAGGGCCTGCGGTGTCTCTTCTTCAATCACGTCGCCATTTTCATCATGCGGCTTGAGGTCCGAAGGGATCGCGTCCTTGGCGTCCTGGAATTGCTTCATCACGTCCTGGTTGGCGCGGGTTTCGCCCGGCGGCAGCGGTGGACGGGACTCGATCAGACCCAGGGTGTACTTGCTCAACCACGAGCGGTTGTCCGCCTCGGCAACCTGAGGCACGAACTGGCCGTCTTTCAGGCTTGGATGGTCCGGGTAGTTGAGTTTCAGGGTTTCCAGGCTGGTGGCCGCCAGGGCGTCCAGGTGCAGGCGCTGGTAAGCCTCGGTCATCACGGCCAGGCCATCACCCACGGAAGGGGTTTCCTGGAAGTTTTCCACTACATAACGGCCACGGTTGGCGGCGGCTACATAAGCCTGACGAGTCAGGTAGTAGTGGGCTACGTGAATTTCGTAGGAAGCCAGCAGGTTGCGCAGGTAGATCATGCGCTGCTTGGCGTCTGGCGCGTAGCGGCTGTTCGGGTAGCGGCTGGTCAGCTGGGCGAACTCGTTGTAGGAGTCGCGGGCAGCACCCGGGTCACGCTTGGTCATGTCCAGCGGCAGGAAGCGCGCCAGCAGGCCAACGTCCTGGTCGAACGAGGTCAGGCCCTTCATGTAGTAGGCGTAGTCCACGTTCGGGTGCTGCGGGTGCAGGCGAATGAAGCGCTCGGCGGCGGACTTGGCAGCTTCCGGCTCGGCGTTCTTGTAGTTGGCGTAGATCAGCTCGAGCTGGGCCTGGTCGGCGTAGCGTCCGAACGGATAGCGCGACTCCAGGGCCTTCAGCTTGGCTGTGGCGCTGGTGTAGCTATTATTGTCCAAGTCTTTCTGAGCTAGTTGGTACAGCTCGACTTCGCTCAGGTTTTCGTCGACGACTTCCTTTGTTGACGAGCAAGCAGCAGTCATGGCGAGGATGGCGATCAGCAGCAGGTGTTTCACTTGCATGGCGGCTTGCGTCCCTATGACGGCCGCTGTCTTGGGCGGGGCCGTCCTGTTATGATGAGCGCCCCGTTGAAAGCCTCGGGGCAAAAGACGCCGTATTTAACCACAAGCGCGCAGCCGAAACCAAAGGCTGTGCCACGCCTAGTCTGAGCATGTCCGATAAAATTGAACTTCGCGCAGAGGTGCCGTCCGAATTGGGCGGCCAACGCCTCGATCAAGTCGCCGCACAATTATTCGCTGAGCACTCGCGCTCGCGCCTTTCCGCCTGGATCAAAGACGGCCGCCTGACTGTGGATGGAGCGGTTATCCGCCCGCGAGACATAGTCCATGGCGGTGCGATTCTCGAGCTGACTGCCGAGCAGGAAGCCCAGGGAGAATGGGTCGCCCAGGACATCGAGCTGGACATCGTCTATGAAGACGACGACATCCTGGTCATCAACAAACCCGCAGGCCTGGTGGTTCACCCGGCAGCTGGGCACGCTGATGGCACCTTGCTCAATGCCTTGCTGCACCATGTGCCAGACATCATCAATGTTCCTCGCTGCGGCATCGTGCACCGCCTGGACAAGGACACCACCGGCTTGATGGTGGTGGCCAAGACCATCCAGGCGCAGACGCAGTTGGTCACACAATTGCAAAGTCGTAGCGTCAGCCGGATCTACGAGTGCATCGTGATCGGCGTGGTGGTGGCGGGAGGCAAGATCAATGCCCCTATCGGCCGCCACGGCCAGCAGCGCCAGCGTATGGCGGTGATGGAAGGCGGCAAGCAGGCCGTCAGCCACTACCGCGTGCTCGAGCGTTTCCGCTCCCACACTCACGTGCGGGTCAAGCTGGAAACCGGCCGTACCCACCAGATTCGCGTGCACATGGCCCACATCAACTTCCCGTTGGTCGGAGATCCGGCCTACGGTGGCCGCTTCCGTATTCCGCCTGCGGCCAGTGCGACCATGGTTGATTCGCTGAAAAACTTCCCGCGCCAGGCCCTGCATGCACGCTTCCTGGAACTGGATCATCCGACGAGCGGTAAGCGGATGAGTTGGGAATCGCCTCTGCCAGACGATCTGGTCTGGTTGCTGTCGCTGCTCAAGCAGGATCGCGAGGCATTTATCGGATGAGTGACTGGCTGATTCCTGACTGGCCTGCGCCGGCTCAGGTGAAAGCCTGCGTCACCACCCGGGCGGGCGGCGTCAGCCTGGCGCCGTTCGACAGCCTCAACCTGGGCGATCATGTCGAAGACGACCTTGAGGCCGTCCTTGAGAATCGCCGTCGTCTCAGTGAGGCCTTCGGCATTCAGCCGGCCTGGCTGCGCCAGGTTCACGGCGTAAATGTGGTCGAGGCTGATCCTGCTCGCACCGCTGAAGCCGACGCCAGTTGGACCAGCACTCCAGGCATTGCCTGCACATCAATGACTGCCGATTGCCTGCCCGCGTTGTTTTGCAATCGCGCCGGTACCCGCGTAGCGGCGGCGCATGCCGGGTGGCGCGGCCTGGCGGCGGGTGTGCTGGAAGCTGCTTTCGAACGCCTGGACGCTGAGCCCGAAGATGTTCTGGTCTGGCTCGGCCCGGCAATCGGCCCAAAAGCCTTCGAAGTCGGCCCGGAAGTGCGTGAAGCCTTCATGCAGCAACTGCCGATCACAGCAGAAGCATTTGTGCCCAGCCACAACCCGGGCAAGTTCATGGCCGACATCTATCAGCTGGCCCGCCTGCGTCTTGCCGCACGCGGTGTTACTGCTGTTTATGGTGGTGGGTTCTGCACGGTGACCGACCCCCGCTTCTTTTCTTACCGGCGCAGCCCTCGCACCGGACGTTTCGCCTCTCTTGTCTGGCTTGAACGCTAGACTCTCTTGACCTGAATCAAACCTGATCCATATCAGCCATCGTTCGCTTGAATCTTCCAGAATCCACCCCATCTATAGGGGTATCTGGCAGGTTTCTTCATTCAGGATGTTTTATAGCTCCGGCCTGCTCAAAAGGAAGGTGACTAATGCGTATTGATCGTTTAACCAGCAAATTGCAGTTGGCACTGTCTGACTCTCAATCCTTGGCGGTGGGCCTCGACCACCCGGCCATTGAGCCTGCGCACTTGATGCAGGCGCTCCTGGAACAGCAAGGTGGTTCTATCAAGCCCTTGCTGATGCAGGTGGGCTTTGACGTCAACAGCCTGCGCAAGGAGTTGAGCAAAGAGCTCGACCAACTGCCGAAAATCCAAAACCCGACCGGCGACGTGAACATGTCGCAGGAATTGGCGCGCCTGCTCAACCAGGCCGACCGCTTGGCGCAGCAGAAGGGTGACCAGTTCATCTCCAGCGAACTGGTGCTGCTCGCCGCCATGGACGAGAACAGCAAGCTCGGCAAATTGTTGCTGGGCCAGGGCGTGAGCAAGAAAGCCCTGGAAAACGCCATCAACAACCTGCGTGGCGGTGACGCGGTAAACGACCCCAATCATGAGGAGTCGCGCCAGGCCCTGGACAAATACACCGTCGACCTGACCAAGCGCGCCGAAGAGGGCAAGCTCGACCCGGTGATCGGCCGTGACGATGAAATTCGTCGCACCATTCAGGTACTGCAACGTCGCACCAAGAACAACCCAGTGCTGATCGGTGAGCCTGGCGTGGGTAAAACCGCGATTGCCGAAGGCCTGGCCCAGCGCATCATTAATGGTGAAGTGCCGGACGGCCTTAAAGGCAAGCGCCTGCTCTCGTTGGACATGGGCTCGTTGATTGCCGGCGCCAAGTTCCGTGGCGAGTTCGAAGAGCGCCTCAAATCTCTGCTTAATGAATTGTCGAAGCAGGAAGGGCAGATCATTCTGTTTATCGACGAACTGCATACCATGGTCGGCGCCGGTAAAGGCGAGGGCTCCATGGATGCTGGCAACATGCTCAAGCCTGCCTTGGCACGGGGTGAGTTGCACTGCGTGGGCGCCACGACGCTCAACGAGTACCGCCAGTACATTGAAAAGGACGCGGCCCTTGAGCGTCGCTTCCAGAAAGTGCTGGTGGAAGAGCCGAGCGAAGAAGACACCATCGCGATCCTGCGTGGCCTGAAAGAGCGGTATGAGGTCCACCACAAGGTGGCAATCACTGACGGCGCGATCATTGCGGCGGCCAAATTGAGCCACCGCTACATCACTGACCGTCAGTTGCCCGACAAGGCCATCGACCTGATCGACGAAGCGGCCAGCCGTATCCGCATGGAGATCGACTCCAAGCCGGAAGTGCTCGACCGTCTGGATCGGCGCCTGATTCAACTGAAAGTCGAATCCCAGGCCCTGAAGAAAGAAGAGGACGACGCAGCGAAGAAACGCCTGGAAAAACTCCAGGAAGAAATCGTGCGCCTGGAACGCGAGTATTCGGACCTGGAAGAAATCTGGACCTCGGAAAAAGCTGAAGTGCAGGGCTCTGCGCAGATCCAGCAGAAAATCGAGCAGTCCCGCCAGGAGCTGGAAGCTGCACGCCGTAAAGGCGACCTGAACCGCATGGCCGAGTTGCAGTACGGGGTGATCCCGGACCTGGAGCGCAGCCTGCAGATGGTCGACCAGCATGGGCACAGTGAAAACCAGTTGCTGCGCAGCAAAGTGACCGAGGAAGAAATCGCCGAGGTCGTCTCGAAGTGGACCGGTATTCCCGTGTCGAAAATGCTTGAGGGCGAGCGCGACAAGCTGCTGAAGATGGAAAGCCTGTTGCACCAGCGCGTGATCGGCCAGGAAGAGGCCGTGGTGGCGGTGGCCAACGCGGTACGGCGTTCGCGAGCCGGCTTGTCCGACCCGAACCGCCCAAGTGGCTCGTTCATGTTCCTCGGCCCGACCGGCGTGGGTAAGACTGAGCTGTGCAAGGCCTTGGCTGAGTTCCTCTTTGATACGGAAGAGGCCATGGTACGGATCGACATGTCCGAGTTCATGGAGAAACACTCGGTGGCTCGCCTGATCGGCGCACCACCAGGCTATGTGGGTTACGAAGAAGGCGGTTACCTAACCGAAGCCGTGCGGCGCAAGCCTTACTCGGTGATCTTGCTGGATGAGGTCGAGAAGGCACACCCGGATGTGTTCAACATCTTGCTGCAAGTGCTGGAGGATGGCCGCCTGACGGACAGCCACGGGCGTACCGTGGACTTCCGTAATACGGTGATCGTGATGACCTCCAACCTGGGCTCGGCACAGATCCAGGAACTGGTGGGGGACCGTGAAGGCCAGCGCGCTGCTGTCATGGATGCGCTAACCAGCCACTTCCGCCCGGAATTTATCAACCGGGTCGATGAAGTGGTGATCTTCGAGCCTCTGGCGCGGGATCAGATTGCGGGCATTACCGAGATCCAACTGGGTCGCCTGCGTGGCCGTCTGGCGGAGCGCGAGCTGGACCTGGTGCTGAGCGGCGAGGCGTTGGATAAGCT
Source organism: Pseudomonas sp. GW821-FHT09A09 (assembly GCF_059418405.1). NCBI lineage: Bacteria > Pseudomonadati > Pseudomonadota > Gammaproteobacteria > Pseudomonadales > Pseudomonadaceae > Pseudomonas > Pseudomonas sp. GW821-FHT09A09. Next base: position 116,746 of record NZ_JBWKPU010000017.1, read on the forward strand.
GATCGCGGTGGGTTACGACCCGGTGTATGGCGCACGGCCTCTGAAACGTGCGATTCAGCGCTGGATCGAAAACCCGTTGGCGCAGTTGATTTTGTCGGGCAGCTTTATGCCGGGTACCAGCGTCGAGGCGACGGTGGAAAACGACGAAATCGTCTTCCACTAATCCCAGTCAGTGGCGTTGTAAAAGGAGGCCCCGCATCGCGGGGCCTTTTTTTTCGATAGGGCGTTGAACTGTAAGGAAAAGGCTAGTAAAGTGCGCCCCGCAACAACGTCAGCCCACGGGTTTCTTCTCCCCAAGAAGAAATCAGAAACAAGCGCAAATCATTGTCTTAAAAGCAATTTAAAGGGTTGACAGAGGTTTTTAAGATTGTAGAATAGCGCGCCTCAGACATGACAACGTAGCGATACGGAAGACTCGAAGAGAAGGTTACACCGCAGTAGAAGTTGTACTTTGAAATATGTAGTTCCGTGATAGCTCAGTCGGTAGAGCAAATGACTGTTAATCATTGGGTCCCAGGTTCGAGTCCTGGTCACGGAGCCAATTTCAAACCGGGGTATAGCGCAGTCCGGTAGCGCGCCTGCTTTGGGAGCAGGATGTCAGGAGTTCGAATCCCCTTACCCCGAC